>NZ_JBITWA010000025.1:0-59618 GCF_044543425.1 Bacillus sp. NPDC077411 | reverse complement strand
TAAGAGCAAGCTCTTAATCGGTTCGCTCGACTTGCATGTATTAGGCACGCCGCCAGCGTTCATCCTGAGCCAGGATCAAACTCTCCAATAAAGTTTGTCTAGCATCATAAATAAAAATTGACGTTTCACGTTGTTTGTTTCGTTTAGTTTTCAAAGTTCAATGCCGCGTTTTAGCGACCTTTATAATATAACATGATATTCTGTTCCCGTCAACAATTTCTTTTAACTTTTCATTAACTAAAATTGCTGACTTCGCTTATTATATACATTTTCTAATTTATAAGCAAGTCCTATTTTCAAAAAAAGAATAAGGGAGAGGTTCTCCCTTATTCTTCTTCATTTCCTTGATTCTCTTCTTCATCTTCTTTTTGTGCTTTTGCCACTGTCGCAACTTCCTGATCGCCCTCTAAACGAATTAAACGAACTCCTTGTGTATTACGTCCCATTTGAGAAATTTGATCAACTGGCATACGAATTAACACACCTGCTGCTGTAATAAGCATAATATCTTCTTCGCCGTGCACAGACTTAACAGCAATTAACTTACCATTTTTATCTGTAATATTACATGTTTTAAGCCCTTTACCACCGCGACTTTGTAAACGATATTCCTCAACTGGAGTACGTTTACCATAACCATTTTTCGTAACAATTAAAACATCCATACTTTCTTCTACAATTTCCATACCCACAACTTGATCTTCATCGCCGAGTGTAATAGCTTTAACACCCGCTGCATTACGTCCCATTGACCGAACATCTTGTTCATGGAAACGAATTAACATCCCATTGCTCGTCCCAACAATCATATCTTTTTCACCCGTTGTTAAACGGACAGAAATTAATTCATCTTCTTCACGAAGAGAAATAGCAATTAAACCATTGTTACGAATATTAGCAAATGAGGAAAGCGGCGTTCTTTTTGCAATACCGTATTTTGTTGTAAAGAATAAAAATTGGTTATCATTAAATTCTCGGATTGGGATAATTGCATTTACCCATTCATCTTTATCTACTTCTAATAAGTTAATAATCGGTATACCTTTTGCTGTCCGACTATACTCAGGAATTTCATACCCTTTCGTACGGTATACTTTCCCTTTGTTTGTAAAGAATAAAATGTGATCATGTGTAGATGTTGTTAATAAATGTTCTACAAAATCATCATCGTTTGTCCCCATACCTTGAACTCCACGTCCACCACGATTTTGCGTTTTGTACGTCGAAGCTGGTAATCGTTTCACATATCCATTATGAGTAAGTGTGATTACAATGTTTTGCTCTGGAATTAAATCTTCATCCTCGATTGCTTCCATACCGCCAATTGTAATTTCTGATCTTCGTGTATCATTGAAGCGATCTTTAACTTCTGTTAATTCTTCACGAATAATTTCAAGAACTTTCTCTTCATCTGCGAGAATTGCTTTTAACTCCGCAATCAATGCAAGTAGTTCTTGATATTCTTGTTCGATTTTTTCACGCTCTAACCCTGTTAAACGTTGCAAACGCATATCTAAAATTGCTTGTGCTTGCTTTTCACTTAAACCAAAACGTTCCATTAATCCTTGCTTTGCAATGTCTGCTGTCTTCGAATTACGAATTAGAGTAATTACTTCATCAAGATGATCTAACGCGATGCGTAAACCTTCTAAAATATGAGCACGAGCTTCTGCTTTCTCTAATTCATATGCAGTACGTCTACGGATAACAACCTTTTGATGCTCCAAGTAATGATATAGACATTCTTTTAAATTTAATACTTTTGGTTCCCCATTTACGAGCGATAGCATATTAATACCAAAGCTTGTCTGAAGTGCTGTATGTTTATATAAGTTATTCAATAACACATTTGCATTTACATCTCGTCGTAATTCCATGACGATACGCATACCATTTCGATCTGATTCATCACGTAAATCTGTAATACCATCAATCTTTTTGTCTCGAACAAGCTCCGCAATCTTTTCAATCAACCTTGCTTTATTCACTTGATATGGTAGTTCAGTTACAATAATAGATTGTTTCCCATTTGCCTTCTCTTCGATCTCTACTCTTGCACGAAGAATTACTGTACCACGCCCTGTTTCATACGCTCTTCGAATTCCACTCCGTCCAAGAATTTGACCAGCTGTTGGGAAATCTGGGCCGGGAATATACTCCATTAATTCTGCGATTGTAATCTCCGGATTGTGACTTAACGCTAATACCCCATCAATTACTTCACCAAGCTGATGCGGCGGAATATTCGTTGCCATCCCAACGGCAATACCAGTTGCACCATTTACTAATAAATTAGGAAAGCGTGCAGGTAATACAATTGGTTCTCTTTCTGAACCATCGTAGTTATCTTGATAATCAATTGTATTTTTGGTGATATCACGCAATAATTCCATAGAAATCTTGGACATTTTTGCCTCTGTATAACGCATCGCAGCCGCCGAATCACCATCGACAGAACCGAAATTACCATGCCCGTTTACTAGCATATAACGTTGACTAAAGTCTTGGGCCATTCGCACCATTGTTTCATATACCGCTGAATCACCGTGTGGATGATACTTACCAATTACTTCACCAACAATACGCGCTGATTTCTTATACGCTTTATCGGCAGTAATCCCTAAATCATTCATTGCATATAAAACCCTACGATGTACAGGTTTTAGCCCATCTCGAACATCTGGCAGTGCACGAGATACGATAACGCTCATCGCATAATCTAAAAACGAGGTACGCATTTCCTGGCTAATATTAATTTCTCGAATTCGGCCTTGTTGTTGGTTGTCTGACATCAACCAGCACCTCCTCATTACATTTCCGATCGATATATCATGTTCATTTATACGTAGAAGACAGGAATACTCCGATTCCTGTCATCAGTCATTAAATATCAAGGTTTTTCACATATTTTGCATTTTCTTGGATAAAGTTACGACGTGGTTCAACTTTATCACCCATTAAAATTTCAAATGTTTCATCTGCTTCAATTGCATCTTGAAGCGAAACTTGAAGAAGTGAACGTACTTCTGGATCCATTGTTGTTTCCCATAGCTGCGTTGGATTCATTTCTCCAAGACCTTTATAGCGCTGAATACCTGGTTTTGGCTGTTTCGGAAGCTCCGCTAATATCGTTTCAAGTTCTCTATCATTGTAAGCATACTCAACTCGCTTACCTTGTTGCACTTTGTATAATGGTGGCTGTGCAATATATACATAACCGTGCTCAAGAATTTGACGCATATAACGATAGAAGAACGTTAATAATAGGGTGCGAATATGAGCACCATCGACGTCAGCATCAGTCATAATAATAACTTTATGATAACGTGCCTTTTCAATATCAAAGTCTCCGCTAATACCCGTACCAAGCGCAGTAATAATTGTACGTACTTCATCGTTTGATAAAATTTTATCTAAACGAGCTTTTTCAACGTTAATAATTTTCCCTTTAAGCGGTAAAATTGCTTGGAAATGACGATCGCGCCCTTGCTTTGCTGAACCACCCGCTGAATCACCCTCTACGATATAAATTTCACTAATAGAAGGATCTTTAGAAGAGCAATCTGCAAGTTTTCCCGGTAAGCTTGATACTTCTAGCGCACTTTTTCTACGTGTTAATTCACGAGCCTTTTTCGCTGCTACACGCGCGCGTGCTGCCATCGTTCCCTTATCTACAATTTTTCGAGCGACATTTGGATTTTCAAGTAAAAACTTTTCAAGTGCTTCAGAGAAAACTGATTCCGTAATTGTTCTTGCTTCGCTATTTCCAAGTTTTGTTTTCGTTTGCCCTTCAAATTGTGGATCTGGGTGTTTAATGGATACAATGGCTGTTAAACCTTCACGAACATCTTCACCAGTTAAATTACTATCAGCATCTTTTAAAATATTATTTTTTCGACCATAATCATTAATTACACGTGTTAACGCTGTTTTAAATCCTACTTCATGCGTACCACCTTCATACGTATGAATATTATTTGTAAATGAATAAATGTTCGTTGTATATCCTTCGTTATATTGAAGAGCAACCTCAACTTGAATTCCATCTTTTGAACCTTCTACATATACTGGTTCTTCATGTATTGGTTCTTTAGAGCGGTTTAAATGCTCGACATAAGACTTAATTCCGCCTTCATAATGGAATTCTTTCTTTTGTTTATGTTCACGTTTATCTTCAATTGTTAGTTTAATATTACGATTTAAAAACGCTAGTTCTCGTAAACGAGTTGCTAACGTATCAAATTCATATTCCGTAGTTTCAGTAAAAATTTCTGCATCTGGTTTGAAACGCGTCACTGTTCCTGTGTGATCTGTATCCCCAATCACCTTTAAGTCTGCAACTGGAATACCACGTTCATACTTTTGATAATGGATTTGCCCATCACGATGAACAAATACCTCTAATTCCGTTGATAATGCATTCACGACAGAAGCACCTACACCATGTAAACCGCCAGAAACTTTATAACCGCCTCCGCCGAATTTACCGCCTGCATGAAGAACAGTCATAATAACTTCTACAGCGGGGCGCCCCATTTTCTCGTGCGTACCAACTGGAATACCACGACCATTATCTGTTACTGTAATACTATTATCTTCTTCAATAACTAGATTAATCTCATCACAATATCCTGCTAATGCCTCGTCAATACTATTATCAACAATTTCCCATACAAGGTGATGAAGACCTTTTCCACTCGTCGAACCAATGTACATCCCTGGACGTTTTCGAACTGCTTCTAGTCCTTCCAACACCTGTATTTGACTTTCATCATATGCATTCTCTTGCATTTGCTTTTGTTCCATTGACACAAAGATCACCTACTTTTCCATTTAGACAGAAGTTATTTATCTTCTTCTCCACAATCCACTGTGCCGTTCGTTACATGAATTGTTTTTGCTTGCTTTAATGTATCATGCTCAATTCCATCAACACTTGTCGTCGTTACAAACGTTTGCACTTTTCCTTGAATCGTATTAAGCAGATGTGATTGCCTGTAATCATCCAGTTCCGATAACACATCATCTAATAAAAGGATTGGATATTCGTTAACTTCTGAATAAATCAATTCGATCTCAGCTAACTTCAGGGAAAGCGCGGTCGTTCGTTGTTGTCCTTGCGAACCAAAAACTTGAACGTTTTTCCCATTAACGAAGAATTGCAAATCGTCACGATGAGGCCCAATTAAGGTTGTACCACGGAAGATTTCACGTTGTTTCACAGATTGGAAACTTTCATAGTATACTTCTTCTATTTTCGACAAATCCATGGATTCTGATACATCTATGCTTGGTTTATAAACTATTTCTAATTCTTCAAGTCCTCTGCTAATGCCTCGATGAATTGGAGATGCCCATTCTTGCAATAGACGCAAAAATTCAAAACGTTTTTTTAACACTTTTACACCATGTTCAACGAGTTGAAGTGTAAACACATCTAGCATAGCTTCATCACTCTTACTGCTTCCTTGCATTTTTTTTAGCAAATGATTACGCTGAGTAAGGACTTTTTGATATTGACTTAATTCATACAAATATACAGGAGCTATTTGTCCAAGCTCCATGTCTAAAAACCGTCTTCTTACTTGAGGACTTCCTTTGACAAGGTTTAAATCTTCTGGTGCAAACATAACAACATTCATCATACCAATATATTGACTTAATTTTTGTTGCTCAAGCCCATTTAACTTTGCCTTTTTTCCTTTCTTGGAAATGTTTAGCTCTAAAGACAAAGAGTTGTTTCTTTTTTGTAGTTTCCCTTTTATTTTACCATAATCCTCATCCCATCGGATAAGTTCACGATCATTAGAAGTTCGATGAGATTTCGCCATCGCTAATACGTAGATCGCTTCCATCAAATTGGTTTTTCCTTGCGCATTTTCACCAATAATTACGTTTACTTTATCTTCGAAGGAGAGATCTAACTTCTCGTAATTGCGATAGTTTTGTAAATGTAATTCTGTAATATACAAAGGGATCCCCCTTTATCCTTGAACTTGAAATGTTCCGATCTCCGGAATTTCAATAATGTCATTTGTATATAATTTTCGGCCTCGTCGATTTTCAAGCTCTTTATTTACATACACTTCGTACTCTTGTAAAAACCACTTTACCGCTCCACCTGTATCAATCACGTCAGCCAGTTTTAAAAATTGTCCTAATGTAATATATTCTGTCGAAATTTGAATACGTTTCATCATAAATCGCTCACTTTCTAAAAGTGTTCATTCTTTCATTGTACTAAATAAACAAGCATTAGGAAAGTAATAGCGAGAAATCAAAAGGGTTACCAGTAGATTTGCACTAGTAACCCTTATCATAAATTTAGTACGTACGTACTGGTAAAATTAATTGAATGATGGATTCATCGTTCACAGTACGAATTAAAAATGGTCTCATCGCACCAGTAAAACTAACTTTGATTTCTGTACTATCCAACGCTTTTAATGCATCCATCATATATTTTGCACTAAACGAAATTTTTAACTCTTCCCCAGCAAATTGCTCACATTGAACTTCTTCTACTACTTTTCCGATTTCTGGAGAATTTGATGAAATTTCCAACATTTGATTTTCTAAAGTTGATAATTTCACAACATTATTACGTCCATCTCTCGCTAATAATGATGCTCGATCAATTGCTTGCAAAAATTCTTTTGTATTTACGAAAATATCTGTTTTACTATCAGGCGGAATTAATCTTGTAGTGTCAGGATAGCTACCCTCTAATAGTCTAGAGAAAAATAACAAATGCTTTGTACGGAATAAAACTTGATACTCCGTGATAACAATATCTACCATCTCTTCTGACTCATCAAGAATTTTACTTAACTCATTTAAACTTTTTCCTGGAATAACAACATTAGCTTGGAATTCATTTGCAATAGTTTGTCCTGCAATTTTTGCTTTACGAAGTGCTAAGCGATGACTATCTGTTGCAATACAAGTTAACTCGCTGTTATATACCTTCCAGTTTACACCTGTCAAGATTGGACGTGTTTCTGATGTAGATACAGCAAATACAGTTTGACGAATCATATGTTTTAAAAGATCTGTTGGGATTTGAAATACATGATGTTCTTCAATCTGTGGTAATAATGGATATTCAGCTGAATCTAAACCATTTAGATTAAACTCAGATTTTCCAGATTTTATTTTTGTCATAAAATGACTTTCTACAGAAATTTCAACTGTATCTCTTGGTAATTTTTTTACAATTTCACTGAAATATTTTGCTTGTAAAACAATACTTCCAAATTGTTTTATTTCTACAATTTCTTTGCCATCTTCTTCGACTGGGATAAAAGATTCAATGGATATATCTGCATCACTACCTGTTAATGTAACACCTTCTTCATTTGCTACAAGTTTAATCCCCGTAAGAATTGGAATTGTTGTACGAGAGGAAACAGCTTTCATTACATCTTGTACACTTCTGACAAGGTAGTCTTTTTGAATTAAAAAATGCATATCGAAAACCTCCGGTAAGTATAAAATTAAGTTTATTTAATAATAATAAAAAATTAGTAGTAATAGTAATAGTACTTGTGGATATGTGGATAACTCATTAGAAAGACGGAAAAACAGTCTATCTACATGTGGATAGACTGTGTGTAAAACAAGAAAAGTTATTCACGTTGTTCACATTATTTAGTTATTACTTTAAAATATCGTGAATTTCTTCGAGTTGTCTTTGTAATTGTGTATCTGTTTTTAACAGTTTTGAAATTTTTTCATGCGCATGAATGACTGTAGTATGATCACGTCCTCCAAATTCTTCACCGATTTTTGGTAAAGAGGAATCAGTTAATTCACGAGACAGATACATTGCAATTTGACGAGGGAAAGCGACAGATTTTGTGCGCTTTTTTGCTTTAAAGTCTTCTAATTTTACTTGGAAAACATCCCCTACAGCCTTCTGAATGTCATAAATTGAAATAATTTTTGGTTTTGAGTTTGGAATAATATGTTTTAATGCCTCAGCAGCTAAATCTGCATTAATATCCTTATTAATTAAAGAAGAATACGCTACAACACGAATTAGGGCACCTTCTAATTCACGAATGTTAGAGTCGATTTGATTGGCGATATAAAGCATAACTTCATTCGGGATATCAAGCCCCTCAGCTTTTGCTTTCTTGCGTAAAATCGCAATCCTTGTTTCTAAATCTGGAGGAGTAATATCTGTAATGAGTCCCCATTCAAAACGTGAGCGTAAGCGATCTTCTAATGTTGGAATTTCTTTTGGTGGACGATCACTTGAAATTACAATTTGTTTACTTTCTTCGTGCAATGCATTAAACGTATGGAAGAACTCTTCTTGCGTCTGTTCTTTTCCAGCAAGAAATTGAATATCATCTATAAGCAAAACATCGACGTTTCGATATTTATTGCGAAAATCGACTGCTTTATTATCACGAATAGAATTAATAAACTCATTTGTAAATTTTTCAGATGATAGATAAACGACTTTTGCGTTTGGATTATGTTCGATGACATAATGACCAATCGCATGCATTAAATGTGTCTTTCCGAGTCCGACTCCCCCGTAAATAAATAAGGGATTGTATGCTTTAGCGGGTGCTTCCGCTACAGCTAAAGAAGCAGCATGGGCAAAACGATTGCCAGAACCTATTACAAAAGTATCAAATATATATTTAGGATTAAGCATACTTTGTGGGAAATGATTAGGTTCATCATGCATTGTTTTATTCTTTTGAACAGGAGGATAGTCAAATTCCTCTTCTGTTTGACTTTGTGGAATGATAAAGCGAATTGTAAGTTCTGCTCCCATTAAATGAATAATTGTTTCTGAAATAAGATCAGAATAATGGGATTCCAACCAATCACGTGCAAATTCATTTGGCGCAGTAATTGTTAATACGTCCTTTTTTAAAGAATACGCTTTTGTAGACTTAAGCCATGTTTCATAACTAGGCTTACTCACTTTTTTTTCTAATTCTTTTAAGGTGCTATTCCATAAATCCGAAATATTTTCCAAAGGTGTCCCTCCTTTACAAAAGATGATGAGTAAATAGGATGTTTAATATTTGTATAACGTAAACGAAAAGCGCTGTATATTTATACGTAACACTTTTTAAAAGAAAAAAAGTGCTTTAAATACGAAATAGAGTTTTCGACAAAAAAACATACTGTGGAAAACTTTTTATACACATGTGATTATACATGTCCACAAGTTATACACAAATTGTGGATAAATAACAATTAGAAAAAACTTGTCCAAGGTGAAAACACAACTATAATATCAAAAAAAGATAGCGTTAGCAATGTATTTCGGAAAGTTATCCACAAAATCAATACCTTGTGGAATAAACTTGTCCACAATACGATATACTGTGTAAAAACGAAAAAAATATTTGTGGATAGAAAAAAGTGGCGAAAAAAATTATCCACAACAAATAGAGTCTGCTGTGAACAACATTGTGAATAGGGAGAAAATGAATATTTGATTAAAATTTTTAGAAGCATTGACATTCTCCTAACAAATTAACTATAATTTATAGGACTGTCTTTAACAGTTATTCCTCAGGGAGGTGTCATATAATGAAAAGAACTTATCAACCAAATAAACGTAAGCGCAGCAAAGTACATGGTTTCCGTAGCCGTATGAGCACAGCGAACGGACGTAAAGTTCTAGCAGCTCGTCGTCGTAAAGGTAGAAAAGTATTATCTGCGTAGGCCACTGATCGTTCAGTGGTCTTTTTTCTAGTAATTATGAATTTTCCACTGGCGAAATACAGGAGTGTTCAATTGATATGAAGAAAAAGAATCGTGTAAAGAAGAATGAGGAATTTCAAGCTGTTTTTCAAAATGAAAAATCAAATGCCAATCGTCAATTTGTCATATATCAGTTAGAGAAGCCTGATCAACCGTATTTTCGAATTGGTCTTTCCGTTAGTAAGAAATTAGGGAATGCAGTCGTGCGTAATCGCATTAAACGTATGATCCGTCAAGCCTTTACAGAATTAAAAGATGAGATAGATTCTGGAAAAGATTTTGTTATAATAGCAAGGAAGCCTTGTTCAGATATGAACTATGAACAATTAAAGAAAAGCTTAATTCATGCTCTGCAGCGCTCAGGAATTAAACGAGCAAAAAGTGACGAAAAAAGAGGAAAATGAATTACACTATATACATACCGAAATAAGGAGGAGCAGGCTGTGAAAAAAAAGATAGGCTTACTAGTCATGCTTATTGCTGTTATGGCAATTGCTGCTGGCTGTAATCAAACAAATCAGCCGATTACATCGCAAAGTACGGGAATTTGGAATGAATATTTCGTATATCCACTTTCTCAGTTAATCACGTATTTTGCAAAATTATTTGGCAATAACTATGGTTTAGCGATTGTTGTTACGACTCTTATCATTCGTTTTGCTTTATTACCATTAATGATTAAGCAAACGAAGAGTACGAAAGCAATGCAAGTGTTACAACCTGAAATGGCAAAATTAAAAGAAAAATATAGCTCTAAAGACCAAGCAACTCAACAAAAATTGCAACAAGAAATGATGCAATTGTATCAAAAACATGGTATCAATCCATTAGCAGGTTGTTTACCAATATTTATTCAAATGCCAATTTTATTTGCATTTTATCATGCAATTATCAGAACATCAGAAATTAAACAACATAGTTTTTTATGGTTTGATTTAGGTCATGCTGATCCATATTATATTCTTCCAATTGTTGCAGCGATCACAACGTTTATTCAACAAAAGCTTGCAATGGCTGGTACTGCTGGACAAAATCCACAAATGGCAATGATGCTTTGGCTTATGCCTATTATGATTTTAGTTTTCGCAATTAACTTCCCAGCTGCATTATCTCTTTACTGGGTAGTAGGTAACATCTTTGGTATCGCTCAAACATATTTGATCAAAGGGCCGGATCTTAAGGCTAGTAAGGCAGGAGGATCAAGTAAGTGAGTATGATTACTGCTAAAGGACAAACAGTCGAACTGGCAGTGCAATTCGCATTAGAACAATTGCAAGTATCAAGAGATAAAGTTGAGATACATGTCATTGATGAAGGGAAAAAAGCTTTTCTTGGTTTTATTGGAGGACGGTCTGCTATTGTAGAGGTCATTGTAAAAAAAGATCCTGTAGAAGAAGCAGAACTTTATTTGAAAAGTATCATAAAAGAAATGGCTGTTGATGTAACTGTTGGAGTAGATGTAAAAGGGCGTGATATCCACTTTACACTTTCTGGTAGTGATGTTGGTGTAATGATTGGAAAAAGAGGGAATATATTAAATTCTTTACAATATGTAACAAAACTTGTTGCGAATCGTAGCACGAAACAATATATCGGTGTAACAATCGATGCTGAAAATTATCGCGATAAACGAAAAAATACGTTAGAATCGCTTGCGCTTCGGTTAGCAAAGCAAGTTAGCAATACGAAAAAAAGGGTTGTGTTAGAACCGATGCCTTCTTTTGAAAGAAAAATTATACATCAAGCACTTTCGAATCATCCATATGTAATTACGACGTCTGAAGGTAAAGAACCACATCGACATGTTGTTGTATCTCCGAAATAAAATGAAACTTCCATCCTGAGGAATTGATTCTAGAGGGCTGGCTAGTTGAACAAACCAGTCTCTTATAGGTAACCTATCTGCTTTACATTTCTTAGAAGATTGAAGTAGGAGTTTTACTGCCTTTTAGAGCGGGATAAACCGGTAACTCGTTTGAGTGCCGGTTTTTTACTGGATAAAATATAAAGACAGAGAATGAGCTGTGGATAAATAAATCGCACTAAACTTATGCACAATGGATAAGTTTAGTGCGATTTAGGTGAGGACATAATAAAATAAGTTATTATTCTTTTTTACGCAGTTTCGTTATGGTATCCTAATAATTTAGTGAAAGAAAAAACGTGTTGAAATATAGAGAAATAAGCAAGTGAGGTGAAAGAACATGGAATTTGATACAATTGCTGCGATTTCTACAGCTCTTGGGGAAGGTGCAATTGCCATTGTTCGAGTAAGTGGAGATGATGCGGTAGAGAAGGTAAACCGCATTTTTAAAGGGAAAGATTTAACAACAGTTCCATCTCATACGATTCAGTATGGGCATATTGTGGATTTAGATACAAATAAAGTTATTGAAGAAGTTATGGTTTCAATTATGCGGGCACCAAAGACATTTACGCGTGAAGATATTGTTGAGGTAAATTGTCATGGTGGCCTTGTTTCTGTAAATAAAGTATTACAGCTTATTTTATCACAAGGTGTTCGCTTAGCAGAGCCTGGAGAATTTACAAAGCGTGCTTTTTTAAATGGGCGTATTGACTTATCGCAAGCAGAAGCGGTTATGGATTTAATTCGCGCTAAAACGGATCGTGCAATGAACGTTGCGATTAATCAAATGGAAGGTCGATTATCAAAATTAATTGGTCGTTTGCGACAAGAAATTTTAGAAACGTTAGCTCATGTAGAAGTGAACATTGATTATCCGGAATACGATGACGTAGAAGAAATGACTCATGGTGTTTTAATTGAGAAGGCAACCTATGTTAAAGCAGAAATTGAAAAGTTGTTACAAACTTCAAAGCAAGGGAAAATTTTGCGTGAAGGAATTGCAACGGCTATTATCGGAAGACCGAATGTTGGAAAGTCATCGCTATTAAATAGCCTTGTACAAGAAAAGAAGGCAATTGTAACGGATATAGCAGGAACAACCCGAGATGTTATTGAAGAATATGTGAACGTGCGCGGTGTACCTCTTAAACTTATTGATACAGCTGGTATTCGTGAGACAGAGGATATTGTAGAACAAATTGGTGTCGAGCGTTCAAAAGAGATGATGACTAAAGCAGATCTAGTTCTTCTTGTTGTCAATTATAGCGAAGCGTTAACAAGTGAAGATGAAGAGTTATTCCGAGCGGTGCAAGGGAAAGACTTTATCGTCATTGTAAATAAAACAGATTTACCGCAGCGAATTGATATGGAGTATGTTACAAAATTAGCTGGTTCAGCTCGTGTTATTACAACAGCTTTACTTGAAGAGAAAGGTGTAGATGAGCTAGAACAGGCAATTGCTGATCTCTTCTTTGAAGGAGCAATTGAAGCAGCTGATATGACATATGTATCGAATGCTCGTCACATTGGTTTATTAACACAAGCAGAAAAGACGATTGGTGATGCAATCGCGGCTATTCATAGCGGCGTGCCGATTGATATGGTGCAGATTGATTTAACAAGAACGTGGGAAATACTCGGTGAAATTACGGGAGACACTGTACACGAAAGTTTAATTGATCAGTTATTCTCTCAATTTTGTTTAGGAAAGTAATTGTAAGGAGGAATAGAAAATGGGATACAACGCTGGTTCTTATGATGTTATTGTAATCGGTGCGGGCCATGCAGGATGTGAAGCAGGTTTGGCAGCAGCTCGTATGGGAGCAAAAACATTAATGTTAACAATTAACTTAGATATGGTTGCGTTTATGCCGTGTAACCCTTCAGTTGGTGGACCTGCAAAGGGAATTGTTGTTCGTGAAATTGATGCGCTTGGCGGCGAGATGGGAAAAAATATTGATAAAACACATATTCAAATGCGTATGCTAAATACAGGAAAAGGTCCAGCGGTACGTGCACTTCGTGCCCAGGCAGATAAATTTGCGTATCAGCATGAATTGAAAAAAACAATCGAAGAAACGCCGAATTTAACATTATGTCAAGCGATGGTTGAACGCTTAGTTGTAGAAGATGGTGTATGTAAAGGTGTTGTTACACAAACTGGAGCAGAATATACAGCGAAAACAGTTGTTATTACAACAGGTACGTTTTTACGCGGTGAAATTATCGTTGGGGATTTAAAATATTCAAGCGGTCCCAATAATCAACAACCATCTGTGAAATTATCGGAGCATCTAGAAGATCTTGGATTTGAGCTAGTTCGTTTTAAAACAGGTACGCCTCCGCGTGTAGATAGTAGTACAATTGATTATAGTAAAACAGAAATTCAACCAGGTGATGATACACCACGTGCGTTCTCTTTTGAAACAACAAAGTTTATCATGGATCAAATTCCATGCTGGTTAACATATACAAGTGAAGAAACGCATCGTTTAATTGATGGAAACTTACATCGTTCCGCTATGTATTCTGGCATGATTAAAGGAACAGGTCCACGATATTGCCCTTCCATTGAAGATAAGGTTGTTCGTTTCCATGATAAGCCGCGTCATCAAATTTTCTTAGAACCAGAAGGTCGTAATACACAGGAAGTATACGTACAAGGCTTATCGACAAGCTTACCAGAAGATGTACAACGTGAGATGTTAAAGACTATTCCTGGCCTAGAGAACGTAGAGATGATGCGTACAGGATATGCAATTGAATATGACGCAATTGTACCAACGCAGCTGTGGCCAACACTTGAAACGAAGAAAATACAAAATTTATATACAGCAGGCCAAATTAATGGAACATCTGGTTATGAAGAAGCGGCAGGGCAAGGTTTAATGGCGGGTATTAATGCTGCGTGCCGTTCATTAGGTAAAAAAGAAGTGATTTTAAATCGTTCAGATGCATACATTGGTGTTTTAATCGACGATTTAGTTACAAAAGGTACAAATGAACCATATCGTCTATTAACATCCCGTGCAGAATACCGATTATTATTACGCCATGACAACGCAGACCTGCGTTTAACAGAGATTGGCCATGAAATTGGTTTAATTCCAGAAGAACGTTATGAACGTTTTACAACAAAGAAAGAGAAAATTGAAAAAGAAAAAGAACGTTTAGCAAGTATTATTATTAAGCCGCGTCCTGAAGTACAAGAGCTCATTCGCGGAGCTGGTGGAAGCGAGCTAAAGGATGGTATACGTGCGAGCGATTTATTACGTCGTCCAGAAATGACATATGAGCATATTCATCTTCTTGCTCCAAGTGAAGTAGAAGTTAGTGCTGAAGTAGCAGAGCAAGTTGAGATTCAGCTTAAATATGAAGGATATATTGAAAAATCTTTACAACAAGTAGAACGTATGAAGCGTATGGAAAGCAAAAAGATTCCGGTTGATATTGATTACGATGCAATTTCTGGAATAGCTTCTGAAGCACGTCAAAAATTAAAAGATGTCCGTCCGCTATCTATGGGGCAAGCATCTCGTATTTCTGGGGTAAATCCAGCTGATATTTCCATTTTACTTGTGTATATAGAACAAGGAAAAATTGCACGAGTATCGAACCAATAAATAGTTAGGAGATATAGCGAGATGAATATAGAACAATTTCAATCTATGCTAGTAGAAAGAGGGATTACTCTTTCTACTAGGCAGTTAGAACAATTCGAAATCTATTTTGAGACATTAGTTGACTGGAATGAAAAAATGAACTTAACAGCAATTACGGAGAAAGAAGAAGTGTATTTAAAACACTTTTTTGATTCTATTACAGCTGCTTTCCATCATGACTTTTCAAAGCCATTTTCTATTTGTGATGTGGGTGCAGGAGCGGGATTTCCTAGTATTCCATTAAAAATATGTTTTCCAAATTTAAAAATTACAATTGTCGACTCCTTGCAAAAGCGCATTACGTTTTTAAATCATTTAGCAACAAAATTAGAATTACAAGACGTAGCATTTTGTCATGATCGTGCTGAAACATTTGGACAAAAAGAAGGAGTACGTGAGTCTTTTGATATTGTAATGGCACGCGCCGTTGCTCGCCTTTCTGTCTTAAGTGAATTGTGTTTACCACTTGTGAAAGTAGGGGGAACATTTATTGCAATGAAAGGTGCAGCTGCAAACGAAGAAATTGAAAATGGTAAGTATGCTCTGCAAGTGCTTGGTGGTGAATTGAAGGATATGTCTACGTTTAAATTACCATTCGAGGAAAGTGAACGTAACATTTTATTGATTGAGAAAAAGAGAAAAACGCCAAAGAAATATCCTCGTAAGCCAGGAACACCGAATAAATTACCTATTGAAAAATAAATCTTATTAGACGTAAGATTAAGTTATATATCAGTAAGCTAGTTCATCAGCACTGATGATTAGTTGAACGAATCGGGCTTTTACAGGCAGTTATCCACCACCTATCTTTTTAGATTTCTTACAATATTGAGGCGTGGGCTTACTGCCCGTTAGAGCGAAAAAAATAAAGTGAAACTTTGATTAGTAGGGAGGCTGCACTTCTCACTAATCGTTAGTTCAACAAATTGGGCTTTTGCGGACAGTTTATCTCCACCTATCTTCTTTGTGTATGGAAAAACTTTGAGATGGGGATACTACTGCCCACGAATAGCGGGATAAAAACGTAAATGTTTCACATGGAACATTTTTGTATAGAGTATTCAATAGGATTCAAGGTGGTGGAATATGTATGAAAAACACATTTTCTCGTTTATTTGGCTTTGGAGACAAAGAGGCTGAATTAGCGTTACAAGAAGAAAGCCGTGAAGAAATTAAACAAATTGCGTTAGCAAATATCATTCCAAATCGCTATCAGCCACGGACAATTTTTGATGATGCTCGTATTGAAGAGCTTGCTCTTACAATTCATACACATGGATTAATTCAACCAATTGTTGTTCGAAAGTATGAAGGGGATAAATATGAGATTATCGCTGGTGAAAGACGTTTTCGAGCTGCTACAAAATTAGGTTGGGAAACTGTTCCGGCTATTATAAAAAATTTGAACGATACTGAGACCGCTTCTGTTGCTTTAATTGAAAACTTGCAACGAGAAGAACTTACAGCAATTGAAGAAGCTGTTGCTTATCAGAAGTTAATTGAATTACATAATTTAACGCAAGAAGCATTAGCGCAGCGACTAGGTAAAGGGCAATCTACAATTGCGAACAAGTTAAGGCTATTAAAGTTACCTGAAGAGATTAAACAAGCGCTATTAGAGAAGAGTATTACAGAACGTCATGCTCGTGCTCTTATTCCACTTAAAAATGAAGAGATTCAATTAAAGGTTTTACAGGAAATTGTTGAAAAGCAATTGAATGTGAAACAAGCAGAAGATAGAATTGCTAAATTGTTAGAAGAAACGAAACCGAAACGAAAAGCAAAACAAAAAGCGGTAAGCCGTGATATGCGTATTGCAATGAATACCATTCGTCAATCTTTACAAATGGTTACGAATAGTGGCTTAAATGTGAATTCAGAAGAAGAAGAATTTGATGAATACTATCAAATTACAATTAAAATTCCAAAAAAGAAGTAAGAAAACAGAAAGACCTCAATCATTGAAAGAGGTCTTTTTATTTTGTCACGCATTAAAAACTATATAAATTCAAATTGAAAAATGACAAACCCCCCTCTCTTTTTAGATGAGCGAGAGCATCTGGCCATGCATAGAAGCGATCAGGGCCTTTTCCTACCACATATGAAGTTCAAACAAAGGGAGAAAGCGAGTGAAAGGTCCTTTTTTCTGCATAGCAGCAATCTATATGTTGAAAAATCAAAATCAATTTATATAGTAAGGTCTTACTGATGGAAGTTTCACTTTATCCCGCTACTAACGGGCAGTAATATCCCTCACTTTAAGATTTCAAGGGAGAAAAAGAAGTAAGGTGAGAGATAACTGCCCCTAAGAGCCCGATTGGTTCAACTAACTATCAACGGGGAAAAGCACCCCGTTGATAGAAGTTTCACTTTATAAGTACTATATTTTCTTTTAAAATTAAGAAGGAGTTTGTAAATAAATTTTGAAGTTTAATATACAGAAACAAAAGAAGCGTGATTGTTTCATGTTAAAATGAAAATAATCATTTGTAGAATAAGATATAAAGGTTGAAAGTAGGTGACATCATGGGGAAAATCATTGCCATTGCTAATCAAAAAGGTGGGGTTGGAAAGACAACAACATCGGTAAATTTAGGAGCTGGATTGGCACAAGTAGGAAAAAAAGTACTTCTTGTTGATATTGATGCACAAGGGAATGCAACGACAGGAGTCGGAATTGAAAAATCAGATTTAAATGAATGTATTTATAATGTGCTTGTAGAAGACATGGACGTTCGTGTTGTTATACAGCGAACAACAACTGAGAATTTAGATGTACTCCCTGCTACCATTCAACTAGCAGGAGCCGAGATTGAACTTGTACCGACAATTTCCCGGGAAGTTCGCCTGCAGCGTGCACTGAAGCCGATTCGTGATGAATATGATTATATTATTATTGATTGTCCCCCATCTTTAGGTTTATTAACCATTAATGCATTAACTGCTGCAGATTCTGTTATTATTCCTGTTCAATGTGAGTATTATGCCCTAGAGGGGTTAAGTCAATTATTAAATACAGTTCGCCTTGTACAAAAGCATTTAAATAAAAATTTAGCAATTCAAGGTGTTTTACTAACAATGCTAGACGCTCGTACAAATTTAGGGTTACAAGTAATTGATGAAGTGAAGAAATACTTCCGAGATAAAGTATATAGATCCATTATTCCGCGTAATGTACGTTTAAGTGAGGCACCGAGTCATGGAAAGCCAATTATGATGTATGATGCTAAGTCAAGGGGGGCAGAAGTGTATTTAGATTTAGCGAAGGAAGTGATTGCAGGTGGCTAAAGGACTAGGAAGAGGAATTAATGCGTTTTTTCCAGATTTAGATGTGAAAGAGGGAGAAACAATTCAAGAATTGCAAGTAAATCAATTACGTCCTAACCCATATCAGCCGCGTAAATATTTTCATAGTGAAGCAATTCAAGAGTTAGCGTTATCAATTAAAGAACATGGGATTTTACAACCTCTTATTGTTCGAAAAAGTATTAAAGGATATGAAATCGTTGCAGGAGAACGGAGATTTCGTGCTGCAAAAGAAGCAAAGCTTAAAACAGTTCCTGCTGTTGTTCGAGAGTTAAATGATCA
The DNA here is from genome assembly GCF_044543425.1 of Bacillus sp. NPDC077411. Classification (NCBI taxonomy): domain Bacteria; kingdom Bacillati; phylum Bacillota; class Bacilli; order Caryophanales; family Bacillaceae; genus Bacillus; species Bacillus sp. NPDC077411. Next base: position 40,763 of record NZ_JBITWA010000025.1, on the reverse strand, counting down.
ACAAATGATGGAGTTTGCGCTACTAGAGAATTTGCAACGTGAAGATTTAACGCCTATTGAAGAAGCATTAGCTTATCAAATGCTCATGGAAGAGCTTAAGGTAACGCAAGAACAGTTAGCAAAGCGGCTTGGAAAAAGCAGACCACATATTGCAAATCACATTCGTTTACTTTCTCTCCCACTTTTCGTACAAGAAATGATTGTAAATGGAAGCATTTCTATGGGACATGGACGAACACTACTTGCATTAAAAGATAAAACAAAAATCAATAGTTTATTACAACGAATTAAAGAAGAAGGATTAAATGTCCGTCAGTTGGAACAAATTATTCAGCAGATGAATGAATATGTTTCACGTGAAACAAAGAAACAAAAACCACAAAGAAATATCTTTTTTGAGGAACAAGAAACGGTGTTACGAGAACGATTTGGAACATCTGTAAAAATTAAAGAAACGAAACAAGAAAAAGGAAAAATTGAAATTCAATTTTTCAATAAAGATGATTTGCAACGCATTTTAGAGATTTTATCGGGAGAATGATAAAAAATAAACCATCTTCGATTATAGATGGTTTATTTTTTTCATTACAGCAATTTTTTTATCAATTTCAATAATACTTTCGGCAATGCCAGTAGCCATTTTCATAACAAGATTTAGTCTTGTATTTTGTAGTACAAAAAACTCCATAAAACCATTTAAATTTACAATACCATGAATATGCATATCACCAATTGCGGGAAGGTTTTTATTCATAGCTGCTCCAGGCTTACTAGGCCCTTTTCCAACTGTAATTGAACCAATGTTTTGTGATTTTCCTAGACAGGCATCAATTGCAATGATAAAGGGATTTATAAATGATTTGTGTATTTCTGTAATTGTTTCTTCCAAATTTAAAGCATGGACGGGTGATTCTAATGTTCCGTATAAATGGAAATTTTGAATGTTGTGATCTTGTAGTTTTGAACCAACAAGGGGTCCTAATGCATCACCAGTTGAGCGATCTGTTCCGATACAAAGTATAATAAGTGGAGAATCTTGTTCGATTGGGAGATGAGAAAGTAGAAAACTACTAATGGTTTGATTGCAATTCACATCATGATACATAACCTGCTGCGAATCTTTTTCAAAAAAAGGTAAACGAAAACTTCCGATATTCACGAAGCATCCATCCTTTTTAATAGAATTTAGTGTATTTCATATAAACCTGATTTTTGCATATTACATATTTCTCTTGAGGTAATGACTATTTTACTTTTAGTTTAGGAGAAACATCATTTTATGTTAGGTAATAATTAGAAAGTGTTTCTAGTATTCCTATTGTGCAGATGTCGCTTTCTTATAGGATAAGATCGTTTCAAAAGATCTGATATGGGCAGAAGAGAAGGATACTCTTGGATTTAGAGATTTATAAAGTATAAAAAAGGATGAAGCGTATCATGTAGTCTGTAGAATACTAGTACTAGTATATAAAAAAATGTGTTATTTTATACCTTATGGAGTGCGAAAATAAAAGTGTATGAAAGAACTTTTTTCGTAAAATAAGGAGAAATTCTGTTACAATGAATAATGAATATGAGATAGAAAGGTAGGTCGCGATGAAAGGACTTCACGACTTATATACAGACTTTATGAATTGGTTATTAGATATAGGATTATGGGAGAAAATTGGTCTTGGTTTACTGAAACTCATACTTATTTGGCTTATCTCGAGTGTAGTTATTCGAGTTGGTAGAGTGATTATTCGTAATGCTTTTAAAATGAAGGCCAAATCGCCAATTCAAATTTCCGAAAGACGAACGATGACAGTAGCGAAATTATTAGAAAACATTTTAACATATGTCATCTTTTTCATTGTAATAATTGCGATTTTAGGAGTATTTGGAATTGATACAAAAGGATTATTAGCCGGTGCAGGGGTTGTTGGTTTGGCGGTTGGTTTTGGTGCGCAAAACTTAGTCAAAGACGTTATCACTGGATTCTTTATTTTATTAGAGGATCAATTTTCAGTAGGGGACTATGTCCGCCTAGGTCAATTTGAAGGAGTTATTCAAGAAATTGGTTTACGTACAACAAAAATGAAGAAATGGACAGGAGAAATTCACATTATTCCAAATGGAAGTATTAAGGAAGTAACAAATTTCTCTGTTAGTAATAGCGTTGCCTTTGTAGATGTATCTATTTCATATGAAAGTGATATTGAACATGCAGAACAAGTTCTTGAAAAATTGTTAGATGAATTACCAACAAGGTATGAGCAAATGGTTACTCGTCCGCAATTATTAGGTGTACAGAGTTTAGCAGCATCAGAGGTTGTTTTGAGGGTTACAGCTGAAGTAGAACCGATGGAACATTTTGCGGTAGCGAGAGCACTACGTAAAGAAATTAAAAATCGCCTAGATTTACACGGAATTGAAATTCCATATCCGCGTATGGTTCTATACAATCGTGAAGAGCTGATGAATGAAAAAGTAAATTAGCAGTGAGAGGAGCTTAGGGAATGGAGCAAAAACAATATAATTTGCATGACGTAGTGGAAATGAAGAAAGCTCATCCATGTGGCGAAAATCGCTGGAAGATTATCCGTATGGGAATGGACATCCGTATTAAGTGCGAGGGGTGTGACCATTCGGTATTAATTCCTCGAAGAGAATTTGATCGTAAGGTGAAGAAAGTACTTGTAAAGCATGAAGAATAGATGAAATAGGAAACAGCGGCATTGTTGCTGCTGTTTTTTATTTAGCGATTAATGGGCAGTAAGATTCTCGCTTCAAATTTGTAAAGAATCCGCAGAAGATAGAAGGAGAGAAATTGTCTGTAAAAGATTATTCGTTTCACTTGATAAATTTGGATGAAGCTTGTCATTTTATTCGTTACTAACTATAATGATGGAAGATTGAGTCATAGGAGTGAATTATATGGGATTAACGGCTGGTATCGTTGGATTGCCGAACGTAGGTAAGTCAACACTATTTAATGCAATTACACAAGCAGGTGCAGAATCTGCGAACTACCCATTCTGTACAATAGATCCAAACGTTGGAATCGTAGAAGTTCCAGATCATCGTTTAAATAAATTAACTGAGCTTGTAGAACCGAAGAAAACTGTGCCAACTGTCTTTGAATTTACAGATATCGCAGGTATTGTAAAAGGTGCGAGTAAAGGGGAAGGATTAGGAAATAAATTCTTATCTCATATTCGTCAAGTAGATGCAATTTGCCAAGTAGTTCGTTGTTTTGAAGATGAGAATATTACGCATGTAGCAGGAAAAGTAGATCCAATTGCAGATATTGAAACAATTAATTTAGAGCTTATTTTAGCGGATTTAGAATCTGTTGATAAGCGTCTTGAACGCGTTACAAAATTAGCGAAACAAAAAGATAAAGATGCTGTATTTGAACATGAAATTTTAGTTCGCTTAAAAGAAGCATTTGAAGAAGGAAATCCGGCTCGTACAGTTGAATTTACTGAAGAGCAAATGAAAGTAGTAAAAGGTCTTCATTTATTAACAATAAAAGAAATGTTATATGTAGCAAACGTTTCTGAAGACGATGTAATCGATCCGTCTGGAAATGAATATGTACAAATTGTAAAAGAGTTTGCTGCAAAAGAAAATTCACAAGTAATTGTTGTTTGTGCAAAAATTGAATCAGAAATTTCTGAGTTAGACGAGGAAGAGAAAAAAGTCTTCCTTGAAGAGCTGGGTATTGAAGAATCTGGTCTTGATCAACTAATTCGCGCAGCATATGATTTATTAGGATTGGCTACTTATTTTACAGCTGGGGTACAAGAAGTTCGTGCTTGGACATTTAAAACAGGAATGAAAGCACCGCAATGCGCTGGAATCATTCATACAGATTTTGAACGTGGATTTATTCGTGCAGAAACAGTGTCTTATGACGATTTAATGGAAAATGGTTCGATGACAGCTGCTAAAGAAGCTGGAAAAGTACGCTTAGAAGGAAAAGAATACATTATGAAAGACGGAGATGTTGTACACTTCCGCTTTAATGTATAATCTTTTATTTCCTAGGAAAAAATAAAGTATCTAACTTGGCAAATTCACTGGATTTGCCAAGTTTTTTATGTTTTCGTGAGTTGATTCCTCTAACTTACTATGATATAATCTAAACTCGTGAGTAATTACTATAAATTAATTGCTCCTTGCCCAATGTGGGCCGTTTAGACCAAAAGGAGGTGAAAGTGTAATGAAAAAGTACGAAATCATGTACATCATTCGTCCAAACATGGAAGAAGAAGCTCAAAAAGCTTTAGTTGAACGTTTTGCAGGCGTTTTAACTGAAAATGGTGCAGAAATCATTAACACAAAAGAGTGGGGTAAGCGTCGTTTAGCTTACGAAATCAACGACTTACGTGACGGTTTCTACATGATCTTAAACGTAAATTCTAACCCAGAAGCGGTTAAAGAATTCGATCGTTTAGCTAAGATCAACGAAGATATCATTCGTCACATCGTTATTAAAGAAGAAGAATAATCATTAAGATATATAGGGAGAGTGGTTCGATTGATGAATCGCGTTTTACTCGTTGGTCGTTTAACTAAAGACCCTGATTTACGTTACACGCCAAACGGTGTTGCAGTAGCTACTTTTTCATTAGCTGTAAATCGCACATATACAAACCAGCAAGGTGAGCGTGAGGCTGACTTTATTAACTGTGTTATATGGCGAAAACAAGCAGAAAACGTAGCGAACTTCTTGAAAAAAGGTAGTTTAGCAGGCGTAGATGGTCGTCTTCAAACTCGTAATTACGAGGGACAAGATGGAAAACGTGTATATGTAACAGAAGTGGTTGCAGAGAACGTACAATTTTTAGAGCCGCGCAGTAGCGCTGGTGAGCAACGTGGTTCATTTAATCCGCAACCATCGGGAGCAGGATTCGGAAATCAAGGCTCTCAAAATCCATTTGGTCAATCTGGTAACAATGGCAATAATGCTGGATTTACTAGAAATGACGATCCATTTGCAAATGTAGGTCAACCGATTGATATTTCAGACGATGACTTACCATTCTAATGGTATAGACCGAATATTTTAAAACGGAATGGAGGGAAATGAACATGGCAGGAGGACGCAAAGGTGGACGTGCGAAACGTCGTAAGGTGTGTTTCTTTACATCTAACGGCATCACTCGCATCGACTATAAAGATGTTGATTTACTAAAACGCTTTGTTTCTGAGCGTGGTAAAATTTTACCACGTCGTGTAACAGGTACTAGCGCAAAATACCAACGCAAATTAACAGTTGCAATTAAACGTGCTCGTCAAATGGCACTTTTACCATATGTTGGTGAATAATAACGTATGAAATGCACAGTAGAGTATTACTCTACTGTGCATTTTGCTATTCTTTTCTTTTTGTTAACCATGATAGAAGTTTCACTTTATAGAAAGAGGGTGTGAAGAATGAAACGCACACGACTCATTACAGAAGGAGCAGTATTACTTGCTTTATATGCTGTCTTGCTTTTAGCTTCTCTGTATATGCCTGTTTTAGGTGCTATAGTTATATTTGCACTGCCGTTACCATTTCTTATTTTTTCAATCAGATACCAGTTAAGTAGTGCTTGTATGTTATTAGGAGCGGCAATTCTTGTAACACTTATTGTGAGTTCGCCTCTTAGTATTGCGAATACACTTATGTTCGGAATAACAGGAATTATATTAGGACACATGTATAAAAAGAAAAAAAGTGTTATTGAAATTTTATTGGTAGGGACACTTGTATATCTTGTGAGTTTTGTATTGCTGTATATTGTTAGTGTGCAGTTTTTTAATATAGATATTGTGAAACAGATGCAAGATATGTTCAAACAATCAATGGAACAAAGCGAGAAATTTATGAAGATGGCGGGTGCATCTGTAAATGAAGGGCAGCTAGCTGAATTGAAAAAAGCGGTTAATACAATTGGAATGCTTTTACCAACCGTACTTGCTATGGCTTCGCTATTCTCTTCTTGGATTACTATTTTAATTGCTAATCGTGTTTTAAAACGATTAAAGTACACGGCGGTATCTTGGCCGAAATTTCGTGATATACAAATTCCTAAGAGCATTGTTTGGTTGTATGTCGTGATTATTTTGCTAGCTTCTTTTACCAAAATCGAAGCAGGGTCATATGTAGAAATGGTGTTCTTAAATTTATCAACAATTTTTACTTTTTTACTGTTGTTTCAAGGGTTTTCATTCCTAGCTTTTTTTACAAATGCAAAAGGATATACTAAAGTTGTTCCAATCTTAACTTTTGTTGTAGGGTTGTTTGTGCCAGTTTTGTTTCCTCTTATGACAATCTTAGGTATAATTGATTTAGGCTTTTCGTTACGATTGAAAATACAGGTAAAATAAGTATTTGAAACAAAGTACTTTTTATAAGCCCTTTGTAACGAACCATAGAAATCAAAGCTTTTATCCTACGCTTAATAGAACGATTAGACTTTGTAAGCGGGGAATAAGTGTAGTTGACTCAACTAAATATCGGTAGAGGATAAGGGTTTAATTAATGGATGGTTTATTTTATCCCGCTATGAATAGGCAGTAGGACTCCCGCTTCAAAAATTTGAGGAGTCAAAGAAGATCGGTCGAGGATAACTGCTAGCATGTGCCCGATTAGTTCAACTAACTATCAGTGGAGATGTAAAAAACTCTCTGATAGAAGTTTCACTTTATAGGAGTTGTATATATGCCTGAATTTTATAAGAAACAGCGGTTTCTATATCCTGTTTATGTATTGGCGTTTTTAGCGCTTTTACTCATTACCATTCTCGTTTATTTTCATTGGATGACGGGTATGATTTCCTTTGTTGTCTTTTGTATCGTCTTATTTTTTGTTATAAAATTTGAACTTGCATTTCAAAAAAGCGTTGAAAAGTATACGAATGATACGATTACAAGAGTGAAAAAGGTAAGTAATGAGGCTTTCAATCAAATGCCAATTGGAATTTTACTATATAATAAAGATTATGGAATCGACTGGGCAAATCCATATCTATCTTCTTGTTTAGGGCAACATTCGTTAGCTGGATGGCACTTGTATGATCTATCAGAAACCTTACTTTTATTTACAAAAGGGGAAACAGCTAATGATATTGTATCTTTAAACAATCGAAAATTTCGTGTATTTGCGAGGAAAGAAGAGAAGTTAATTTATTTCTTTGATGTGACAGAGCAAACAGAAATTGAGAAAATGTATGAAGACCAAAGGACGGTACTTGCTGTTATCTATTTAGATAACTATGATGAAGTAACACAAGGATTAGATGATCAATTGCGTACAAATATTACAAGTCACGTTACATCTTTACTAAATGAATGGGCTGTGAAGTATGGGGCGTATTTAAAACGTGCTTCATCTGAACGATATTTTGTTGTGTTAAATGAAAGTATTTTAACGCAAATGGAGAAAGGGAAATTTGATATTTTAGATCAAGTACGTGAAGAAACGTCTAAACGAAATATTCCCCTGACTCTTAGTATCGGTGTTGGTTCTGGTGATTTGTCACTAGTAGAGCTTGGGTCTATGGCGCAATCTGGTCTCGATTTAGCACTTGGCCGGGGTGGAGATCAAGTGGCTATTAAACAAGCAACAGGGAAAGTGAAGTTTTATGGTGGGAAAACGAATCCGGTAGAAAAGCGTACTCGTGTACGTGCACGTGTAATTTCTCATGCTTTAAAAGATCTTGTGTTAGAAAGTAGCAATATCATTATTATGGGGCATCGGGCACCGGATATGGATGCAATTGGAGCTGCAATTGGGATTTTGAAAGTAGCACAGCTTAATGAACGAGAAGGATATATCGTATTAGATGAAAATGATTCTGATAAAGGAATTAAGCGTTTAATGGACGAAGTTAAGCAGCATGAGGAATTATGGTCGCGCTTTATTACACCGCAGCAGGCTCTTGAATTTGCGAATGATGATTCGCTTCTTGTTGTAGTAGATACCCATAAACCATCTATGGTTATGGAAAGAAAGTTACTTGATAAGATTGAAAATGTTGTTGTAATTGATCATCATCGCCGCGGTGAGGACTTCATTGAAGATCCGTTGCTTGTTTATATGGAGCCATATGCATCATCTACAGCAGAACTTGTAACGGAGTTGTTGGAATATCAGCCTAAGCGTTTGAAAATGAATATGCTAGAGGCAACAGCTTTACTGGCAGGTATTATAGTGGATACGAAGAGTTTTACATTCCGTACTGGAGCACGTACGTTTGATGCAGCTTCCTATCTTCGTTCTCATGGCGCAGATACTATATTAGTACAAAAGTTATTAAAAGAAGATATGGCCCATTATTTACAAATTGCAAAAACAATTCGAAATGCGTACATTTATAAAAATGGGATTGCGATTGCAAAGGTAGATGGTGATGGGTTTTATGATCAAGTATTAATTGCCCAATCAGCTGATACATTACTCACAATGACAGGAGTGATTGCTTCTTTCGTAATTGCACAGCGTAGTGAAAGCGTGATTGGGATTAGTGGACGTTCTTTAGGGGAAGTAAATGTACAGCTTATTATGGAAAATTTAGGCGGAGGCGGTCATTTAACAAATGCTGCAACGCAAATACAAAACATATCAATTGATGAAGCAGAAGCAAACTTACAATCTGTTATAAATGAGTATTTAGAGGGAGGAATACAATCATGAAAGTAATCTTTTTAAAAGACGTAAAAGGTAAAGGGAAAAAAGGGGAAGTAAAAAATGTACCAGACGGTTATGCGAATAACTTTTTATTAAAACAAGGACTTGCAATTGAAGCGACAAATGCAAATGTGAAAACATTAGATGCGAAAAAGCGTAAAGAAGAAAAAGATGCAGAATTAGAGCTTGAAAAATGCAAGGAATTAAAAGAAACTCTAGAAAAGTTAACAGTAGAATTAAAAGCAAAATCGGGTGAAGGTGGCCGTTTATTTGGTTCTATTACAAGTAAACAAATTGTAGATGGCTTACAAAAAACTCATAATATTAAGCTTGATAAACGTAAATTTGAAATGGACGATGCAATTCGTGCATTAGGATATACGAACGTTACCGTGAAATTACATCCACAAGTAACAGCAACAGTGAAAGTACATGTTACTGAACAATAAACAAAAGATTGAAGAGGAGGTTTGCGCATGAGTGACGTATTTGCTGATCGTACCCCTCCGCATAATATAGAGGCTGAGCAAGCCGTTTTAGGAGCTATTTTTCTCGATCAAGAAGCGTTAACATCAGCTTCGGAAATGCTAATGCCAGAAGATTTCTATCGAACGGCGCATCAAAAAATTTATCAAATGATGCTTGATCTTTCTGACAAAGGAGAGCCAATTGATTTAGTTACCGCAACAGCAGCACTTGCTGATCAAAACTTATTAGAAGAAGTTGGCGGTGTTTCTTATTTAGCTGAACTAGCAGAAGCTGTACCGACGGCTGCTAACGTAGAATATTATGCACGTATTATCGCAGAAAAATCGATTTTGCGTCGGCTTATTCGGACAGCAACGCATATTGTGTCGGATGGTTATGAACGAGAAGATGATGTAGAGAGTCTATTAAATGAAGCTGAGAAAAAAATATTAGAAGTATCTCAGCGTACGAATACAAAAGGTTTTCAAAATATTAAAGATGTTCTTGTAGCAGCTTACGATAAAATTGAATTACTGCATAATCAAAAAGGTGAAATTACAGGAATTCCAACTGGTTTCACAGAGTTAGATCGTATGACAGCAGGTTTCCAGCGGAATGATTTAATTATTGTAGCGGCACGTCCATCTGTAGGGAAAACAGCATTTTCTTTAAATATTGCCCAAAATGTTGCTACCAAAACGGACGAAAATGTTGCGATTTTTAGTTTAGAGATGGGGGCTGATCAGCTCGTTATGCGTATGCTTTGTGCAGAAGGAAATATTGATGCACAGCGTCTTCGTACGGGGACTTTAACTTCGGAAGACTGGGCGAAACTGACGATGGCAATGGGTAGCCTCTCAAATGCAGGTATTTTTATTGATGATACACCAGGAATTCGCGTTAGTGAAATTCGAGCAAAGTGTAGACGTTTAAAACAAGAACATGGCCTTGGAATGATTTTAATCGATTATTTACAGCTTATTCAGGGTAGCGGGAAATCTGGTGAAAACCGCCAGCAAGAAGTATCAGAAATTTCTCGTACATTAAAAGGGCTTGCGCGTGAACTAGAAGTTCCAGTTATTGCTTTATCTCAGCTTTCTCGTGGTGTAGAGTCTCGTCAAGATAAACGTCCGATGATGTCGGACATTCGTGAATCAGGAAGTATTGAGCAAGATGCTGATATAGTAGCATTCTTATATCGTGAAGACTACTATGACCGAGAAACGGAAAACAAAAATACAATTGAAATTATTATTGCTAAGCAGCGTAATGGTCCAGTAGGTTCAGTTGAGTTGGCGTTTGTGAAGGAATTTAACAAATTCGTAAACTTAGAACGACGCTTTGATAATGGACATGCACCGCCAGCATAGTGAGAGTATAAAAAAGAAGCACATTTCTTATAATAAAATGTGTTTCTTTTTTTGTTTGTGAGAATAATGATTTCATAAGTAAAGAGGCATTCTTACGAACGAAAAAGATAAAAGAGAAAAAAATGTTCGTTTTTAAATTGACTTCTCTTTGCATTTTGGTACAATTATATTGTTTGAAAAGTTCGTTTGAAAATTTCGGAGGTGCTTGAATAATGTCTTCAGTAGTAGTTGTAGGAACACAGTGGGGCGACGAAGGAAAAGGTAAAATTACTGATTTCCTTTCTGAACATGCGGAAGTAGTTGCGCGCTATCAAGGCGGAAATAACGCAGGACATACAATTGTTTTTAACGGTGTTAAATATAAATTGCATTTAATTCCATCTGGTATTTTCTATAAAGAAAAAATTTGTGTTATCGGAAACGGTATGGTAGTAGATCCAAAAGCTTTGCTTGAGGAATTAAAATACTTACATGATCGTGACGTAAGCACTGATAATTTACGTATTAGTAACCGTGCACACGTTATCTTACCTTATCACTTAAAACAAGACGAGTTAGAAGAAGAGCGTAAAGGTGATAATAAAATTGGTACAACGAAAAAAGGTATCGGTCCTGCATACATGGACAAAGCTGCTCGCATAGGTATTCGTATGGCAGACCTTTTAGACCGTGAGGCATTTAAAGAAAAGCTTGAGCGTAATCTAGCGGAAAAAAATCGTTTATTCGAAAAAATGTATGATGCAGAAGGATTTAGTGCAGAAGAAATTTTCGAAGAGTATTTCGAATATGGTCAACAAATCGCACAATACGTATGTGATACATCTGTTGTACTAAATGATGCATTAGATGAAGGTCGCCGCGTATTATTTGAAGGTGCACAAGGTGTTATGCTTGATATTGACCAAGGTACGTATCCGTTCGTTACATCTTCTAATCCAGTTGCTGGTGGTGTAACAATCGGTTCTGGTGTAGGCCCTTCTAAAATTAAACGCGTAGTAGGTGTATGTAAAGCATATACAAGCCGTGTAGGTGACGGTCCATTCCCAACTGAGCTTCATGACGAAATTGGTGATCAAATTCGTGAAGTTGGTCGTGAATATGGTACAACAACTGGTCGTCCACGCCGTGTAGGTTGGTTTGATAGTGTTGTTGTAAGACACGCACGCCGCGTTAGTGGTTTAACAGATTTATCTTTAAACTCTATCGACGTATTAACAGGTATTCCAACTGTGAAAATCTGTATTGCATACAAATATAACGGTGAAATTCTTGATGAAGTTCCAGCAAACTTAAATATTTTAGCGAAATGTGAGCCAGTATACGAAGAGCTTCCAGGTTGGACAGAAGATATTACAGGCGTAAAAACATTAGCTGAACTTCCTGAAAATGCAAGACATTATGTAGAACGTGTATCTCAATTAACAGGTATTTCATTAGCTATGTTCTCAGTTGGTCCAGACCGTAGTCAAACAAATATTGTTCGTAACGTATACGGTATCTAATCTTGTTTTTTTCTTAAAAATACGGTATATTGAAAGAAGAACCCGCATTTAAATGGGTTCTTTTTTCATGTTCTTATAAAAAAATATAAAAAAGTATTGCAAAAAGAAAGCATTTTATGATATTATAAGTCTTGTCGTCACGAAAACATGACATTGGTGAATATGAGCCATTAGCTCAGTTGGTAGAGCATCTGACTTTTAATCAGAGGGTCGAAGGTTCGAGTCCTTCATGGCTCACCATTTTATTTTCGTGGCCCGTTGGTCAAGTGGTTAAGACACCGCCCTTTCACGGCGGTAACACGGGTTCGAATCCCGTACGGGTCACTTTTGTATATATTGTGTTTTGGTCCCGTGGTGTAGTGGTTAACATGCCTGCCTGTCACGCAGGAGATCGCCGGTTCGACCCCGGTCGGGACCGCCACTTTTGTTTAATACCACAATTAGTGGTTTTATATATATGTTTTGGCTCGGTAGCTCAGTCGGTAGAGCAGAGGACTGAAAATCCTCGTGTCGGCGGTTCGATTCCGTCCCGAGCCACTTTCAGGATATTAAGTGGGCCCGCTTAATATCCTTTTTATATTGTACAATTTTACAAATGAGATTAGTTCTTTTAAAATAGAATGAAGGGAAGCCTCTAGCAGTTGAAGCTAGAGGTTTTTCTGTAAGGAAGGCATTAAACGTTCAGGAGGAAACTAAGATGATGGGAAAGAAAATTTTAGTCGTTGATGATGAAAAACCAATTGCAGATATTTTAAAGTTTAATTTAGAAAAAGAAGGTTTTGAAATTGTAATGGCTCATGATGGTGATGAAGCAATTGAAAAAGCAAATGAAGAACAACCAGATATGGTTTTATTAGATATTATGTTACCGGGAAAAGATGGCTTAGAAGTTTGTCGTGAAATACGAAAAAACTATGAAATGCCAATTATTATGCTAACAGCTAAGGATTCTGAAATTGATAAAGTTCTTGGACTAGAACTGGGGGCAGATGACTATGTAACGAAGCCGTTTAGTACACGTGAGTTATTAGCACGCGTAAAAGCGAATTTACGTCGTCATCAACAAGGGGCAGCAGCTGAAAAAGAAGAAAATGCAGAGATGGTTATTGGTCCGATTATCATTAATCCAAATGCATATAGTGTAACAAAACGCGAGGAAAATATTGAGTTAACACATCGCGAATTTGAATTACTTCATTATTTAGCAAAGCATTTAGGACAAGTTATGACCCGTGAACATTTATTACAAACTGTTTGGGGTTATGATTATTTTGGTGATGTGCGTACAGTAGATGTAACAGTTCGTCGTTTACGGGAGAAAATTGAAGATAATCCAAGTCATCCGACTTTAATTGTAACAAGACGTGGTGTGGGATATTACTTACGCGATCCAGAGCAGGAGTAATATATGAAGAAAGTTGGTTTTTTTCAGTCTATTCACTTAAAGTTCGTATTAATTTACATGCTATTAATTTTAATGGCAATGCAAATTATTGGTGTATATTTCGTTCGGGAGTTAGAGAAGAATCTTGTGAAGAGTTTTAAGGAATCATTAACACAACGAACGAATTTACTTGCTTACAACTTAAAGCAGGAATTTGCAAAAGAAAGAGATAAAACAAAAGGTCCCTCCATTGAAGAGGCACTGAAAACGAGTATAGAAGATTTTTCTTCTGATCGAAAAGCTGATATTCAAGAGGTTCGTGTAATTGATGAGAGTAGTCGTGTATTAGCAACATCACATCAATATAATCAAGGTATTGTCGGAAAAAAAACAACAGATTTATTGGTAAAGCGAGCCTTGGTGCAAGGAAAGCCTGTTGAAAAACTGGAAATAGACCGTAATACAGGAAATCGTGTGCAAGTTGTTGCTACTCCTATTAAAGTAAGTAATGAGAAACGTTGTGTAATTTATATTGTTGCTTCTATGGAAGATGTTTATAAACAAATGAAGCTTATTAATCAAATCTTTGCAACGGGAACGGTTATTGCATTATTAGTAACAGCTGTGCTAGGTATTTTATTGGCGCAAACTATTACAAGACCAATTTCAGATATGAGAAAGCAAGCCATTGAAATGGCAAAGGGAAATTACTCTCGTAAAGTAAAAGTACATGGTCATGATGAAATTGGTCAATTAGCGTTGGCATTTAACAACTTGTCGAAGAAGTTGCAGCAAGCTCGTTCTTCTACGGAGAGTGAGAGAAGGAAGCTTTCGTCTGTATTATCTCATATGACAGATGGAGTAATTGCAACAGATCGAAAAGGAGATATTATCTTATTAAATGATCCGGCAGAAAAAATGCTTAACGTTTCACGTGAAACAGCATTAGATCAATCTATTCTAGAAATATTAGGCATTCAAGAAGAGTACACATTAGATAATTTATATGAAGAACCAGACTCTGTCATATTAGATTTTAGTACAAGAGATGAGCCGTATATTCTACGAGCTAGCTTTTCTATTATTCAAAAAGAGAATGGAAAGATAAATGGTTTTATCGCTGTATTATATGATGTAACGGAACAGGAGCGAATTGAGAGGGAACGCCGTGAATTTGTGGCAAACGTTTCTCATGAACTTCGTACACCATTAACAACGATGCGAAGCTATTTGGAAGCATTGGGGGAAGGAGCGTGGCAAGATCCGAATATTGCGCCGCAATTCTTACAGGTAACACAAGAAGAAACGGAGCGAATGATTCGACTTGTTAATGCGCTGCTACAGCTTTCAAAATTAGATAGTACGGAATATCGTCTAATGAAAGAATGGGTAGACTTTACACAATTCTTTAGTAATATCATTGATCGTTTTGAAATGTCAAAAGAACAAAACGTATCTTTTAAACGTTCATTTTCTAAGAGATCACGTTTCATTGAGATTGATGAAGATAAAATTACACAAGTTCTTTATAATATTATTTCAAACGCATTAAAGTATTCTCCAGAAGGTGGAACAATAACATATCGTTTACGGGAAAGAGAAGATATGTTAGAAATAAGCATTAGCGACCAAGGAGTGGGAATTCCGAAAGAGAACGTTGATAAGATTTTTGAACGTTTCTATCGCGTTGACAAAGCTCGTTCACGTAAATTGGGCGGAACAGGATTAGGTCTAGCAATTGCCAAGGAAATGATTCAAGCTCATGGCGGTTCGATTTGGGCAAAAAGCGAAGAAGGAAAAGGAACGACCATTTATTTCATGCTTCCAATGGAAAAGGACGAAGAGGATGACTGGGAATGAATATTGAAAACTTAAAATCAGTCTTGCTGATTAACTTGGTTGTTATTAGTGTATTTCTTACCTTTAATTTATGGACCTATGTACCTGATTCTAGTAAATTGCAAAATGCGAAATATTTACAAGACAATACAGAGGGGGAACAGAAGAGCCTTGCGAATGTAATTTTGCCTTCTATGGTTCTTTTTCATAAAGAGAATACGCATCTTGGAAGCGAAAATATAAATAGTATTGACCCATTATATAAATTACTGGAAAAAGGAGAATTGTACGATTTTAAAGATATATCAAATGATATTCCGAAACAGCAATTCTTCTCCTTTATTCGTGGTAAAAACAAGATTGAAATGATTTTCCCTACAGATATACCATTGGATTCCATGAAAGACGTTTTTACAATTAAAGAAAAAATCCCAGAGTTATCTAGCTTTAATCGTATAATGATTGATCTACAAAAAAGTCGCGATGGTAATATTCCTGTCTATTTCATTTCATATGAACACCGCAAGGTATATCATATGGTATTAAAAGGAATTATGCTTAAGGACCTTGAAACGGCACGTGATCAATTTGCAGCAAGTGCGAGGGACTACTCTCAATACACATTAAGTGATACGAGAGAGATATTTTTACCAGATACGAAAACAGATATGCAAAGTATGGGGTATTTAGTAAGTGAAATACCGGAAGATACATTTATAAATGCATTATTTACAGATCCTCGTTATGTAAAAAAAGTATCTGATGACCGTGAAAACACATATACAGATGGAATTCGACTCATGCAAGTATTAAAGAAAAAGCGAATGCTGCAGTACACAAATTCAGCTGTATCAGATCAAGCGCATAAGTATGCAAATACGCTTGCTCAACGCAGTTTCGATTTTATTAATGGTCATGGTGGTTTAACAGATTCTTATCGTTTTGATTATATGGACTCTAAAAAAGGACAAACAACATATCGTTTATATGTTGATAGCTTACCTGTATTTAATGAAAGTGGTATGACAACGTTAGAACAAGTATGGGGGGCGGAAGAATTAATTTCCTATCAGCGTCCATTATTTAAGCTATCATCATTAAAGTATGGTGATGATCAAACAATCTCTCTTCCGGATGGTAAGACAGTTATACAATCTTTAGAGAAGAATGAAAATGTGGATATGAAATTAATTCAAGATATTCGATTAGGATATAAGCTTATACCAGAGTCAGGGACAGATGGGAAAAATATTGCTGCAGTAAATTTAAAACCTATTTGGTATGTTGTGTATGGTGAAGACAATAAAGTTAAAGAGTGGTGTGAAGAGAAAGGGGGAGAGCTCATTGGATTGGAATAGGATTAAAACAATCTTTATTGTTACCTTTTTCATTTTAGACCTCTTCCTTGTCTTTCAGTTCGTGCAAAAACGAGATAGTAATCAACTTGAGTATACGACGGAAACGAATATTGAAGAACAAATGAAAGCAGATAAAATTATATTTGAGGATTTTCCGAAAGAACCGACGAAAGATACGTATATTATGGCGAAAAATAGAGTTTTTTCCGATGAAGACATACATTCTTTAAAAAATCAAACAGGATCTTTACAAGAGACAAATACACTTGTAAGTAAACTTAAAGAGCCATTTTGGAATGCAAAAGCAACAACAAGTGATAACTATAGTGAATTTCTACGTTCTTATGTAATTGATGGACAAAAATACAATGCTGTAGGAAAAGCAGAAGGATCGAAAGTGTATTTTTTTCAAAAATATAAGGATAAACCACTTTTTTATAATCAACATGGGATGATTGTTGCTGAACTAAATGAAAAGAAGGAAATTATATCGTATACACAAACAATGCTATATGACTTTAAAGAGATGGGAGAAAAGAATAAAGAATTGGATATTATTTCTGCTCCCAATGCATTAGAAACATTGTATAAGAAAAACGAATTAAGGCAAGGAAGTCATATAAAAGGAGCAAAATTAGGATATGCAACAGTGGTAGCTCCTTCTTCTTCAAATGTGCAAGTTCTTGTTCCAACATGGAATTTGTATACAGATAAAATGGACTACTTTGTAAATGCAATAGAAGGACAAATTATTCAATTAGGTAAGGACAACAAGGACACTGAGCAATGGAGTGAGGGTAAATGAGTTTGCATTTTAGTGTACTTGCAAGCGGCAGTACGGGAAATGCCCTGTATGTAGGGACAGAACGTGAAAAGTTATTAGTAGACGCAGGATTGAGTGGAAAAGCGACAGAAGCTTTGTTTCAACAAGCTGAATTAGATATAAATAGTATATCTGGTATTCTTGTCACACATGAACATAGTGATCATATTAAAGGGCTAGGTGTATTAGCTCGTAAGTATCATTTACCCATTTATGCAAATGAGAAGACATGGAGTGCAATGGAACACTTAATCGGTAATATTCCAACGGAGCAAAAATTTATTTTCTCGATTGGAGAAGTTAAAACATTTGGAGATATTGAAGTGGAATCATTTGGCGTTTCACATGACGCTGCAGAGCCAATGTTTTATGCGTTTCATCATAACGGAAGAAAGTTAGTGCTTATTACAGATACGGGGTATGTTAGTGATCGAATGAAAGGGATTATTAAGGGAGCCAATGCTTTTGTGTTTGAAAGTAATCACGACGTTGAGATGCTGCGAATGGGACGTTATCCATGGAGCATTAAACGAAGAATTTTAAGTGATGTAGGGCATGTTTCTAATGAAGATGCAGCTCTTGCAATGACTGATGTAATTACAGATGAAACAAAGCACATTTATTTGGCTCACCTTAGTTTAGATAACAATATGAAAGAACTTGCTCGTATGTCTGTTGCACAAGTTCTTGAAGAAAAAGGACTAGCTGTAGGAGAAGCATTTCAATTGCACGATACTGATCCGAAAACACCAACTAAAATTCAATACGTATAATTCTTCATTTTGGTAAACAATAAAGGAGAATATAAATGCTTTCGGAAGGCTAGGTGAGCATAAATGTCCTTTATTGATGAAGAAGATGTTCAGATGAAACGAAAAAGAAAGCAAAAGCATAAACATATTTTTATTTCTGGTGTAGCGGGAACTGTCATTGGTGCTACATTATTTGCTTTTGCCATTCCAACGTTTTCAAAATTAGGTTGGACTACAATAAGAGAAACTGAAGCAAGTGAAGAGAAACAGTATATAGCACAGTCTACTCCTCAATCTGTGAATACAGGAGATGGCTTCGTTAAAGCTGTTGACCGTGCTTCAGAAGCGGTTGTTGGTGTTATTAATATTCAGCGTGATAATTTTTCAGAGGCAGATGCAGAAGCAGGAACAGGATCTGGTGTAATTTACAAGAAGGAAAAAGGAAACGCATATATTGTAACGAATAATCATGTTGTAGCAGGAGCAAATCGCATTGAAGTAAGTTTGAGTGATGGAAAAAAAGTTCCTGGAAAGATTTTAGGAACCGATGTTGTAACAGATTTAGCTGTCTTACAAATTGAAGAAAAATATGCGAAAAAGGTCATTGACCTTGGTGATTCTACGAAAGTAAAACGCGGTGAAGCTGCGCTTGCAATCGGAAATCCGCTTGGTTTACAATTTTCAGGTACTGTAACACAAGGGATTATTTCAGCAAATGAACGCATTGTACCGGTTGATTTAGATCAAGATGGACATTATGATTGGCAAGTAGAAGTATTGCAGACAGATGCTGCTATTAATCCAGGTAATAGTGGCGGGGCTCTTGTAAATGAAGCTGGGCAACTTATTGGCATCAATTCCATGAAAATTGCTGCAAAAGAGGTAGAGGGGATCGGACTTGCAATTCCTGTTGCAAGAGCTGTCCCTGTGATGAATGAACTCGAAAAGTATGGGAAGGTAAGACGGCCTTATGTTGGGATTGAGCTTAGATCTTTAAATGAAATTCCTACTTATTATTGGGATAAAACATTGCACCTCCCAGCAAATATAGCGGAAGGTGTATGTATTTTAGATGTAAAAAGTCCATCGCCAGGTAGCGATGCAGGTTTACATGAATATGATGTCATTGTAGCGGTTGATGGAAAAACAGTGCAAGATATTATTGCATTCCGGAAAGTCCTATATAATAAGAAAATTGACGATAAAATGACGATTACATATTATCGTGGGGCAAAACGAGAAACAACAACTGTAAAATTAGGCAGTCAACAGTATTAAAACAGGAGGCAGCCCCTCCTGTTTTCTGTTGTGGATAAGTGAGGTGAAACTATGAAGTTACCTTGTTGTTTAGAACATGTGGAGTTAGCGCTAGATATCATTGTGGATGAATGTGAAGTAGCTCCAGTTATCCACAATGTGGATAACGAAGAAGATAAGAAAAAAACATGTGAATTTTGTCAAAATAAGGCGATATATGTTGTGTCGAACACAGATTCTCATACAATATGTGGATGATGCATGTGGATATGTGGATAACTTTTGTGGATAATGTGTTTGTAAGGTGGGGAGTACATGTGAATATCTTAATTATCTCAATCGGAAAGTTAAAAGAAAAATATTTAAAACAAGGTATTGAAGAATACTTAAAACGATTATCTTCTTATGCGAAAGTGGAAGTTGTTGAATTACCAGATGAAAAAGCACCAGAAAATCTAAGTGAAGCAGAAATGCAAATGGTAAAAGAAAAAGAAGGAATTCGTATTTTAGATAGAATTTCTGATGATACGCATGTGATTGCATTAGCAATTGAAGGGAAACAAAAATCATCAGAAGAATTTGCTGCAAGTTTAGACTGTCTTGCTACATATGGAAAAAGTAAAGTGGCGTTTGTTATCGGAGGATCGCTTGGATTAAGTAAAGAAGTGATGAAGCGCTCCAATGAGTCATTGTCGTTCTCGAAAATGACGCTGCCTCATCAGTTGATGCGTTTGGTACTGTTAGAACAGGTGTATAGAGCATTTCGAATCAATCGTAATGAACCTTACCATAAATAAATAAGGTTGTTATCCTTTTAAGAGTATCAACTGAATGAAAGGAAGAAGAGGAGGAAAGGAATCAATATTTCTCTTCTTTTTTGTTTTGGAATTTGAAAGGGATAAAAAATTAATCTTTGTTAAGGTGTTGCTAAGAAATTTATCTCGCATTAACGGGCAGTAACCCCCTACTGATGGAAGTTTCACTTTATAACTAAATTAAATTAGTCAGAGAAAATTTTACCATAAGCAAATGAGATTCTCATTGTTTGGGAGAGACGATGAAGAAATAATTAACAATAATTTTATCGGAAAGCCAATGGGTATTATTACATTTTATGACTGGATATGTTAAAATGGTTGGGGTATTACTAAAGATAGAAATTTTTGGGATATATGAAATGGAGTTTTTTGAAAATTAAGGGGTGGAAGAATGGCGCGCAATGTACCTTTATTGACGATTGTTGTTCCTTGCTATAATGAAGAAGCTACATTAGAGGAAACAACAAAAGAACTGACAAGGGTTATGGACGATTTAGTTGCAAATCACAAAATAAGTGATGAAAGTATCATTTTTTATGTAGATGATGGAAGCTCTGATAATACTTGGGGCATAATTGAAGAGAAAACAGCAATAAATCCGTATGTTCAAGGATTAAAATTAAGTAGAAATTTTGGCCATCAAGGAGCATTAATCGCTGGTCTGGAATCGGCAAGAGATTTTTCAGATTGTGTGGTTTCAATAGATGCTGACCTTCAAGATGATGTAAATGTTATATATCAATTTATTGATAAATATCAAGAAGGTTATGATATTGTATACGGAGTTCGAGATAAGCGAGACACTGATACTAAATTTAAAAGAAATACTGCTTTATGGTTTTACAGTCTAATGGGAAAAATGGGTGTTAAGTTAGTACCTAACCATGCAGATTATCGTTTAATGAGCAAAAGGGCATTAGATGAATTTATAAAATATCAAGAAGAAAACTTATTCATTCGTGGAATTGTTCCCTTATTAGGCTTTAAATCTACTAATGTTTATTATGACCGTAAAGAAAGATTTGCTGGCGAATCAAAGTACCCATTAAAGAGAATGATTGCCTTCGCTTTTGACGGACTTACTTCATTTAGCGTTGCACCAATAAGATTTGTTTCATATTTAGGGTTTTTGATGGTGCTTATCGGGATAGGAATTGCTCTTTATGCATTATTTGCAAAAGTTTTTTCATATACAACTAGTGGCTGGACTTCATTGATGCTATCCATTTGGATTGTTGGAGGAGTACAGTTGTTGGCAATTGGAATTATTGGTGAATATATAGGGAAAATCTTTAAAGAAACAAAAGGACGCCCGAGATATACCATTGAAAAAAATAGTGTTCTTGAGAAACAAAAAGAATACGTATCAGAATTGGTTAAAAAGTAAATAGAAAGTAAGAAAACTCATCCTCACAAAAGTATTTTGGAGTGGGTATTCGTAAAAAAATCTATTAGTCTAGTATTGGTTTTTCGTTGAATGTATAGCTAAGGAGAATTCCATAGAAGAGTATTTTTAGGATGGATAAACCTTATAAGTATTTACTAACAATTATTTTAGGCTGTGTTTAATTAAAATCATCCCCATCTTACTGCTGGGTTATTGCCTAGCACGTGCCTGAAGATGGGGATGAATTTTTAGGATAGGTATTAAGTTTGATCGGGGCAAAAGCTTTTTATGAAATGTTCCCGGCTGTAATTAAATGAATGAGAGGAAGACTTAAAAGAAATGGAAAAGTCAGTTAGGTTTAATGATCTCAGGATAAATAAATCATCATTTGAAAAACTAAATATCTTTTTATTTTTTTATTCCTTTTTTATTATGTTGTTTTTTACACAGACATCGCCGTTCTTTACGTTAAGTGAGTGGGTAGATTCTAATGCCTTTTTTACAGTTGGAAAAGGTATGGCTAATGGAGTAGTCCCTTATCAAGACATTTTTGAACAAAAGGGTCCTTTGTTATATGGTTTACATGCATTAGCTTATTCGTTTTCTCATACTACTTTCGTTGGAGTATACATACTGGAAAGTCTTGCGATGTTTGCTAACGTTGTGTTAGCATTCAAGATTTCCCGCCTTTATTTGAATTGGATGCCTTCTGCACTTATATCTATATTTTTCCCAGTATTAGTATTGAATCAAAATGCATTTCGTTTTGGGGATAGTGCTGAAGAGTTTTCAATTCCTTTCATAATGACACTTCTTTATATGATATTTAAATATTATAAGTATGGCTCCGACTCTCTATTTAAACGAGGAATTTTTCTTCTAAATGGGATTATGATTGCCTGCGTATTTTGGATTAAATTTACCCTTGTTGGGGCTTGGATTGGATTCTACCTTGCAATTTTATTTATTTGTATAGGTGAAAAAAGATGGAAGGACTTAATGAACGCAATTGCTTTCACGTTTGCGGGGCTAGTTCTTGCAAGTATTCCATGGTTTATCTATTTTGGTATGAATCATGCAATTCAAGATTTGATAGATGTGTATTTAAAATTTAATCTCGGTACTTATTCATCACAAGTTGGTAAAGTTGAAAAACTAGCCAATTTTGCGTTTACTTTTGGAGATGCATTTAATGGTAATTTCGAAAGTAAAGTGTTAATTCTTGTTGGTTTAATTGATTTTATGTTTACATGGAAGTATTTTAAAGATAGAAGTCAAAAGTGGATGCTTTTAAGTACTATCATTTTCTTAATAGTAGGGGTATATATTGGAGGAAGAGGCTATCCATACTATTTTCTTATTATAACTCCTTTAGGGCTATTTGGATTGATAGCAATCGCTCATTTTATTCAAAATGTTAACATCAAGTCGCAGATTACTCTTGGTAAAAATAAATGGTTTGCCCTATCAATGATGGCGATGGCAACAATTTTCTTTTGCTTCGGTTATAATTCCAACATGAAGTCTTCAAAGTTCTATCAGAAGGAACCTCTTGCACAAGAAAAATTTGCAGAAATTATGCATCAAGAACCGAATCCAACGCTATTAAATTATGGCGAGTTAGACGGGGGATTTTATTTGGTGGCAGATATTGTACCGAATATCCGCTATTTTGAAAGACAAAATATTGATTATAATGAATATCCCGAAAATATGGATGAACAACATCGTTATATAAAAGAGAGAAAAGTTAAATTTGTTGTATTAAGAGTTGATCCAAAAATGAGCCCAAATCAGGTTACAGTTCCTTATCTTCGTGAAAATTATCGTTTAGTTGCTGAGCATACGCAATTTGTAGAAGGAGCAGAAAGAAAATACCTACTCTATAAGGATAAAAGTTTGTAAAACTTGTGGTTTACTATGACAACTGGACAACAAAAAGATTTGCTCTACTCTTTAGTAAAAAAATTAAAATGAAACAGAAGCAAGTAGAGTATATGACTAAAAACCTCATCTATTGTTAATATAATGATCCAGTAAAGCGAGACAAGGATAAAACACCCCCACTGTCGTATGTAAATATAAACGACAAATTGGAGGTGTTTTTTCTATTCATTTAAATTTTTCTATAAGTCACTGTGGCATGTGCTGGTTTTCTTAAACCTTGAACTTAACTGTTTATATGTCGGTTTTTAACGTTTCATAATAAAACTTTTTATTTAGTTTATAATAATACGTTCTGAAAGTACCATTTATATTGTAAAATGAAATTAAGATAAAAATGAATGGACAGGAGAGATCACGCTTCGATTATGCAAATGAAAAACCTGTTTCAAAGTAAAGGATTTCAGAGGTTAGTTGTATTAGGGTTACTTGTACTCATCTTATATGGGATGAAAAGCATGTTTAATTTAATTTTGATAACATTTATTCTTACGTATTTGATGGATAGATTTCAAAAATTTATTTCTCGCAAATTGGAACATTTTTTACCGATTAATAGAAAAATAATTATTGCATTTTTATATACAGCATTGATTAGTGGAATCGTTATTACATTATACAAATATGTACCAATTTTAATGGTACAAATTACGCAACTTGTGTATCAGTTCAATGTATTTGTACGAAATCCACCTGATAATGAGGTAATTAGATATCTAGTTTCTGCAATTGATCACGTGGAATTATCGAAGTACGTGAATCAAGGCGTTGATATTATTTATAATTCGCTAGCAAATGTTTGGAAAGTAAGTTTGCAAATTTTACTTTCACTTATTTTGAGCTTATTTTTCTTGTTAGAAAAGTCAAGAATTGTTATGTTTACAGCGAAGTTCAAAGAAAGTAAACTAGCTGTTTTCTATAATGAAATTGAGTATTTTGGAAGAAAATTCGCTCGCTCATTCGGAAAAGTGATTGAGGCGCAATTTCTTATTGCCATTGTAAATTGTGTGTTATCGACTATTGCACTTTGGATTTTAGGTTTCCCGCAGTTGCTCGGGTTAGCCTTAATGATCTTCTTGCTGGGGCTTATTCCAGTCGCAGGTGTAATTATTTCGCTGTTTCCACTTTGTATAATTGCTTATAATACCGGTGGTATGGTGTATATTTTGTACGTTTTAATTATTGTAGCAGTCATTCATGCGATTGAAAGTTATTTCTTAAATCCAAAGTTTATGTCAGAAAAGACAAATTTACCTATATTTTATACATTTATGATTTTAATTTTCTCTGAACATTTTTTAGGTGTATGGGGATTGATTATAGGGATTCCAATTTTTATGTTTTTACTCGATGTGTTAGAAGTAATAAGTGACGAGAAAGAAGAAATGGTAAATAATAAATAAAAAGCATCTATTTTGATGCTTTTTTATTTATTCCGCATTAACGGGCAATAATAGCCCCCACCTTAAAATTCAGCGAAAGTATTGTCCAGCTTCAGTGGCTTCGCTTCTTCCTACGAGGTAAAAAACACCTCTACGTCAGAAGCTCCATCCCCCTCACATTCTGAACGAGCTTAAGAAGTTAGGTGGGAGATAAACTGCTGGCATGCGCCCGATTGGGTGGGCTAATAATCAGTGGGGGATGAAGAAAACCCCACTGATTAAAGTTTCACTTTATAATTTACATTTTCGTATGCCATACTGTAAGAAAAGATAATGGGGTGAAGAAGTGGGTGTAAACGAAAAATATGAATTTGCAACATTTGCTGGAGGCTGTTTTTGGTGCATGGTATCGCCATTTGAGGAAATGGATGGCATTATAAAGGTTGTATCTGGATATACAGGTGGACATAAGGAAAATCCAACATACAAAGAAGTTTGCTCAGAGACAACTGGGCATTATGAAGCGGTACAAATTACTTTTGATCCAGAGCGTATGCCGTATGAGCAATTGCTTCGCTTATATTGGCAGCAAATTGATCCAACTGATGCTGGAGGTCAATTTCATGATCGCGGACAATCGTATGAAACAGTCATTTTTTATCATAGCGAAGAGCAACGTAAAGACGCAGAGATGTCTAAACGTAAGTTAGAAGAAAGTGAACGCTTTTCGAAGCCAATTGTTACGAAAATTTTACCAGCTACACCATTTTATCTTGCGGAAGAATATCATCAGGGCTATCATGAGAAAAATCCATTTCGATACGCGTTATATCGCCAAGGTTCAGGGCGTGATGCGTTTATCAAAAAATATTGGCCAAAAGATAATAATCATTTAAAGGAAAAGCTTACTGACATGCAATTTTATGTTACACAAGAAAATGGAACAGAACCATCCTTTCAAAATAAATATTGGGACCATAAAGAGGATGGTATTTACGTTGATATCGTGTCAGGAGAGCCTTTATTTAGTTCGTTAGATAAATTTGATAGTGGTTGTGGGTGGCCTAGTTTTACGAAACCGATGTTATCAGCAAGTATAAAAGAAAAAATAGATGTAAGTCATAACATGACGAGAACGGAAGTACGCAGTAAAGAAGCAGATTCTCATTTGGGACACGTATTCCCAGATGGACCAGGACCAAATGGTTTGCGCTATTGTATTAACTCTGCTGCATTACGCTTTATCCCTAAAGAGGATTTAGAGAAAGAAGGGTATGGAGATTTTCTCATCTTGTTTAGACGCTAAAAAATATAACAGCCTATTCCGTTTATTTCATTTTTGGAACAGGCTGTTATTATATTGGAACATATCCGGTACGATCAATGATTCGGAAATCTCTAGTATCTTTTCGGATGTAAATATTTGACATTTGATGTAAAGGACAATGAATTCTACACATTTATATATAGTAGCTTTTTCAACATATAGATCACTGCTATGCAGACTAAAACAGGACCTGCACTCGCTTTCTCTCTTTGTTTTTAACCCTTACATGTGGCAGGAAAAGGCCTTGGCCGCTTCTATGCACAGCCAGATGCTCCCGTCCCCCCTAAAAAGAAAGAGGTTTTTATGTCATTTTTTCAACTTGCATTTATATAGTTTTTTTCCTATACATCGATGAATTACATAGATTCCATAGCTTTGAATAATGAAGAAGCTTGGAATGATAAAATATCGATACCTTGTCTGCACCTCTATTAAAAAATGAACAGTTATATATCCAATAATAAGTAAGAGAAATAATGTATAATGAAAGTTTTTCTGTTTTGTGAAAAGAAGAGATAATAATCCAATTACACCAAATAACATGGTTGCAATATACATATATTTTTCATATTCCATAGATGTATCAGATAAATCTTTTTTGTTTAATTGATTTAAGCTCCAGTAACCAGCGGAGTCAAGATCCCCCCACATATAGGAAAATTTATCTCCAAAGAGTGTGAATAGCTTTTCTTTATCTGCAATTCGTTCTTTAATGAGTTTCATTTCTAATGCTTTTCGTTCTTCACCTATTTCTAGACGCAAGATTTGTTCAGCATCTGACACTGAATATGATCCTGTTGTTTCGTGGTTAAGCCCTATGACAAATTTCCAAAGAGGGTCACGATTAGATAAAGGATACTTTGTAATTCCTGTAGCAATGAACATAGAGCTTACAATATAATGGACAGCATAAAAGACAATAAGAATACCAATAAGTTTCTTTGTTGTAGTAAACATTGTTTGTTTATCTTTTCCAAGAAATCCATGAAGGAATAGATAAATGATAACAGCTAATAAGACGAGACTACCTAGAGGGCGTATGATATTACCAAGCGCTAGTGTAATTCCTATAAAAATCCAAGTATATTTACTGTGTAATCCTTTTGTTATTAATAAATAGAATCCTAAATAAAATAAAAATGTTGCAAGGTGTTCGTTGGTTAAGACCGAACTCATCATAATGCTTGAAATAAAAAAAGCATATAATATTCCAGCTACACGCCCAGTCCACTCATTGAAAATTTTGCTTGTAATGCCATATACACATAGTGTAGTTCCCGTACAATAAAGGACATTTAACAACTTTAAAATGAATATATGGTTACCAAATAATTTGATGATAAAAGCTTGATACATCGCAAATCCTAGTTGATACACCCATGTTGTGTAGTATGGAGAACTTGAAAAACTATAGTCGCCGTGAGCAGCTTGTACAGCACTCTCATACATTAATGCGAAGTCAGATTCAATTGGTGTTGGGATTTTTAGAATCCAAATGAATCGAGCGGTAAACGCACAAAGTGTTAATAAAATAATAAATGTCGTTTTTGAAAAGTATGTATTACAAAGATAAGTTAGTAGTATAAGCAAAATCATGATGAGAATTATAATGGGAGCACTAATAAGTGTTCGAACGAATAGAGTTTCTTTAACAGTTAAATAAGAATCCCAAATAGTAAAAGCAAAGATAAGTAAACACAAAATTACGAGGCATTTTGCTAACAACGAATTGAAGCGCTTCCATTGTATGGTTAACATGATTTGTTACACCCCTTGTTGTAATAGAATGATTTATACAGGAAGAAAGCATATTATGTATTCCGCTTAAAAGCTTGAAGTTTTATTTTATAAGAATACAATTTTTTTAATAAGGTAAAATGTTTTTTAGATAGAAAAAATAATGAAATATGCCTCTTGTCTTAGACAAGAGGCATATTTTTATCCCACTATTTGTGAGCAGTGAGGCCCCGATGGATTAGACTTTATTGCTGAGCTGCTTTCTCTGCCCATTCTTCTACGTTCCAAACTTTTGTAATCCAGCCTTCATAAAAGTCAGGTTCATGGCAAACAAGAATAATTGTACCTTTATATGCTTTCATAGCACGCTGTAATTCTTCTTTAGCTGTCACGTCAAGATGGTTTGTTGGCTCGTCAAATAATAGCCAGTTGCTTTCCGTTGCCATTAATTTACATAAACGAACTTTTGCTTGTTCACCACCACTTAATTGGCTCATTGGGCGAGAAATATGTTCATTTTTTAAGCCGCATTTCGCAAGCATTGCACGTACTTGATGTTGGTCTAAATGCGGGAACGCATTCCATACATCATCAATTGGTGTAATATTTTCAGCCTTAACTTCTTGTTCAAAATAAGCAGGCTCTAAAAAATCACCAAGACTAATTTTCCCGTTTAGCGGTTTAATTTTTCCAAGAATCGTTTTGAGTAATGTTGATTTTCCGACCCCGTTACATCCAACAATGGCAATTTTTTCACCACGTTCAACAGTCATTGTTAATTTCGGTAGGAGAGGATACGTATAGCCGATTTCTACCTCTTCTCCTTCAAAGACAAAACGGCTGCTTGCACGGCATTCTTTAAAAGAAAACTCCGGTTTCATAGCAGTTTCTGGACGATCAATACGTTCCATGCGATCGAGTTGTTTTTGGCGACTTTTTGCACGTCCAGTAGTTGAGTAACGCGCTTTATTTCGCGAAATAAAATCCTCTTGTTGTTTAATGAACTCTTGTTGTTTTTGATACGCTTGTAAATGTTGATTTTTGTTGATTTCTGCTAGTTCTAAGAACTTTTCATATGTTGCTGTATAACGTGACATTTTTGAAAATTCAAGATGGAAAATAACATTAACACATTTGTTCATAAACTCTGTATCATGGGAAATTAAAAGGAACGCGTGAGGATATTCCTTTAAATAGTTTGTTAACCATTGAATATGTTCAACGTCTAAATAGTTAGTTGGCTCGTCGAGTAATAGTACTTCAGGTTGCTCAAGCAATAGCTTTGCAAGCAATACCTTCGTACGTTGTCCACCACTTAACGCCGAAACATCACGATCTAAGCCAATTGCATCAATTCCAAGACCACGTGCCGCTTCTTCAATTTTAATATCTAATAAATAGAAGCCGCCTGCTTCAAGTGCATCTTGCACTCCTGCCATTTTTTCAAGTAGTTCTTCTAATTCTTCTGGCGACGCTGTTGCCATGTTTTCAGCAATCGTATTTAATTCTTTTTCTTTTTCGAATAAAGGTAAGAACGCATCTGTTAATACATCACGAATAGTTCGTCCAGGTGTTAAAATTGTGTGCTGATCTAAATATCCATAATGGGTGCCAGGTGTCCATTCTACACGCCCTTGATCATGAATCAGTTGCCCTGTAATAATATTCATAAATGTTGATTTACCAACACCGTTTGCACCGACTAATCCAACATGTTCTCCTGCTAATAAACGCATTGATACATCTTTAAATAGTGTACGATCACCAAAAGTATGACCTAGATTTTCAACTGTTAATAAGCTCATAGTGTCCTCCGCTCTGTTTGAAATATATAAATCTATTTTAATTTTTTAACATAAAAGTTACTAATACGCAGCATAAAAAATGACCTGCATATGGGAGGGAAAGGCCCTAGCATGGCCAGATGCTCTCACCTACCTAAAAGAAGAGGTTTTAGGTAAGTTTTTCAATTGCTATTTATAATAGTATCTTGAATCATGATACTAAATTCTTAAATATAATGCTATCTTTTATCTTTGAATTTTCACGTATTCCTTATGAAAAGGGCCTGTAACTTTATGGGATTTTTTCATTACAACAATGTAATGTTAGTGTAAGATAAATCGATAGTTGAGTCCTTGTATATATTATACACTTTAGTTAGTAAGGCGGTACAAACGCTGTAAAGATGAGTAAGTATAATGATAAAAATACAATAATGTGTGCTGTATACCAAGATAATAAATAGTCGTTAGTTTACTCATTTTATAATTGTTTAGAGAGTATAAAAACCCCCCTTGTTTTTATGAAAAGACCCCTTGTAAAAAAGAGCAACTGTTCCTGTATTGGAAAGTTGCTCTTTTTTTATCCCGCATTAACGGGCAGTAAGACCCCCACCTCAAGATTCGGAGAGAAACGTTGTCCAGCTCTAGCGGCTAGAATCTCCGGTCGTTTCGCCCCCTCCGACGTCCTGCGATTCTGAGCGAGCCGCTTCCGCTTTTCTAAAGAAGATAGGTGGGGGACAACGGCCCGTAAAAGCCCGATTGGTTCAACTAACCATCAGTAGGAAATCATGAAAACACCAACTGATGGTTAATTTCATTTTATTTAAAGTATCCTCTAACAATCCCTTTTAAGCGATTTGTATGGAATTTTCGTTTATCGTTAGAGATGTTTTGCATCGCGCGGAATGTAGCGGCGGCGATGGCACGTAAAAAGTAAGGAAATCCATAATGTAAGCGAATGACTCTTCCGAAACCACCAGCATAGGAAATTGCTCTTATTAATGATTGCTCATTAATAATCTCTTCTTTTACTGGATGATACACGAAAAGGTCTTTCTTAAATAAACCTGTATATCCATTCTTCATACCGCGAAGTACAAAGTCAGTTTCTTCACCAGCTCCGTAAATTGTTCCTGATCCAACTCCTAAGTCTTCATCAAAGGTGCCTACATCTTGTACAAATTGTTTTGTGAAGAAGAGGGCGAAGGAAGGACCCATGAATCCATATTTATTATTTAAAATAATATCTGTTTTAGGAGCGTGTATTAAGGAGCCTGTCCCTTCTATATTTGTTGTGTTGGTAGAAATAAAATGAATATTTTTATTTTGTTTAAACGTTTCTTGAATGTTTTCTAACACATTCGTTTCATAAATACAGTCGTCATCTGGAAAAGCGATAATATCACCATTAGCTACTTTTAATCCTGTGTTTCGCGCACGGGAGAGTCCTTTGATTGGTGTGTATATATAATTAATTGAGAACTTTTCTTTATAGTTATCAAATAAATCAGAGATTGGTGTATCGTTTTGATCGACTACAATGAGTTCAAAGCTTTTATATGTTTGTTTTTCTAACGATTTTAGTAAATCTATAATATCATCACGTCTGCCGCAAGTCGCCATGATTAAAGAGAATTTCAATCGGAACAGCTCCTTTAAAGAAGTTTCATTCACTTAAGCATGCAAGATGGTGTTGTGTTACTTACATCATTTTTTCTTCAGCTTTTCTTTAATTTTATCTAAAAACATAAACAATATCTCATCTTTTGTTATCAATAAAATCAAGGCATATACACATCCGCATGTGATGATTGTAATAATAACAGGAAGGATTTTTCCTGTTATTGTTATATGGACGAGAAATGATAACGGTATAAATGTAAGTGAATAGAAGAGATATTTTAGTTTCGATATATCGAATAATGTGTAATTTACTTTTAATTTCTTTTTTACATATATATATTCCAGTGCAATTAGCAAGCAGTATGAAATCGTAGTTGTGAAAATCGCTGTTGTCGGTGTGAATACATGAAAGACGATCAGCGAGATATTTAAAATCAGGTTTAGAAAACCACCAATGAATAAAAACCGTACTAAAATGTTTTCTTTCTTTTTTACGTAAATAATTTGATTCGATAAAATAGATTCGATACCGAGTGCAATCATATATAATGCAAAAGCAACTAATGTACTACCAGCGCTAGCAAATTCATTGCCCCCGTAAATAATAACAACTCCATGGGCAATAAGCATTAAGCCAATAGCTGCTGGGAATAGCGTAATAAAGTACACTTTTGAGATTTTATTTAATAATGATTCATACTCTTTTTCATCGGCATTTCCTGATAAATAAGAGAGCCGTGGAACGGTAACTTGAATTACGCTTAACATCAGTGTATTAATAATTGTCATAATTTGGAAAGACATGACATAGTAAGAAAGTTCGGATTTACCAACATACTCTCCTAATAATAGTCGGTCTAATTGTGTATATAGAATAGTTGCATTTGAAAAGATAACAACTAAAAATAATGGTTTTAAATGCGGGATAATGGTTATGCCGGAAAAATCGAACTTAACCTGACGTTTTACATATATAAAACTGATAAAATGGTTCAAAAATGTTGATAAAACTAATAAACCTGCAAATTGTTTGTAATCATTTGCACCATGGATGAAAATAAATAGAAGGACAACATAAATGAGCCGAACAATAACTGTTTTTTTCGCAATGAAATCATAATTTTCATGTGCTTCATTGTACCATTCTACATAAAATAAACTTGAAATAAAGTTGAATCCAAAAATAAGAAGGACCGGAAATTCTTCTTTACTTCCATATCCAATATAACTAAAAACTAAAAATGCAAGTAAAGCAAGAATGCTAGTTGTAAAGTTAATAAGATATAAGCTTGTGAACAATTGGGAAGTTTTTTTCTTATCCTTTTTTACTAAGCTAATTTCGCGTAAGCCATATTGATACACACCAAATGTAGCAAAAAGAAAGAAAAAATTAAAAATTGTTTCGCTATTGTTAACCATTCCCATTGAATGAGGTCCAAGCATTCGATATGCATAGGGGCCCACGAGAAGCGGAAGGATAATATTAAAGGTGTTGAGCAATAATTTATAAAAAATATTTGATACAATTGATTTTTGCATAATTTCACCTTTCATCGATAGTTCTTAAAATAAAATGCTTTTGTGTTTTCTATTGAAAGGAATTCAATATTGGAAGTCTAATTTGCATTTTTAATCC
Organism: Bacillus sp. NPDC077411; assembly: GCF_044543425.1. Classification (NCBI taxonomy): domain Bacteria; kingdom Bacillati; phylum Bacillota; class Bacilli; order Caryophanales; family Bacillaceae; genus Bacillus; species Bacillus sp. NPDC077411. Next base: position 7,707 of record NZ_JBITWA010000025.1, on the reverse strand, counting down.
TATAATTTTGACTGTCATGATCTGCACTCGCTGTCTGTTTTTGCTTTACCTTGCATGTGGCAAGAAAAGACCCTGACCGTTTCTATGTGCGGCCAGATGTTCTCGTCCCTCTTAAAAAGAAAGGGGGTTTTAACTTGTACATATATTCATTTTAATTTTTCGACATCTTTGTCTAGCTCTGCCTCCTAAGCCCTCATGTCTAAGGTTCTTCCACACAAGAAGGTAAAAAACACCTTTTGTGTGAAAGAACCTTAGCCAACGGGCCTAAACAGTCGGCTCCGCTTTTCTTTGTAAGTCGATGCGATGCAGAATACAACATGATCTGCACTTGCTGTCTCCTTTTGTTTTAAATCTTGCATGTGGCAGGAAAAGGCCCTGACCGCCTCTATGCGCGGCTAGATGCTCTCTTCCCTCCTAAAAAGAAAAGGATTTTTGTGTCGGTTTTGTAACTTGTATATATAGCATAGGATTTTTTTATTGAGTGATATTCATGGAATGTTCCTCTGGCTAATAAGTTATGTAAGTAAATTAATTTTAAGTAATTACGGATATAAGTTTACCGCAGATAAACTTTGTAAAGCAACAGTGGATTCTTTTCTTAATTGCATTAAAAATGGCATACAATGTATAAAAATAGCAGATAAGAAAGCTTAGTATTTCTTCATAATATAAAAAACTTGGCGAATACATTCGCCAAGAAGAGGTTGTGGAATTACACATTCCATGGTTTTTGAATTGTTAGTACTTCTGCCATTTCCTTACTTTTTAATCGGTTCATTTTTCGTTTTTCTGCACGTTCCCCGCCTGTGTTATATAACCAGAGCTCTTCTTCTGTTTCAGCGATCACACCTGGTACAGAGGCTGGTTTTCCATCTTTTAATGCGACGAAAGTGATGAAGCAAGTAGCTGCAATACGGCGTTCTCCTCCTAATAAATCCTCTGCAACGATTTTTACGAATACTTCCATGGAAGATTTTCCTGTATAACAAACGAATGCTTCATAGCAAACAGAATCGGTTTGGTGAATTGGTGTTAAGAAGTCAACAGAATCGATAGAAGCAGTTACACAATGCTGACGGCTATGGCGTGCAGCAGCGATAGAAGCAATGCTGTCAATTTCCGCTAATAATTTTCCGCCAAATAATGTTTGATGGTTATTTAAGTCATTTGGAAAAACACGTGTTGTTTTTATCGCTCTTGACTCTCTCATAAATTTCTTTTCCATATTATCTACTCCTGTTTTGTTTGTTCTTATGATATTCATCGGAACTTAATTTATTTCGTCCATCATTCGTTATAAACAGTGAACGAAAATTTCTCTGTATATAGATTGTAGTGTAAAAGAGATTTCGCTTACATTGCAAGGAGAATATATGATGTTACGAACTTTGTTATAGAAATAGGGTACCGGTATTCTCTTTATTCGTGATAAAATCGTTTTGTTACAAATACGAAGTTAAGGGTATAGATACCTATTAACGAGAGAAAAAAGAGGTGCGATAGAATAAAGTTATGGACAAGATGCAGATAGGTTTTTCAGCTTTTTTTTACAAGGTAGTAGTTGGACTCATGTTCCTCTTTTTTGCATATTCCTTTTGGTATTCTTTTGGAGAAGTAAAAACTGTTTTTGATGTAAAATCTTCTAGTTTAGCGATTGTATTAGGTGTTTGTATCATTTTACTTTTGCTGACTACCTCTATTTTACAATATCGATTTACGGATAAACAATTTATTATTTTTCTCATTTCTGGTACTGTGTTACTCCGATTTCTATCTATTGTGTTAATGAAAGATCCGATCGAAAGTGATATGAATGTGATGTATGAAGCTGCTAAACAAGTTGCACAAGGAAATACTATTTTTAGCAGTCTAGAAACTGTAGTTCAATCTCCTTTTATTATGTACGAATCTTTTTTAATTCGTTTTTTCGGAGATGCAACGTTTGTCTTAAAGGTATGTAATGTTTTATATTGCGGAGCTACCGCTTATTTTATTTATCAGCTTGCTTCAAAACTATTTCATGAAGAATGTGGCCGAATTGCAGCGGTATTATACGCTTTGTATATTCCTAATATCATGCTTTGTTCTGTGTTAACGAATGAGCATTTGGCAACATGTTTATTTTATTTTGCCTGTTACTTACTTATTATACATAAAGGATTAAGTCATTCGTATATGTGGGGAGTCGCCGTTGCTTTATTTGCTTTCAGTAATATGATTCGTCCATTAGGCTTATTTTTAATTATAGTTCTTGTTTTGTATCTTGTATTAGTAGAAGTTTTGCAAAGTCCAGATAGAAAAGGAATGTTGATTAGACTAATAGGTGTATGTGTTATATTTTATGGTGTTCATTACGCAGTAAGTTATGCACTTGGAACATCAAGTAATTCGCGATACACCTTTACAAACGAAGGGTATATTCAATCTGTCCTAGTAGGAAAAAATGAAAAAAGAGCAGAACAAGAGAAAAAAGAATATAATATGGATTTTATAAACAAAAAGTTGAATAAAATAGAGAAGGATCGTTTTTCTTCTATTCAAATGAGTTTAGGAAAGCTAGAGAAACAAGAAATGAAAAACACCTTTATAAAAGGTGGATATTTTATATACATGATGATTACGATATTCGCGGCAATCTCTATGTTACATCTTCTAGTTCAAAAACAGGGAAATAGAAATTATATGCTGTTTCTACTCATAATTGCGAGCCATTTGTATACAAAGTTTATGAACATGCATATTTTATATGAGGGTGTATTAGTCCCAAGTCTATTGATATTACAAAGCTATGGGATATATATGATAAATCAATATTGTCAAAAGCTATTTTTTAAAAAGTAAAGTTCCTATGAGTGTGGATGATTTTATTCCTCACTCATAGGAATTTTGTTTTATCACGTTATTCGTGGATAGTAAAACCCCCACTAATCGTCAATTTGTTTTATGAATCGCTTCTAATCTTTCTTTATTTATTATATCTATTTTTCTATACCTTATTTTTATATAAAACTCGAAGGATTTATGTAATATATTATGTATCCATTTAAATTTTTCAACATGTAATTCGCTGTCATGTAGAATAAAACATGACCTGCGCTAGCTTCTTCTTTTGTTTTAAACGTCACATATGGTAGGGAAGGGTCCTGACATGACTATTTCTATGCGCTCTCGTTCCCCCTTAAATAGAAAGATAATGTTTATGTTGTTTTTTAACTTGTATATAAAAAAGGAGAATTCATGAAAGAATTCTCTTTTTATAAAAATAGATCAATGACCTTTATGGATTTTCGCATGTGTTTTAAAAAAGACTGGGAAATGTACATTATAGATAAAAGTTACTACACGTATAACAAATGTTACGAGTAAACAAATATAGAAAGCTAATACGTGTGATCCCATTTCATAAGTAATAAGAAAGCTAATTGCACCTAGAATGGAGGCAATTGCATAAATTTCTTTACGAAAGACATATGGGATATCTTGCGCACACATATCACGTAAAATTCCACCGCCAATACCTGTGATGACTCCCATAGAAACAACTAAGAAAGAAGCATTCATATGATGAGTAATGGCCGCATTTGCACCGATAGCAGTAAATACGCCTAGACCGACAGCATCTGATAGCATAATAACAACTTGTAATTTATGAATTCGTTCAAAAAACATACAAGTAAATAATGCTGCTAAGATACTAATAAAAAAGTAAATTGGTTGAACAAATGCAACTGGAGGTAAGTTTCCAATCATAACATCTCGAATGATTCCGCCGCCAAGTGCAGTTGCTACAGACAAACAAAGGACACCAAATAAATCGAGTTCTTTTTTTAAACCTACTAATGTACCAGAAATGGCAGCTGCGATAATACCGAGAAATGTAAATACATCAATTAAAAACATCGCTCCGATCCCTTCCTTCTAAAGATGTTCCAAGGAAAGAATATACACTAAAGTTATCAAAATAACAATTCCTGTTTCGCTACATGTAAAAAAAGCGAAAGAATAAGGAAAGAAAGCGTTTGAAAGTGTTGTTTTCAAAGTAAATACAATTGATATAGGAGAAAGGTGACGCCCTCAAAGATTTTATGATTCAATTAAAATCCCATCTAGTCAATTCATAACTTATGCTATAATAGGTATTTGGAAAGAAGCAACAATATTTATGGGGGGTAAAAATGTTAAATCGCAATAGTTTAAGTTATAAATTTGAACGTTTTCTATTGATTTTTATTATATTACAACCAATTATAGATTTACTTACATCGTTTTGTATTTTAGAGCTAAAAATCGATGCAACGGTTGGAGTGATAACACGCTTATTTGTTATGGCTCTTGGTGGTATTTATATTCTTACGCAAGCCCGTATAAAAGAAAATCGAAAATATATTATATATTTACTTGGGTTAGGAATTGTCCTTGGATTAGGATTTTTAAATAACAAAATGATTAAGCATCCGATGTTACAAATGGAAGATCTTAAGTTTATAGCAAAGGCGTTATATCCATTTGTGATGATAAGTTGCTATATTCTCGTATTCAAGTCATTAAAGACGAAAGAAACAATGCATACAAAGATGAGAAACTATATAGCATATGCAGCTTTAATTATAAATGTAACTATGGTTGCAGCTATCGCAACTGGAACGGATTATAATAGTTATGACTATTTTAAAGAAGGTTCTCGCGGCTGGTTTTTTGCAGGGAATGAACTTGGATCGATCTTAGCGATTGTATGCCCAGTTGTTGTATTGTATTCTATTGAAAAAACAACAAGCTTAGCAAAGAGTTATTTCTGGATTCCGTCTCTTTTAATTGTATTTTCATTGTTTGCAATTGGAACAAAAGTAGGGGCTGGTGCTATTGTTTGTACATTTGTTATTGGTATTTTTATGTGCTTTATACAAGCGTTTTTACAACGGAAAGAACGTAATAAAAAGCCATATTTGTTAAATGGTTTAGTCGCGATAGTTATATTTGCAGGAGTAGTAGGATATTTTCCATTCTCGCCAATATATAAAAATACAGGGATTCATCATCAAGTATTTGAAAAAGTACAAGAGGAAAAAAAGCAACATAATAACCATGTTAAACAAGAGGATACTGCAAAAGAGAAAGAAAAAGCGAAAGAAGAAGAGAAAAAGGCTGAGACACAAGCTCTCATTTTTAGTGGGCGTGAATTATTTACAAAAACGTATGAAGACTTTTATAAACAAGCGCCTATGTCTCAGAAGTTACTTGGTATGGGATATGGTGGTAACTTTAAAGATGCCCCAAAATTAATTGAAAGAGATTTCCATGATTGGTTTTATACTTTTGGCATTATCGGTTTCATTTTTCTTATGATTCCGTTTCTGTATTATGGTTTGAGAATTCTAATGGTGTTAATAACAAGGTTCCGTGAAGTATTTACGGTCAAGTACGCATTGTTAGCTGCTGGTCTTGGGTTAGCATTAGGAATTGCTTTTACAGCAGGTCATGTGTTAACGGCACCAGGAGTAAGTATTTACTTTGTCGTATTATTAGCATATTTAATCGTTGATTTAGAAATAGAATAATGGAAAAATAAAAGCTAGCACTATGTTAGCTTTTATTTTTTGCTATAGTAAAAAATAAGAAAATATATTTAATGGAGGAAAAAAAGATGAAAGTGTTACATATGAATGCTGGAGCAGAAACAGGTGGCGGAAAAACGCATATTATTTCACTTTTGTCGCAATTCCCGAAAGATGTAGTAGAATTAGCGGTATTTGAAGAAGGTGCAATAGCAAGTGAGGCGAGAGCATTAGGAATAAAAGTACATGTTTTTTCACAATCATCTCGTTATGATATATCCATTCTTTCAAAAATACGTTCTTTTATTAATAAAGAAGATTTTGATATTGTCCATACCCACGGGGCAAGAGCCAACTTTTATCTTTCTTTATTAAGAAGAAAGATAAATGCCAAATGGGTTACAACCATTCACAGTGATCCAACATTGGATTTTATGAAACGTGGTTTAAAAGGTTGGGTTTTTACAAAGTTAAACTTGCGTTCGTTTAAGAAAGTTGATTTATTTTTTGCTATTACAGAACGTTTTAAGATGAATACGGTAACGCTAGGTGTACCAGAAGAGAAAATTTGTACAATCTATAACGGAATTGAATATGATCATATTCCAGCAGAGCCTTATGATGTAAAGGAGAATTTTGGTATACAAGAAGATGTATTTACAGCAATTCAAGTAGCCCGTTTACATCCTGTTAAAGGACATGAAATATTATTTGAAGCGTTGCAAAACACAAAAATTCCCAAAATTAAAGTGCTGTTACTTGGTGATGGACCAATTGAGAATGAATTAAAAGCAACAGTGAAACAAAAAGGGTTGGAAGATAAAGTTCTATTTTTAGGACATCGTGAAGATGCAAAGAATTTATATGCCGCAGCACATATCAATGTATTAACATCGTATAGTGAAAGTTTTCCCCTCGTTTTATTAGAAGGGGCGAATCAACATTTAACATCTATTGCTACAGATGTTGGTGATATGTCACAACTTATTGTTGATGATACATATGGATGGATTATTCCAATTGGTGATGCTACGGCGCTTACTCGTGCGTTAGAAGAGGCATATGAAAAGTGGAAAAATGGTGAATTAGTAGAAATGGGTGAGCGTTTATATACTCATGCGTCTTCTCATTTTTCGTTACGGAATTTATATGAAAATACGTATGAAGCGTATAAGAAGGTTTTGCCTGGCGGTAATGAATATGCAAAAGTAAGAGGTTAGACTAATCAGTGGTGAAAAAAGATATTTAAAATAGAGAGGATTGTAAATATGGCAGTGCAAACAGTTGATATTTTAGGCGTGCCCTTTTCAACGATGACAATGGAAGAAACAGTTCGGTATGTAATGCAGCAGCTGGAAAAAAAACAAGAGAATACGTTTCAAGTTGTAACGGCCAATCCTGAAATTGTGATGTGTGCCAAAAGAGATGCTGCATTTCAGCAAACGCTTCTTCAAGTAGATCTTATTACACCAGACGGAATTGGTGTTGTAAAGGCAAGTGGTATGCTTGGAACACCGTTAAAAGAACGTGTGGCAGGTTTTGATTTCATGTGTAATTTGTTTGAAACATTATCACAAGAAAAGAAAGCTGTATCTGTTTTTTTACTTGGAGCAAAGCCGCACGTTATCGAAAGAGCTGCTCGAACTTTAACAGAAAGATATGCAGCTGTATCTATTGTTGGAACACAAGATGGATATTTTGAACAAGAGAAAGAAGAAGAAATTATCGAACGTATTCAAGAAATGAAGCCGGACATCTTACTAGTTGCACTTGGATTTCCGAGACAGGAAAATTTTATTCAAAATAATAAACATCGTTTACATGCGAAAGTAGCTGTTGGCGTTGGGGGGAGCTTTGATGTTTGGGCCGGAGAAGTAAAGCGTGCTCCAAAATGGATTCAAGCTATTCATTTAGAGTGGTTTTACCGTTTGTGCAGTAATCCAACGCGCTGGCGTCGTCAGCTTGTATTAGTTGAATTTTTAAAAGAGGTTGTTCGGTCGAAAAAGTAGCGAAATATCGCTGCTTTTTTCTTTTTTAACATATTTTCCGAAAAGAAGTCCCCTTCCTCAAGGAGCGAGAAGGGCGTAGCCCAGCGAGTAGGTGGGGGATGAATTTTCGGTAGGTGATCGCCTACATATGTTCTTTGTATGTACTT
>NZ_JBITWA010000024.1:0-62608 GCF_044543425.1 Bacillus sp. NPDC077411 | reverse complement strand
AAAAGTACATACAAAGAACATATGTAGGCGATCACCTACCGAAAATTCATCCCCCACCTACTCGCTGGGCTACGCCCTTCTCGCTCCTTGAGGAAGGAGACTTCTTTTCGGGAAATATGTTAAAAATGATTGACCTTATAACATCTCCCCTCTTTTACACCAAAATAGACTCCTACTTCAGGGTATTTATCCGTTACCGACATTCGCCTGTCTGAATTAACTAATAATGTAAAAATAAAAACAAGGGAGACCCATGTATGGAATCAGGTGATTCGACGGTTTCCTAGAAAGGATGCATATATATTGTCTTTTCCAAACATCCCCAATATTACTCCCACTATTTCTGTTACGACTGCACAGACAATCCCGTTACTTTTAAGTTCTATTGCCCTAGAAGAATTAGCTTTGGCTCACATTATTAATGCTGAGGCAGAGAAGCTTCAATTTGTTCTAGGGACATTAGACACAGGAACCGCATTTTCTCCTCCAGTGGTTACGATATCCAATCTTCTTGCTATCGATTCCAGTGTACAAAGAACTCTTCGTGACGTCATCAAGAAGGAAATGTTACTCGAGTTCAAATTTGAAAATGTTCTAGATCTATTAGCGACTATTGCTCCTCCATCCATAACTATTACCTTGAATGCTGATCCAACTACGATATGTGCTTCTCCAGCGGGGCCAGCGCCAGTGCTTACTACCTCGACTCTTACTGGTCAAGTGTTGGTGAATGGAAGTCCTCCTCCAGCAGGTACACCAGTTTCCTTTACAGTAGATAATCCTTCTCTTGGTACTATAGCTCCTAATCCTGCTTTTACAGATGCTTTTGGCAACTTTACTGCTACTTTCACAGCTATCGATGGAACTGGATCAGTAATGATTGCCGCTACTGCTTTGGGAGAAATCAGTAATCCCGTCACAATTACCATTGTTGACTGTAGCCAACTTGTCTTTAGTTTATCTGTTGATCCTAACCCTGTATGCTCTTCTGGAACAGGACCGAATATTGTAAATATTTCTGGTTCAGTGTTTACTGCAGGTGTCCCCGTTTCCGGTATTCCTGTTGTATTTTCAGTAGATAATCCTTCTCTTGGTACTGTAGCCCCTAATCCTGCTTTTACAGATACTTCGGGTGAATATACCGCTACTTTTACAGCCATTGACGGAACTGGATCAGTAGATCTTACTGCTACAGTTTTAGGATTACCTCTTACTATCACTATTAGCATTGTTGACTGTAGCGTTCCTAGTAGCGCTAGTCTTACAGCTGATGCTTTTATAATATGTTCTTCTGGAACAGGACCGAATACTACAACTGTTTCTGGTAACTTGTTAGTTGATGGAGGCATCGCTGTTGCCGGTATTCCTGTTGTATTTTCAGTTGATGATCCTCTTCTTGGTTCTGTATCTCCTGTTAATACTACTACTGATGCTTCAGGAAACTTTTCCACTACTTTCACAGCCATTAACGGAACTGGGACAGTAGGGGTTACTGCTACATTTCCTACCGTAGAAGGACCGTCCCTTGGCATCTCTATTACCATTATTGATTGCCCGTAACTATTATTTTATTTACTGCCGAATATGCAGTAAATGATTCCATAAAAGAGTCTAATACTACTCCATCCAGTCTTACACTGGTTGTTTATAAAAAACTTCCGATAACACTGATTATGTGAATGGAAAGTCCCTTCAACTTCTGAAGGGACTTTTAAAGGTTTTGCGATATTTTGGTTTTATGTTAGCGAAAAGGTGTTTTCATGTATCAAAAACAGTCCATATGTGACGATTAATAATAACCAGATCATGCGCTTACTCCTTATCACTTATTATCTTTTAGTCAATTCATATATTGTTAGTTTAGCCATTACGCTTCAATGTAGACATTCACTTTCCTTACATCCGTCTTACATTGTTGTAAGACGCTCATCCCTTATCTCCCCTTAACAACAAATAAGACACTGTACCAATAACGACAGCGCCTAAAATAGTAATTGCTATATACATCTTATAACCTCATTAAAACTTCATTTTATTCAATAAAAAGAGCACCCAATCAAACGGATGCTCTCAATGTGAAAGAGAGGCGCGTATTGAATAGGATAGCGGTTAGTTTGTCCTTGTTAAAGTGTGAAAAAACACTCTAAATAGATTCTTACTCATCTATCCCATAATACTTCATACTTATACCCCAATTGCTACTTTCATCAATTTGAACCTTTCCATCCTCATTTAACCTTTTCAAATGAAGAAACTCGTTGACCTGGGCATGTCGAAATGAAACGTAAATCCGATATGCTGCAAACTGCTAACGCTATTGTAACTCAACCTATTGTGGAAGAAGTGTCCAACAAGGTAGCTGCTGAAAAGTCCGAGAAGTGTCCGACCAATAAGACAAAACCTGTTTCCTTAAAACAAAATATAAAAGATATAAACAAACGTAATAGTAATGAGGATAGTAATACTCCTGAAGAGAATATTAAACAAGCTGATTTTGTGCCTCATTGGGTACCAGAACGTTTTGTTTCTTTAACTAATTCTTTTTATTATGAATCAAAACCAATACAAGAACTGTGGAAGGTTGTAAGACAGTGTAATAGAGTTGTTAACTACACAACAGGTGCTACAGCATTCAGCAAAGACCAGGAGCTTGCAATCGGCTTACAAGCTATTAAAGAGTTTGTTATGAAAGTGAAAGCTGGAGTAAAGATGGAGAATGTTATGTTCGCATATTTCAACGGTATTGTAAATAATTTAATGGACAAGTTCTATTTTGATAAAGAATTTATGGGAGCATAAAAAACCAAAATGCTAAACATTTGGAATTCAAAAAGTAAGGGGGAAATTCATATTATTTATTTGATTTATATTATGGTACAATATGTTAATTAATTACAATAATTTCTAAAAGGAGAATGCATAATGAAAGCAACGAAACTCGTATCATTAGCAATACCTGTTCTATTATTAGGAGGTTGTGGGGTAGGAGATAAAGATTCTATCCCTAAGACTGAGGAAACTAGTAAAGCAATGTCGAAAACAGTAATATCTGAAAAACAGTATCCGTATTATATTTGTGAGCAACTGGTAGAGTTTCAATTCAAGAAGGATGAAATATTGTTAAAACTAGGAGAAGCTTCAAAAGATAATAAGAAATATAAAGATGTATTTAAAACAGCAAACGATATGGATGAAGCCTTAGACCGTATGGAGAACATAATAGTACCTGATAAATACAAAGACATTCATAAACTCGTACAAGAAGGGATAACAGATGCAAGAAAAGGAACAAAGTTAATAAAAGACGCTGATAAAGACGATGGACTGAAGATTCAAGAAGCTGTATTAAAAAGTTCTCCACATATGTCAGGTGTAGATGGAGAACAGTGGAGAGAAGCAATTTATAAGTTAAATCAGGAAACCAAAGATGCCTACGCCAAAGCACTTGATAAGAAAATGGAAGAACGTACAAAGTAATAGAGTAACTTGTAATTATACATACAATCATTCAACTAATAAGGGGTAATAGAAATATGAAAGCAAAGAAACTTGTAACGTTAGCACTTCCAATCATGTTAATTAGTGGGGTAGGTTGTTCTAAAGACAATGCAGAAAAAAAGAAGACTGATAGTTTACAAGTAGCAGTAGATTATAAAACTCCTATACTTGACTTAAGTAAAGCGTTAGAAAGTAAATTATCTACAGAAGAATTAAAAGAGTTACTTATGAATGCTAAAGTTTAATACATAGTAAAAAAGCCGACTCAATAAGAGCCGGTTTTTTTCCATCTCGTCCTCTACTTATACAGGGCTAGAAACTAAAGTACCATTATTGTCAATGGTTACTTTTCTTTTTACACCATTCGTATCATAAGCGAAGAAACCAACAAATCCTGCAGATGAGGATACTAAAACACAACCTGTTTTCCCTTCCACATCATTATTAAATACTTGTACATTAGAACATGTAGGAGTAACTTCAATCCCATATTTATTTTTATTTTCGGTAGTTGACATCCTCACTCTATTATCACGAATGTACCCTTCTTTAGAAGCACTACCAATTAAAATAGCACTACGTTGATTGTCAGCTTCAAGCGAAGTATTGCGAATGTTATTCTTATCAATAAAGAATCTTGTAATAGATTGGAGGAAGATTCCTACACGACCTGAGTTAATCATAATATTATTAGAAATATCAACATCCTCTAAAAAATCAGTGTTATCTGAAGAAGTTAATGCTGTATTATAGATGAATTCATTTCGTGAATCTTCAAAAGAATTATATTTAATTTCTAACTTTCTACATTGTTTGAAAAAAATATGTCTAAATGATTTCTTGAATGTATTGCCTCTAATTTTACATCTGTCAACATACGAAAGTACGATAGTAGCAAAATCTTCGGGTGAATTCCTCTCTTTAAATTCATTATCAATAATTTTAACGCTATCAAAGAAAGCTGCTTTCTTATCATTTTGCCATCCAACAATATAGATATCCTCTCGTCTTGTTCCTGAGAATGTATTTTCTTTTACAACAAAGTTATAACCTGATTCTGGCATTCCTGTGTCATTACCTTCGCGGTCTTTTTGCCCCTCACCAGGACTTCCATCAGGATTCGAATGTGCTATAGCTCTCTCACAATTTAAGAATGTATTTCCTTGTATAGTCATATCGCCAAATTTCAAAGCACGAACACCTGCATAAGTTGCATTCTCAAATGTATTATTGATAACTTTAATATTTCTATTGAAAAGGAACATTACAGAAGAATGATTTCCTATTCCCGTAGCTATCGGATTCATCCCTTTCGTATCACTACTACCAAAATAACAGTCACGAATAGTTATATTATCACAAGGTTCTCCATCCCATGCTCCAAAATCAGAAAATCCTAACTTAGTATGGTTAGAGATTTGAATAGATTCTGCATACCCTCTTGATTTATCCGTGGTTGCATCTTTGTATCCTAAAAACTTACATCTCTCAATTACAACATTACGACAAGCGTTAATATCCATCATATGAGCATTAATAACATCTTTGAAAGTAATATCTCTAAACGTTAGATTTTCCCCCCGAGCCCATCCTGTCATGTTAAATCCTTGGGGAAACTCAAGGACATTACCATCAAACGTTCCACCTTCAATACTTATGTTGCCGTTACCATTATAACCTTCAAACAAATTTCCTGAATTTCCATTTTTCACAATACCTCCTGGATGCCCTCTTAATAAAATCGCATTTTTCCCTAGACGTATTTTCGTATTTTTGTAAACAGTTAAATATTTTGTTATACGATAAATACCTGAAGGAATAAAAATATCAACTCCTCCTTCATGTAATGCAATATCTAATGCTTTTTGTATAGCTTCGGTTGTTAATGTACCTTGTGTTCCGTCTGCTTTTGCACCATACATTCTTACATCAACATAAGGAAAAGTTGAGTCCTCAGTTTTCACATTAGTTTCCATTTCAATATTCTCGTTACCTAAGGATTTATTTGAATTATTATCTATTTGATGAATCATGTTATCTCTCCTTTTTATAGAAACAGTTAAAGTTATATAATATTACATTGTTATATACTTATATTACTAGCCGTAATATAAAAGATTTCCCCTCACTACGTGATTTTAAAAACAAAAATACAGAAAAAATAAAAAATCCGACTCATAAGAGCCGGCTCTCGTCTTATCTAAGCCAATTTACATAAGATTCATCAAAATACATCCAACCTTCAACACCTTCACCTGCGACATAAATCCAGTCAACATATCGATAATGTACTTCATAAGCAGAACGTTTTGTAATTTTATTGATGACAACATCGCCAGTACTTGCACCTTTACGTAAGTTAATATCCACACCATTTACCCAAACGACACCTTGTGATTTGCCATCCTTATTAATTTTAGCTACATCATCACGAATCCAGTTACCTTCTGCGATTTTATACCAAAAATGAGATCCGTCATGATGCCATGCTAAGTATACATGATTACTACCCTTTAATACTTGTCGCTTAATTACTCCGTCAGTAGATGGATTTTCCCGTACATTTGCAACATCTGCTGTTACAGTGATACCGCCAAGGTTGTTATCTTGCCAATCTGGTGGAAGAACAACATTTTCTTCTGGAAGGTTGTTTTTCTTACTAATAAACCAAGATAAAGGCTTGTCCCCATTTAAGTAATTTAAGTCTACCTTTCCGATACCATCAAGCCATCCGCCTGTTTCACCGTCTGCATATTGCCAAATGTCACAAGCATATTTTGGTGGATTTGTACTGTATCGTGGAATCCATAAGAAATCTGCTTTTACGCTTTGTAAATTGTAAAGAGGATACAATTCATGAGATACATAGAACCCTACTTTCCAACCAGCCACTTTTAAAGTGTCAATAAATGCTTGAGAAGCCGCTGCTAAATTTGCACCACCACATGCAGCTAATGTATCTTTCTCACAATCTAACACTAGGAATTTGGCATTTGGATTTACACGCGCTAAAAAGTCTTTTGCTTCCACAATTGCATCATTTACAGACACATAGCAACCATAAGCATATGCAGCATGTGGAATGCCATATGATTCTAATGCCTCCACATATTCGTTGTATTTAATATCTTTCTTACTTGAACCATATTGCACACGACAAATAGCTAAATCTAATTGTGGTGCTAATACATCCCAATCTGGATTTTCGTTGTGGTATGAAATATCAATAATACGTTTAGTCATTATTTATTCTCTCCTTTGTTTTTGTTATTTAAAATCTCAACAGCGTTTGTTAGTGCTGCTGGTAACTTAATACCCATACGACCTGCATTTTCTAAGATTGATAACAATTCATTTCCTGCAAAGAAAAAAATAGTTGCCTCACGAATTGCACTGTTACTTCCAAACATGGCATCTACTTGAGCAGCAGCTCCGACCAATAAAAAAAGCACTACCTTTTTGGCAATGCCTCGAAATCCGATTTTACTTTTTAACTCCCCGTTATATCCTGCAGCAATCATTCCAGTAATATAGTCAATTGCAGCCATCGTAATTAGAATTTTCAGCGACACATCCCACCCCCCTAAAAAATAACCGCAAAAGCCACCGAAGGCAGCTATAAATGATTTAGTTAATACATCGATACGATCCAATTGTTTGCATCTCCTTTCAAAATAAAAAGAGAGACGATTTGTCCCTCTTTGCTTAAAAACAATTCCTCACTCCACATTAAAAAATATACCATCTAAAGCAGTGAATGGTTTTGTTGTTGTTGATGTGGTAGTAACTAAAATCACATCCCCATTCGTTTTTATTTCAATTCTATTTCGCTTGTCTGCTCCACCAGAAGCTTGGGTATTGTGAAACTTATTACGTTTAGGAGCATATGGAAAAGGCAATTTAAACAATACTAAATTAGGATCTTGACTTGTATAAGAATGGGTACATACTCCTTCGAAATATACAATTCCATTACTATCTTTTCCGTACCTTACAGAAACGTCAACACCATAGTTAGTTACGCCTGGTTCTAGAGTTGCATCAATCCATTTAATTGAATTAGAAACCGAAATTTCTGTATTCAAAGAAGTGTTAATTTTTTCGAACTCCAGTAATCCACATAACGAGAAATACATTTTACTACCAATAATATGACATACAACAGGGACGAAGCTGCCATTGTATTCATAGAATGTCACACCTTCGTTTTCATACCTAAAATTATTAATGTCTATATTTTGGTTATCAAATCTTCTAACTAACGCTCCTAACTCTTTTTTGTTAAGTTCAATAGTACTTAATATAGTGTTATTAAAATCAATAACCGTTAAGACAGGGTATGTTTTCCCACGTCCTAATACAATTTTATCGTCAATAATTGTAAGACCTTGTGTTTTTTCACCATTAGCGATAACGTTGCTAAAAAAGATGGTTTTAATTAAAATGGGTTCACTATTTACAACAGATTTAAAATCATAAATATACACACCCTCTGTTCGATCTGCACTACCAAAAGAAGTAACTAAATACTTATTATCTTTATCTTTCCCTAGTTTTGAACCTCCTAAAACAGGAATATTATCTCCTAATACTCCATCATCGTAATTAAAGATGGCTAGATTCTTATCATAAGTAGTCCGAACTAGGAAACATAACTTGTTGTTAATATCATAATAGAATGGTAATCCTTCTTGAAAAGCACCCTTTGATTTTGCGAATGACTTTGTGTCTATCAAATCACAATTTGGCAGGGAATATCTACTGATTTTAACATCTGTTCCACCGTTTATCTGCCGGGATATATACAACTCATTTTTTTCCTGATTTATAGCGAATCCTTGAGGAAAATCTAACTGGCCATCAAGCAAGATATTAGTAGAATACAAAACTTTTTGATGCTCTAAGAAATTCTCGAATTTTTTATTTAAAATATTTGATAATGATTCCAATGGCATAATGCCACCTCCCATAATAGTTTCGGTTCTAATACTGTTGATTTTTTTCTAACTCAAATCGGCTATCGATTTATTAACTAATTTCATATATTCCTCACCTATAGTTCTCATCTCCTTTCGTAGAGTAGAAAACTGAAACAGATTTCTTTGGAGATGGCTTTGCCATCTCTTTTCTGTTCCAGCTTCCCCTCATCAAACCGTACGTGAGGTTTTCCCTCATACGGCTTTCCGATGTTCTTCTTTCTTTGGCTTTCAACTACTTTCTCAACATACCGTCCTCCGTACCCCGAGGGATTCCTCGATGCTGCGCTTCCATGGTCTTCACATCTTCCATGGTCTTCACCTATATTCTCCAAGCTCGACTTCCCCTTGTCCTATTCCTAGTTTGTTTTTGACGAGGCGGCAAGGTTCACTTTATATTACGGTCTGCTGATTCGCTCGCACTTCTATTAGAAGTTACTTTGTCACAGGGCTTCAACCTTAGGATTTCTCCACCAGTTGCCTGTCAGCTACTAGGCGACTTGGTTCTTACCTAGACTGGACTTTCATCAGTAAGCAGTGCCCAGCTTAGCTGGGCACGCATAATAAAAAGCACTCCCTAAGAATTACGGTAAAATTAAAAAAGGCATGAGTCCTTTACAATATCGGACCCATGCCCAAGAAGCTGCCTAATGTAATAAACTGTCTAACTTTTGGGCGTCACTTCAATAAGAGCCGTCTCTTTTATTATCGAATCCAACGGATAATTTTTTCGTCAAATTCTACCCAACCTTTATCTTTAATGTAAATCCAATTGTTATCTCTAAACTCAATTTCCCACTGACCAACACCTACACGATCACGTATGCCACTATTATAATTAGCATGATGGTAACACTCTAATCCATTCCATTCATTCCAAATGACACCTTTACTTTTACCGTCTTTTTCGATACGCATTGCTGTTTCCGGAACCCAATTGTCATTTGCAATTTTAAACCAAAATCTTTTTCCATCCCATGCGCACGCTAAATAAACATGACCACTGCCAAGAGGAATCTTTCCTACTACTTCCGCAAACTCACTTGGCTCTTTATATACCCAAGATTGGCGTTGCATACATTGCAGCCATCCTAAGTTATTAGTTAGCCAATCAGACGGTAACGAGATATTCTGACGTGTATCTACATCCGTAGGATCAGTGTTGCCACCGTCCCCTTTCCCCAAATAGTCTAACGGGTTCACAGCATTACTCTTATTAATATCCCAGCGCCCTTTATGCAATTCAAAGTGTAAGTGTTGGCCACTAGACTGCCCCGTGTTCCCCATAACTCCAATTGTTTGTCCTTGTGTAACATAATCGCCTTCTTTAACCGTTCGAGAACCACTACGCATATGAGCGTATACAGTTTCCCATATAACTCCATCTATAGTATGCACAATCATAATACATTCACCATAACTGGATGAAGGATAAGAACGACTGACTTTCCCACTAGCCGCTGCATAAATCGGATGATCACCCGCTTCAGCAAGGTCTACCCCATGATGATCTGGTCTGTCACCTCTAAAACCGCTTGTTACTCTCGTTGTATCTGTTGGATAAATAAATTTTGCCATATTAATCTTCCTTTCTATTTTTACACAATATAAAAAAGGTACTTACATGAGCACCTTCGTTCACTGTCTATATTTATTATTTTTTGGATATATTATAGTTTTTCAAATTTTAAGATGAACAGAACGAAAAGCTCTCTGTCGTTACCTAACATCAAAATGTTCTTCTTTTAACCATGTACTGTTTCCAATATATAACACAGGTTGTTCATATCAAGCTGCACTTAAAATAAAATACTGTGTTTTATCATTAATTACGTTATCCGTAAAATATCCACCTTGTGCTTGGCTATATAGAATAACACACCAGCCAATTGGATATTTAGATATAGCAATTCCACGACCTATTGATTGCAGAGGTTTTTCAGAAGGATCAATTTAGAAACTAGTATCCTATTATATTCCACTTTATCTTAAAAAAATTTGAAAGTTTGGAGCATTTTAAACTAAAATTAAAGAATAATATCCATTATTATAATCACAAAAGAATTACGGTAAAATTAAAAGGCATGAGTCCTTTACAATACCGGACCCATGCCCAAGAAGCTGCCTAATGTAATAAACTGTCTAACTTTTAGGTGTCACTTCAATAAGAGCCGTCTCTTTTATTATCGAATCCAACGGATGATTTTTTCGTCAAATTCTACCCAACCTTTATCTTTAATGTAAATCCAATTGTTATCTCTAAACTCAATTTCCCACTGACCAACACCTACACGATCACGTATGCCACTATTATAATTAGCATGATGGTAACACTCTAATCCATTCCATTCATTCCAAATGACACCTTTACTTTTACCGTCTTTTTCGATACGCATTGCTGTTTCCGGAACCCAATTGTCATTTGCAATTTTAAACCAAAATCTTTTTCCATCCCATGCGTTCGCTAAATAAACATGACCACTGCCAAGAGGAATCTTTCCTACTACTTCCGCAAACTCATTTGGCTCTTTATATACCCAAGATTGGCGTTGCATACATTGCAGCCAACCTAAGTTATTGGTTAGCCAATCAGACGGTAACGAGACGTTCTTTCGAGTATCTACATCTGTAGGATCGGGCTCTTTAGGATTAGAACCATTTCCTATGAACCATTCAATAGATTTATTTCCAACTAAGTAGTTTAAATCTACATTACCAGAATTACCAGTTATGCCTGCAACGCTACCTCTATCAGTATATTGCCAAATATCACAGCTATAAGCAGGTTTACTTCCACCATAACGAGGAATCCATAGAAAATCTGCACTTACACTATTTAATCCATAACTTGTATACATGTGATGTGATACATATAATCCAACTTTCCAGCCTGCTGCTCGGCAAGTATCAATGAAAGCCTGAGACGCTTTTGCCAAGTTAGTTGGCCCGCAACTAGCAAGTGTATCATCTTCTACATCCAATACAAGAAACTTTGCATCCTTGTCAGCACGGTTCATAAAATCATTTGCTTCTACAATAGCATCCTGAACGCTTGTATAACATCCATAAGCATAATGACCAAATGGAACTCCATATGCTTTACAACCTTGTACATATTCCTTGTATTTTGAATCAATTTTATTAGATCCATATTGTACACGAATAATTGCAAGCTCCAACTCTTTACTCGCTTCTGCCCAATTAATAGTTCCATTATAATAAGATATATCTGCTATTTTCTTCATTCTTACATACTCCTTTTTTAATTACTGCAAGAAATTTTCCCTTTCTGCTAATAAGTTTATCTTTGAATGAATTTACAAAAACCGCTAAAGAAATACGCTAAAACTTCTCCTTTTCTCTATAGTTAACACCTCAGGAAGAAACCCACTTCGTATTTATCAACATAAAAGTTGTATATTAAGATACCTTCTATAACAAAGCTATTTTTAAGTTCATTATTGATGTAAAAATAAAGAAGAACCGGCTCATAAGAGCCCGCTCCTTTTTATCGAATCCAACGGATGATTTTTTCGTCAAATTCTACCCAACCTTTATCTTTAATGTAAATCCAATTGTTATCTCTAAATTCAATTTCCCACTGACCAACACCTACACGATCACGTATGCCACTATTATAATTAGCATGATGGTAACACTCTAATCCATTCCATTCATTCCAAATGACACCTTTACTTTTACCGTCTTTTTCGATACGCATTGCTGTTTCCGGAACCCAATTGTCATTTGCAATTTTAAACCAAAATCTTTTTCCATCCCATGCGCACGCTAAATAAACATGACCACTGTCAAGAGGAATCTTTCCTACTACTTCCGCAAACTCATTTGGCTCTTTATATACCCAAGATTGGCGTTGCATACATTGCAACCAACCTAAGTTATTGGTTAGCCAATCAGACGGTAACGAGATATTCTGACGTGTATCTACATCTGTAGGATCAGTTCCTCCATTAAAATCCACATATTGTTTAACAATTTCAGCGTAGAAAAAATTCCCACCATTTTTATATCGATAGCCACCATTATATGCCACAGCGATAGGGTGACTATATCGAACCATAGCGCCAGTGTTATTTCCAAGAGATGGTGCAACAACAGTTTTAGAATACTGTTCTGCCACCTGTAGTGAATGCTGTTTACTGTTAGAAGCTAACCAACGGATGTAAGCACGTCCAAAATTATATGCTTGAACAATAGCACTTAAATCATTAATACCGTACTTCTTTGCATCTGCAAAAGCTCCTTTTAAATGCATTACTCCGTAATAAATTGACTCCTTAGGGTTGTCAATTGAATTCATAGGCCTTCCTTGTGATTCGCTTGACTGCATAATATCGGGGGTCTTTTCGGAATCCCCATCACTTTCCACCATAATAATTCCAAGCACATAAGGCACTAACTCAGATACAGCTTGTGCAGTACATTCATTTTCTACCATTGTCTGCCATCGTAGAACCTGTTGCGGCAGATTAACTGTTTTAGTTGAAGCAACTAATTTATTCATTACTAAACATCTCCTTACTTTCCCTATTATTTTCTGTCTAAAAAACCTACTACATTTACTAAGTACATCTAACTGCTAAATGCTCATTATTCTGTAAAATCAATTCATAATACTTTCTTTCATAAGAAAAAGAGCAACCATAAAATAGTTGCCCTTTCGTCAAAACCTTATATTACTACTATAAATCATTTTTTCAATGGTTTCTGTACACCACATGTAACCTACATAAAGGTAACATTAAAATTCATCTAGAAACTTGACAATCTTTCTTATTTCAGCATGCTTACGTCGGATATAGCCTGTACTATAATGCAAATCAAAAGCTATTTGTTCTAAAGTCATTCTGTCCACATATTTCATTTTTAGTATTCGATTTTCTAATCCTGTAAACCTACTAATCAAATACTTTAAATCATACATAGCATTCATCTTATGAGCTAATTCATATTCAATTGCTTCAAGATGTTCTTCTACTTTCGCACCGTCCGATTCAGCAGTTAAACGCACATCCCGTAAATCACCACTAATCCATCGTTTTAATTCAACTTTTGTTTTATCTAAGTTGTAGTCCAAATAAGCAATGTCTTCTTCTAATTTCTGATAGTCTTTCATCCAGTCAAACAAATGATGATTCACCTACTTTCTTCTATTTGCATTCTGTTTTTGTTCAATACCACGAACTTTTGTAACCATATTCACCATTAATTGAGCCTTCGCTATGCCAACGGACCCATACTTTATTATTGAGCGTATCTTTAATGTTTTTTCAACTTGTGTAATTTGTGGCCTATCCTCCATCTCACAAACAACTCAATACCCGATTGAGACTTTTGTAAAACCTTTACCTATTTGTAAATCCATTTTCTTTTCTCCTTCTTAATCTAACGCTTCAATTTCTTCTAAAGATCTATTAGAAATCTCTACACTACGAATTCGAAAATCATAATGTTTACGATATTTCTCACGTATTAAGAGCCGTACTTCTTTTTCATTTTCAACTTTACAAAACTCCAATTTAAAACCGTAATTTGTTCAGTCATGGCTATTACCTTCTAGGGATAATGTAATTGTTATTTGCTAATTTAAGATTGCTCCAATTACTGCGTTCATCCATAAATGGCTACTAACCTTTCGTTTTAAGAATGTAATTACTGTTATTAATTCTGCTGTAGAGAATACACTAAATTCTCCTAATCATTCTTGGTGGAATCTACCGCCACGTTTTTCTATTTTCATAGAAATGTCATTCTCTTTTACAAACTGTTCGGCTGCAGTTAAATTGAATTGCTGTACTTTATTTCTTCCAAACAGCTCAATCAGCTTTTTCATAACATCCTGCATTACATAAAAATCTACAACTTTTACACTTTTATCTATTTCATCACAACATTTTTGACAAAGTGTTTTTTCGCATCCTTCAATATACATGGAACGCATTTCGAAACTTTCTATTTTATCTCCGCAAATGTCACACCAATCTCCTACCTTAAATAGATCAAACATGTAAACATCTCCTAGGATTTATATTTTTGCAATACAGCTTCTAATCTTTTACGCTCTTCATCTATATTTGAATGAGTATTTTGTTGATGCTGTTCTCTTGAATCTTCATTTTCTTGTTGATGTAGCCATTCTGGTACCACTTCATTTCGTTGTGTGTATCCTGTACCAGATTTCTTTCTATTCTTACTAAGCTCAAACTGTGTATCTAATGCAGCAACATCATTTAATGTTTTTACTTTTTGCTTTTCCCAGTTACTAAGAATGGAACGTATATATCTCCACTTTGGTGCATTTTCATCGAGAGCTTTGTTTACTGCATGTACAATTAGTTCGCTTCCTAAAGTGTTACAAAACTCTCCTAATTCTGTAATCGCAATTTCGCTTAAAGGGATTCCTTTTCCTAGCAAAAAGTTGTAACTTATTTTAAATTCTTCATCAATCAATTTTTGAGTTGTGATGTCATTATCAACATGATGATGATTAGTATTTTGTATATCAGTACTTAGTTCTTTAGTACTTTGTATATTAGTATTTAGTAGCTGGCGATTTTCCACCGGTGGTTTTTCAGCCGGTGGAAAATCATCCACTGGCTTTTCCACTGGTTGGTTTTCATCCACTGGGATTTCGTAAATAACAGTCTCCCATCTAATGATTTTGTTTTTTTCATTCCTTATAGGGAATCGTTTAACATATCCATGTTCTTTTAATTCCTGCATCCCAGCTCTCAAACTGTTAATACCATCTTTCGCATGGCTAGCTAATTCTTCTCTATAAAACACCCAATCATCTGGAAGAGTAAGAATATATGCCAAAATACCTTTTGCTTTCCAAGAAAGCCTTTCATCTTTTAAACTGGTATTATTTATGACAGAATAATTATTATCCTTTTTAACTCGAAAAATCCCCATAATATCTACCTCTCACGTTTTCAAACCTTTAATTACTTGCTATAATAAATGCAGTTCTATTTATTTTAGGAACCCATTGCCGTGGGTTTCTTTTTATTCATTTAACACGTACTCAATGATATGGTCCGGTATATCGACCTCACGCATTCTATTTGCTACCATTTCTACACGGTCACGCTCTTCCTTTTTGAAGAACAGCTTTGCTAGTTGCTCATTACATTCTTTAGCTTTTTCTCCCCATTCCTCATACTCTTTACAAGCTTGATAGAATTCTTTTGTTTTACCTTCTGTATTTTTCTGCCTAGCAATGCAAGTTAACAAGAATTGATTCTTTATGTAGTTCTCCTTCTTGTTACGCAATGATTTTGCTAACTCTACATCTTCTGATAAAACTAAGCTTTCAATTTCCATTAGATTCACCTTCCTTTTTTTAATCAGAGCGTTTAAACATATAAATCTGTTCTCAATTAAACGACGTTGCTTTTTATTTGGTAACGTATAATGAGCTAGTAATCTAAGATAATCAGATACTTTTACATTGTTGTAATCGATTATTAACATAATTAATCCATCCTTTCTTCTGCCCACTCTATTAAAAACGCTTGAACCTGTTTTGCTGGAAAATACCATTTCTTACCCACTTTAAATTTTGGGAACCGCGGATCAAAGAAGAACTGATCTTGAATTGTATTCCACGACATACATACACGCTTTTTAAGTTCTTTGGTATCCCAAAACGTTAATTCAGCATCATATTCTTTAACCTTCTTTTGAATTTCTTCCACACATAATTCCTTCACAACACCCTCGTCTATTTGAACATTTAACATAATCGTTTCCCCCCGAGTTTCAAACTATTGGTCTCCAGCCATTTATAAAGTTCAAAGCTTCCTCAAAATCCTTCTTCAAAATGTCACGATAACTATTAACATTGAATGCATCTTTCAAATTACGCCCCAATAATTTGAATAGCTTGCGAGTAGAATCATGTATTTCTCTATCTACATGCTCGTTTTCCCATAAGAAGTAGATTCTTTTGGCTTTACTCTTCTCCAGAATACGTTGCTGACCGTAATCAATAGTTAATTGCGTTTCAATTTTTTCTTCTAAGGATGTAACTCTGTTGTTTAAATCCAGTGTCCCTGTTGCTAGCAGTTTAATTTGACTGTAAGTGTTTCCTAGCATTTCTTGCTCCCCTTGTATTTGCCTTTTCATTTTTTCAAATTGCATAACATATGTAGCAGTAAAAAGTATTCCCTTTTCACCGGTTAATTTATTTGCTACCAAGTCACAACCCTTACGAGTTAAGAGATACTTTTTGTAAGCTTTGTTATTACCCTCAGTGGTATAATTGTCCTCTACAAAAAAATTCTGAGAACGCATTTTTGCGTTTTCTAAAATTTTTATATAATTTTCAATACTTCTTAATAAATCCGTGTGACGTTTACCTATCATATTTGCAACTTCTCTACTATCAACTAACAATTTTCCACCCTGATTTATAACTCTTAATGAAAACTTCTCTTCCACTACAGCTAGTTGGTCGTACATTCCGACTCCTCCCCACTATATTTAACTTGTATTTCCGTCATTTTTGCCAATAAATTAAGGTCTAACTCCAAAACAGAAGCTAACCTTATAAAAGTTTTCAAACTAGGAGTATACCTGTCATTTTCAATATCAGAAAGGTAATTCCTAGATATAGAAGCTGATTTTGATACTTCAATTTGTCGCAACTTTTTATTTTGACGACTTTTTTTGACTATCATCTCCAGTGTTTCATGCTATTCCATCAGTTAATCACCGCCTTACAAAACTTATTGTAAGGTATTTCCGTCATATTGTAAATAGATTTTCTATTGTTTTTCCGTCATTTTTGCATTAAACTTTTCACAAAGGTCGATAATACCGACATTTCAGGAGGGAAACATGCCTTATGAGCATATCAATAAACATAAAAAAATATAGGAAAGAAAAGAAAATGACACAAAAAGCCTTAGCAGAAAAAGCTAATATTTCACGCTCGTATTTAGGTGATCTTGAAAGTGGAAGATACAATCCTAGTTTAGACACATTAAGAACAATCGCTTCCGCTTTAGATATTGATATTAATTTATTACTTACTGAAGATGGAGCTACTCAAACAAGTAACCTTACTTCAAAAGATGAAAAAGACATAGCAAAGAGAATGGAAGAAATAAAAAGAGATCTTCAAGGTGAAGATGGTTTAATGTTCTCTGGCGAACCTATGAGTCCGGAAGCTGTAGAATCGTTATTGGACGCAATGGAATACATCGTGAAACAAACTAAAGTAATCAATAAAAAATACGTTCCTAAGAAATATCGTAATACTAACGATAACTGATGCGGGCTTAGGAGGGAAAATATTGAAATTCGTCATAAGAGATCTAGTCAAACAACTTTGCAAAAAATACAACACGAATAACCCCTATGAGCTTGCAGATTACTTAAAGATTAATATACTAAACTGGGATCTACACGAGGAAATAAACGGATTTTACAAATATGAAAAAAGAAATCGTTTTATTGTTATTAATAATAATTTATCTCCATCCATGCAAAGAACGGTTTGTGCTCATGAATTAGGACATGCAATCCTACACACTCATGCAAACACACCTTTTCTGCGTAAGAACACATTTTTTTCTGTTG
The DNA here is from genome assembly GCF_044543425.1 of Bacillus sp. NPDC077411. NCBI lineage: Bacteria > Bacillati > Bacillota > Bacilli > Caryophanales > Bacillaceae > Bacillus > Bacillus sp. NPDC077411. Next base: position 44,525 of record NZ_JBITWA010000024.1, on the reverse strand, counting down.
ATAAATTAGAGATAGAAGCAAATACTTTTGCTGCGCTTTTGTTAATTGATGATACAACCATTAATCTGGGAGATACAAAAGCATGTATAGCATATAAAAATAATATCCCAGTGGAACTCTTAGAGTTTTATAAATTTTATTGAAGGAGAGGAAATAAAATGGCTAGTTTTCAAAAAGTAAGTAACGGCTGACAATATCGTATTAAATTCAAAGACCCTTATACTCAAGAGTTTAAAGAAAAAACTAAACGTGGATTCAAAACAAAAAAAGAAGCCCAAATTGCTGCGGCTGAAGAAGAAAAAAATATTGAATGGTTTAGAAGTTGAAAGCACCCCTACATCATTAAAGTATTACCTTCGTGACTAGTTAAAATTATTTAAAGAAAATACAGTTAGAAAAAACACTTTTATTCTACATGAGCGTAATATTGAAAAACATTTAATTCCTTATTTCAAGAACATCAACTTAAAAGAGATTAAACCTATGATGTATCAAAATTTCATCAATCACTTGACTGATAAAGGATATAGTAAACGTACAATAGAAATTATCCATGGTACAATGCATAACGCTATGAAAAAAGCTGTTAGTTTAAAAAAAATTGAATACAATCCTTATGAAGACATAGTAATTTCTAATAAAAACAATAAAGAAAAAGAAGGTCTCAAGTATATGCGAACTGAAGACATCCCTCTTTTTCTAAAAAATGCTTATCAATATAACTATATCTATTATATCTTTTTCAAAACTCTAATCAATACAGGCATGCGAAAAGGTGAAGCTGCAGCATTACAATGGAGTGATATTGATTTCAAAGAACAAACCATCAATATCACTAAAACCTTAGATTTTTCAGTTAAACAAGGTGAAAATCTTTTCGGAGATACCAAAACATTCACTTCTAGACGTACTATTATGATGCCTAAGCCACTAACTAACGATTTACTTAATCACAAGAAATGGAAAAACGAAAACAAACTTGTTTTACAAGAAGCATATGAACATGAGTTAAACTTAGTATTTACTAGAGTAGACGGTAGATTTTTACCAAAATCAACTTTATTCAATGCGTTTTCGCGAATCCTTAAGAAAGCAGACTTGCCAAAATTAGAAATTCATTCACTTCGACATACACATGCAGTTCTTCTATTAGAATCTGGTGCAAGTATGAAATACTTTCAAGAACGATTAGGACACAAAAATATAGAAATTACCTCGAATATTTATTCACATATTAGCGACAAAATTAATAAAGTTTCCATCGCTGAATTTGAAGCATATATGAATGATATCTTAGGATAAAAAAATTTTTTCGATTTTTTGTGGCTCTTTTTCTGCTCATACCCTCAGCGTTGATTTACCCACAAAAAGAAAAAAGCCCCGATACCAGTAGTATCAAGGCCTCCCACTCTTAGTAAAGAGTCATATATTGATCGCGTTCCCATTGGTGAACTTGCGTACGGAACATATCCCACTCAATTTCTTTCGCTTCGATAAAGTGCTCAAGTAAGTGTTCTCCTAACGCACCGCAAATGATTTCGCTTGATTTTAGTTCATTTAATGCTTGTGCTAATGTAGCTGGCAAATCAATAATGCCTGCTTTTTCGCGTTCTTCTGGAGTCATTACATAAATGTTGCGATCTACCGCAGGTGGTACCGCTAGTTTATTTTTAATCCCATCAAGACCTGCTGCTAGTAATACAGCCATTGCTAAATATGGGTTTGCAGCTGGGTCTACGCTACGTACTTCTACACGCGTACTTACACCGCGAGATGCAGGGATACGGATTAACGGGCTACGGTTTTGTGCAGACCACGCTACGTAACAAGGTGCTTCATATCCAGGTACTAAACGTTTATAAGAGTTTACAGTTGGATTTGTTACAGCTGTAAAGCTTGGTGCATGTTTCAAAATACCTGCGATGAAGTGGCGAGCATCGTCACTTAATTGTAAATCACCATTTTGATCGTAGAATACGTTCTCACCATTTTTGAATAGTGATAAGTTACAGTGCATACCAGAACCGTTTACACCAAATAGTGGTTTTGGCATAAATGTTGCGTGTAAACCGTGTTTACGCGCGATTGTTTTTACAACAAGTTTAAACGTTTGAATATCGTCGCATGCCTTAATTGCACTTGCATATTTAAAGTCAATTTCATGTTGTCCTGGTGCAACTTCATGGTGAGATGCTTCAATTTCAAAGCCCATTTCTTCAAGTTCAAGAACGATATCACGACGGCAGTTTTCCCCTAAATCCATCGGAGCAAGGTCGAAATATCCGCCATTATCATTTAATTCTAATGTTGGATTTCCTTTTTCATCAACTTTAAATAAGAAAAACTCCGGCTCTGGCCCAAGATTGAAATCAGTGAAGCCTAGTTCTTCCATTTCTTTTAACATGCGTTTTAAGTTGTTACGTGGATCACCTTCAAACGGTGTACCATCTGCATTATAAATATCACAAATTAATCTCGCTACTTTCCCTTTTTCAGCAGTCCACGGGAAGACTACCCATGTATCTAAGTCTGGATATAAGTACATGTCAGATTCTTCAATGCGAACAAATCCTTCAATAGAAGATCCGTCAAACATCATTTTGTTATCTAGAGCTTTTGTTAACTGACTAACTGGAATTTCTACGTTTTTAATACTTCCTAAAAGATCCGTAAATTGCAGACGGATATACTTTACATTCTCTTCTTTCGCTAAACGGAAAATATCTTCTTTTGTGTACTTTGCCATGTTCAATTCCTCCTTAGTCCCTCTAAACATTCTCAAAATTATCAATCATTAATGAAAAAACCTTGAAATATCACCTTGTCGTAAAGACGTTCGATTAAATCTGCCTGTATGTTGCAGTTCATCTCGAAGAATTTTACGAAGCTCAGATTTCGAAATTTCCTTCACTTCTTCTCTTACTTGTTTCGCCTCTGATTGATTTTCCTTCATTAGTAGTACTTGCTTAATACCAGCCATGTTTAAACCTTGATCTAACAAATCTTTAATCTCTAACAATTTATCTACATCGTTAAATGAAAATAATCTACGATTTCCTTTTGTACGGGTTGGGGAAATCAATTTATGTTCTTCATAGTAACGAATTTGACGTGCAGATAATTGTGTTAAATCCATAACTATACTTATTGGAAACAGCGGAGCAGAACGTCGATCATTTTGCGTCACTTCAGTTCCCCCTTCGCCTTAACTTGATCTCATTTTATACCATGTTATGTATCATGTCAACAGATGTCAGCTTTTCTTACATGGTTTTTTGAAAAATTTTTTCACTCTTATTAAAATGGCTCAATTCATTACTTATATACAAAAAAGCCGCCAAAATTGGCAGCTTTTATTTAAGAAATTACTAATAGTTTTTTCTCAATAAGCGTATCAATAGCAGAACAAATCGCAATCTTCACATGCGAATATGTTAAGCCCCCCTGTACATAAGCAACATAAGGCGGACGAATTGGACCATCTGCTGATAATTCAATACTCGCACCTTGAATAAATGTACCTGCAGCCATAATCACATCGTCTTCATACCCCGGCATGTAATTTGGATATGGTGTAAAATGCGAATTAATCGGTGATGCATATTGAATCGCTTGGCAAAATGCAATCATACGTTCTTTATCATCAAATTGAACAGATTGTATTAAATCTGTTCGCGGCGCATCCCAAGTTGGCGATGTATTCATACCAAGCCTTTCTAAAAAGGCCGCTGTAAAAATCGCACCTTTTAGTGCTTGACCAGCAACATGTGGCGCTAAGAAAAACCCTTGATACATCTCTTGTAAACTATATAAAGATGCACCAGCTTCTGCTCCAATGCCTGGGGACGTTAAACGATATGCACACGCTTCTACATATTGCCCTTTCCCAACAATATAGCCGCCCGTTTTCACAATGCCGCCACCCGGATTTTTAATAAGTGAACCTGCCATTAAATCTGCACCGACATGACACGGTTCTAGCTCTTCTACAAATTCTCCATAGCAGTTGTCTACAAACACAACAACATCCGGTTTAATTTCTTTTACAAATGCAATCATTTCTTTAATTTCGGCAATTGTAAATGACGGGCGAGTTGCATAGCCCTTTGAACGTTGAATCCCAATCATTTTTGTATTTTCACGAATTGCCGCTTGCACTGCAGCAAAATCAACACGTCCCTCTTCTGTTAAAGCAACTGCCTGGTAACCGATATTATACTCTTTAAATGAGCCAACGCCTTTTCCGCGAACACCAACAATTTCTTCTAACGTATCATATGGCTTCCCAGTTATATATAACAATTCATCACCAGGGCGTAAAATTCCAAACAACGCTGTAGAGATTGCGTGAGTTCCAGAAATAATTTGCGGACGTACGAGACCTGCTTCTGCCCCAAATACATCAGCATACACTTTTTCTAACGTATCACGGCCGATATCATCATAGCCATATCCTGTTGTTGGAATAAAATGCGCGTCACTAATTTTATGATTACGAAAACTTTCTAACACACGAAATTGATTACTTTCAATTACTCCATCAATATATTTATGTATTCCCGCAATTTGCATTTCTACTTCTTTTACAATTGGGGCAATCTTTTCCCCATTCTTCAATCGATTAAACATCTTCTTTCTCTTCTCCTTTTCTCGTTGAATATTTATGGATTTGTCCGTTTAGCGGAGAATGAGCAAAAATATACCCTGTACATTCATATGCTTGCTTCTCTTCTCGAAACGTCATTGCTTTTAATACTGTTTCTGTTTTTAAAAGCGTCAACAATCTGCCTTCATGCACCGGAATCATTAATTCATACGAATCCATTCGCTTCATCATTTCTATTTCTACAACTTCTTTTAATTTTTCTAAATCCACCGCTTGAAAAGCACTTGTCATAATAAAATCATTCTTCGGGAACGGAATGAAGTTTGGATGTAACTTATCTTTTTTATTGTACACAGTAATAATTGGAATGTGATCAAATTCAAGATCTTGCAATAATTTTTTCACCGTCTCTTCATGCCCAATATAATTTGGATCAGCTGAATCGATAACATGCAAAATAACGTCCGCTTCATTTACTTCTTCTAACGTGGAACGAAATGCTGCAACTAACGATGTCGGTAAATCTTGAATAAACCCAACTGTATCTGTTAATAACACTGTATATCCACATGACAACTGCATTTTACGTGTCGTCGGATCAAGAGTTGCAAACAGTAAGTCTTCCTCAAATGTATCAGCCGCTGTTAATCTGTTAAACAGCGTAGATTTTCCAGCATTCGTGTATCCAACTAAAGAAACTTGAAAAACCTGATTTTCCTTACGTCGTTCACGGTATCTTTTTCGATGCTCTACTACACCAAAGAGTTGCCGTTTAATTTCATCAATGCGAGAACGAATATGACGACGATCCGTTTCTAACTTCGTTTCCCCCGGACCTCTTGTTCCAATACCACCGCCAAGACGAGATAACGCTTGCCCTTGTCCTACAAGACGCGGCAACGCATATTGTAGCTGTGCAAGTTCCACTTGCAATTTCCCTTCTCTCGACTTCGCGCGCTGAGCAAAAATATCTAATATCAGTTGTGTACGATCAATAACTCTCGCATCTAACTGTGCTGATAAATTTCGAATTTGGCTCGGTGTTAATTCATTATTAAAAATGATAACATCTGGTTCTAGTTCTTCTGCAAGCAAAGTAAGTTCTTCTAACTTCCCCTTCCCGATATACGTTGCTGGATGGAACTTAGAACGCTTTTGCACCGCCATAACTAACACTTCTGCTTGTGCTGTTTTTGCTAATGAAGCTAGCTCTTCCATTGAATGTTCAAAACGTTCGTCATCATCTTGGGGTAATTGACAGCCAACTAGTATCACTTTTTCTTTTTTTTCTAACAAATATCTTCACTCATCCTTTTCGAAAATTAAACCTTCTAATATAATAGCAGAGTAAAAACATTTCATCTAGTTAGTGGGGGAGAATTTCATGGCATGGGATTTATTTAGCATCATTGGTACAATTGCCTTTGCTTTAAGCGGAGCAATCATCGCGATGGAAGAAGAATATGATATTTTTGGGGTTTATATTTTAGGGATGGCAACCGCCTTCGGAGGAGGCGCAATGCGCAATTTATTAATCGGTTATCCAATTGTTTCGTTTTGGCAACAAGATATGCTATTTCAAATTGCACTATTATCAATAACTATTATCTTCTTATTTCCAAATAAACTTATTAAACATTGGAAACGCTGGGAAAATATCACCGATGCAATTGGTTTATCTGCTTTTGCAATTCAAGGTGCACTATATGCACAAAAACTAAACTTACCAATTAGCGCAACGATTGTAGCATCTGTGTTAACAGGAATCGGGGGTGGTATTATCCGTGATTTATTAGCACGCCGAAAACCACTTGTACTACAATCAGAGATTTATGCACTTTGGACAATTTTAGCCGGATTGTTAATTGGTGCTAAAATTGTTGCGAGTGACTCAGCATTGTATATTTTATTCGTTCTTATCGTATGTTTCCGTATGATTTCTATCTATTACAAATGGCATTTGCCACATCGTAGTGTAGAAAAGATTGAACATTTCAGTGATAGATAAACAAATGAACCCTTTACTTTTTTTGTAAAGGGTTTTTCTACTTTCCCCTATCCTAATCAAAAAAACATTCCACTTAATCCTCCTTATCATCATTAGTAACGAAAAATACCACTCATGAAAGTATTATTTTATTGCATGTTTTTTGCACATATCCGTAAATACTATTCCATAAAGAGAGGTGAGACAAATGACAAAGCACGTGAATAAAGGCGCGCAAAGAAGTTCCGTAGATCAATTTGGACATGATGTAAATTCCGCATACGAAAAAAGCAAAAAAATGGAGCGCTATCACAAGGCATATCAACAAAAAGCAAAAGAAGAACAGGGGTGAGGTAAAATGGCAAAAGGAAATAACAAACGTAATCGTGGACAAAGCAGCAGCGTTAATCCACAAGGACTCGCTTCAGATGTAGCAGATCAAAGTCCAAAAAGCCAATTAGAACAACGCGCAAAAACAAAGAATACGAAATAAAACACGAAGCATTACGCTTCGTGTTTTATTATAAACAATTTATGAACTGTGCGTTTCTTCTTCAAGTGTTAAATCACTACTAGAAATTGTTATTAAATCATATTTATCGTACGTTTCTTCCTGAAGCAGCCTCATCGCTTGTGTACGAATAGACTTTTCCACAATATTACGAACGTAACGCCCATTGCTAAAAGACGTAACCTGAGATGAATATTTTACTGCATTTAAATGATCGCGAAGATTCCACTCTGCCTCTTTTGATAATTGATACTCCCGTTCATCGTACATCCGTTTCCCTATCTCTAATAGTTGATTGACGGTGTAATCCGAAAACTCAATAATGAAAGGAAAACGAGATTGCAAACCAGGGTTTAGTGATAGAAAATGGTTCATCTCACGTGAATACCCTGCTAAAATGAGCACAAAAGCATGTTGCTTATCTTCCATGTGTTTAACGAGCGTATCAATTGCCTCCTTTCCAAAATCTTTTTCACCACCACGTGCAAGCGAATAAGCTTCATCAATAAACAAAATCCCCCCCATTGCTTTTCGAATGAGGTCACGCGTTTTTTGTGCAGTATGCCCAATATATTCACCGACTAAGTCCGCTCGTTCCGCTTCAACTAAATGCCCTTTTGACAACACATTCATCTCAAATAATAATTTCCCAATCATCCTAGCAACAGTTGTTTTCCCCGTTCCTGGATTACCTTTAAATAACATATGAAGAACTTGTTTCTCTGATTTCAAACCCATTTCTTGCCGCTTTTTATTTACATAAATCCATGCATAAATTTCTTTTATAATTTTTTTGATTTCCTGCATTCCAACAAGCTTGCTCATTTCTTCTTCAATTCGCTGCAACATTTCATGTTTTGTAACAGTTTCAGTTGAGAGATTTTGCTTTTGTTCTGTAGAAGAAACAGAAACCTTCTTTCGGTGATTCAGCACAATGTTAATTTGGTTATTATTCTTCTTTCGCATCGACTGTTCCATACAATCACCTCATTTTTATCATTTCACTGACGAATATTGTCAACATTTGCGCTTTCCCAAGAAATAAACATTTTCTGAAAATTTTTGTTATAATATAAGAAAACTAGGGAGGTGGGACTATGTCAACAAAAGAAATTAATGATACAGTACAAGCTTTCTCTGCTTATTTATTAAACAAGGGACGAAAACCTTCAACTATTAAACGATACGTCTACGACATCGAGGATTTTGTTCATTGGTTACAAAAAAACAAAAAAGTTTCTTCTAATAATATATGGGAGACTCTTTGTCCAAAAGACTATGAAGATTATTTTTCGGACTTAAAAATAAAACGGCATTACTCCGAAAAAACAATGCACCGTGTTTTCATTGTGTTAAATCGACTGTATCATTTTTTAAACTTGCCTAGCCCACTAAAAGACATGGACCTTATCATACAGCCAGATCGTACATTGCGAGATGAAGATTTCATTTCGCCACAAGAAGAACAGCGTTTAAAATATATTTTAACTTCTTTAGAAGGACTGTCAGATAAACAACGACCTGTACGTCCATTACTCATGGATCGAAACGTATGCATTATTATGCTTCTGCTCGATTACGGTTTATCGTTACAAGAACTTGTCTCATTGAATATGCAGCATGTCCATTTTGAAAATAATACATTATCTATTCCCGCCGTCTCTGGAATAGAACGAGTCATTTCATTAACTGAAGAAGATAAAAAAAAGCTATATCATTACTATAAAAAAATTCCCGAGCCAGTACGCCCAAAATACCATAGCTCGGATCCATTATTTGTAGCCTTTGATTTTAATCGAAATACATTCCGTTGGGTATATGAAAATGACGCTCCAAAAGCATTAACAGAAATTTCCGTACAAAAAATGATTCGACTTGAAGTAGCACGCGCAGGATTGCGCAAAGGTATCTCTGGTCAGCATTTACGCAATACATTTATTTTACGACTCATTCAACACCACATTCCTGAACAGGAAATTATAAAACGTATTGGTTTCAAGTCAAAGATTTCATTAAAAAGATATTATAACTATGCAAAGCAAAAAGAGAACGCCTCGTAATAGGCGTTTTCTTTATTTTTAAAGAGATTTCCACCAGTAAGAAGTGCCCAGGCTTAGCTGGGCACGCAAATAAAAAAGAGCGAATGATTCGCTCTTTTTGCTATGTACAATTCTTTACTATTCTAATTCGATTGAAACGTTCTTTTGTGGAACAAATGTAGAAATCGCATGTTTATAAATAAGCTGTTGCTTACCTTCTGTTTCCAACAATACAGTGAAATTATCAAATCCTTTAATTAAACCACGAAGTTGGAAGCCATTTAATAAGTACAGCGTGACAAACGTATTCTCTTTACGGAGTTGGTTTAAAAATTGATCTTGAATATTGATTGATTGCTTCATGTCGAATCCTCCTCTTTTTCTCTACTACTTATTATTCGACTTAAGTTGTAGCTTTCCTTCTGTGTACTGTAAAATTTCTCGAAATTTTTCACCACTTGTAACATCAAACCACTCAACATCCATTTTATTACGGAACCAAGTTAATTGTCGTTTTGCATAGCGGCGAGAATTCGTTTTTAAAGCGATTACCGCTTCTTCTAACGAAGTTTTCCCATCAAAATATTCATACAGTTCTTTATAACCAATCGCTTGAATAGATTGACAATCCCGAATTTCTTCTTCATACAAGCGCTTAACTTCATCTAATAAACCTTGCTCCATCATAATGTCTACACGTAAATTAATGCGACTATATAATAAATCTCGATCCATTGTTAGACCAATTAAAGCAACGTCATATAACAATTCATTTTCTTGTTGTTCTAATTGATCACTCATTTTTTGCCCTGTTGTATGAAAAATTTCTAAAGCACGAATGACACGTCTTACATTGTTTGGATGAATACGCTTTGCGCTTATTGGATCAACCTCTCCCAGCTTTCCATGTATATACTCTACACCATGTTCCTCTGCTAATTGTTCTAACTGTTTACGGTACGCATGATCTCCCGGCTCATCAGAAAACTGGTAATCATATAACACGGATTGTACATATAAACCTGTTCCACCAACAATTATAGGTAGTTTACCACGATTTGTAATATCTTCTATATGACCGCGTACAAGTTCTTGAAACTCAGCAACAGAAAAGGAATCTTCTGGATTTTTTATATCAATCATATAATGCGGAATTCCGTCCATCTCTTCTTCCGTAACTTTCGCCGTACCTATATCCATATTACGATAGATTTGCATTGAATCGCCGCTTATAATTTCCCCATTTAACGCTTTTGCCAATTCAATGCTAAGCTTTGTTTTTCCAACTGCAGTTGGTCCAATAATAACAACAACTTTGTCCTGTTTTTCTGTTCCCATACACTTCAACTCTCTTTATGTAACGTTATACATCTGATTATTATACCCAATCTTACCAATTTTAATAGCCAAAATGCAAGTTATCTTATTACGGTAATTGAAATTACAAATATATTTGTTAAAAAATATAATCTATTTTACATGTTTTGTCCAACCGCTTCATATACATAGTAAAAACAAAAATGGAGATGATACTATGAAAGTTGGACAAGCTACTATTGATTTCCGCTCATTAATAGAAGATTTAATTTTAGCAACAGCAACAAATGAAATAGATCGCTCCCAGGAAGAGGTATACTTTGCACTAAATTGTTTACTCCGCTCATTTCATATACTACTTACAAATGAAGAAACAGACACAATGAATACCGAATATATCCAAACTCAGTTTTGCACCGCATATAACATTTTGACAGGACGAACAATATATCCATTCTAAATAATCCTCCATCTTCATCTAATTGTTTAATGAGTTCGCTTACGAATGTTTTTAAGAGGCTTGTAAATTCATCGTGTGCCCTTTTATCACTTCACTTTACAATAAATACTCCATTAACAGTTGCTATATAAATCCATTTTAATTTTTCAACATCTTTGTCTAACTCCAGCGGCTAGAACAGTCGGTGGCTTCGCGTCTTCCGCCGAGGCAAAAAGCGCCTCTATGTCAGAAGCTCCATCCCCCTCTTGTTCTGAGCGAGCCGCTTCCGCTTTTCTTTATAAGTCGCTGCTATGCGGAATACAACATGATCTGCACTTGCTTTCTCCTTTTGTTTTAAACCTTGCATGTGGCAGAAAAAGGAACTGACCGCTTCTATGCATGGCCAGACGCTCTCGTCCTCCCCTAAAAAGAAAGGGGTTTTGATGTCATTTTTTTAACTTGTATATATAGTTTGGTGAGAATATTAACAAATAAAAAACACCTCTTTATTAAAGAAGTGTTTTTGTTTCGTTATAATGATGCTTGATAAATTGCTACAACATCTTGTTTATTTAATTTTTTAAACTGTCCAAACTCACCATATGCCATTGCCTTTTCTGCCATAATATCAATTTGGTCTTCATCAATTTTGTAATCAGCTAAACGAGCCGGCGCTCCAATAGATTTCCAAAATTGACGCAATGCTTCAATTCCTTCTAATGCTATGTCAACATCAGTTTTCCCTTCTGTTTGAACATGAAATACTCGAATCGCAAATTGTTTAAAACGATCTACATTTTCATGTAAAACATGTTTCATCCAATTTGGGAATAAAATTGCTAAGCCACCGCCATGCGGAATATCATACACTGCCGAAACAGCATGCTCAATGTTATGCGTTGCCCAGTCCCCGCTTACGCCCATCGCCAAAATACCATTTAACGCCATTGTACCGCAATATAAAATCGTTTCACGATGCTCATAACTTTCTAAATCATGCAGCAAATTCGGAGCTGTCTCAATAACCGTTTGTAAAATTGATTCACAGTAGCGGTCCTGCAATGCCGTATTTGTACCTTGGTGAAAATATTGCTCGAGTACATGCGACATAATATCAACAATACCGTAAATTGTTTGGTTACGCGGTACAGATATTGTGTGGTTCGGATCTAAAATAGAAAATTGCGGAAATGTTACTGGACTCCCCCAGCCATATTTCTCATTTGTTTCCCAATTTGTAATAACTGAACCTGCATTCATTTCAGAACCTGTTGCAGCTAGAGTTAATACTGTTCCAAAAGGTAACGCTTCTTTTGCGATAGCTTTTTTCGTAACAAGATCCCACGCATCTCCATCATACTTACTACCAGCGGCAATAGCTTTTGTGCAATCTATTACACTTCCACCGCCCACAGCTAAAACAAACTCGATATCATTTTCTTTACAAATTTGAATCCCTTTGTTTACTGTCGATAAACGCGGGTTAGGTTCCACTCCACTTAACTCAAAAATTTCTGCATCTATTTCTTTTAACATAGATATCACGTTATCGTAAATTCCATTTTGTTTAATACTTCCACCGCCATATACGAGTAACACCTTTTTCCCGTATTGAGGTATTTCTAATTTTAATTGTTCTAATTGTCCTTTTCCAAAAATAAGCTTTGTTGGATTACGAAACATAAAATTTTGCATACACTTCATCCTTTCTAGATAAAAGTAACTATACTTTTGTATATCATATATTTAGTTTTTTATAAAAAAATATGCTTATACAAAAAAAGAATCTCAGCTAAAACTGAGACTCTTTTAATAATAAGGTGAAATCATTAAGTATACGATAACTCCAGAAAGACTTACATATAACCAGATTGGCATCGTCCAACGTACAATTTTACGATGACGAGTCAATTGATTTGTAAATCCATATACTAAAGAAAATAATGCAAGCGGCACAATAATAGCAGCAAGGAAAATATGCGTAATTAAAATAAAGAAATATACATATTTAATGATTCCTTCTCCACCAAAATGCGTTGCTGGCGCTAAATAATGATACGTTAAATACGAAACACAAAATATTAATGTTGTTGTAAATGCGGCAAGAATAAATCCTCTATGTAGCTTTACATTCTTTTTAATAATCGAGAACAACGCTGCTAGTAAAAACACGAATGTAAAACTATTACAAATCGCATTGACAAGTGGCAAAATTGTTACATCAAAATGCACTTCTCCTTTGTATCCAACTGGTCCAAAAAACAAAAATAAAATAATCGCATTGACGATCACAGAAAGCGTTATTACAACAGGAGCATAGCTCTTCTGTTTCACAGAACGATCAGTCAAATTACTCACTCCCTCATTTTTCTTAAAATATACAGTAGCTTCATTATTTTAACATATTATCAATATTGTAAATGTGACAAATGTTTGAATAATTATATAACGTAAAACTCCCATCAGCGCTGTTCTTATCGATATTTAAATGAAAAGATAAAAAATCCTCCTTAAGTCTTTTACCACTTAAGAAGGATTGTATCGTTTCACACTAAAAATTTCAAACTATAACACTCACATTAGTTTTTATTAAGAAACATATCGCTATATGCTTGAAAAATCTCAGTTAATTGAAAACCAATCAGAGACATTGCTGTTAATGAAAAGAAACCAATTAATACGAAACGAATCCACATACGAATCTCCTCCTTGTATCATTCATTTAAAATTCAGATGACAAATTGGATGATAGTGGTCGTCTCCTTCTTTTTTCTTTACAACAGCGGTAATATAACGAATAAAGAGCATAATAATTATAGGGAAATATACATGCTTCAAGTTTGTCTGTCTTAGTGATATTTCTCCTTGTATGTCGGACGGGGACGTTAAAGAAAAATTAGCACTATTCATTTTCCCATATAAAAATAGGAATTGAATACATAATACAATACTTACAATTGACATGATATCTTCCCAATCAGTCGTATACAAAAAATTATATATATCTAGCACATATTCCTCCAACGTTACCCCTCCTTTCTTTTTTTATTATTTTCCTAATATTCGTATAAAAAGTCAAGAAAAATATTTTATATACACTGTGGTAATATTGATTACATATAATGGAATCTCCTAATTGATCCATCTTCACCTGTACCTCTTATTGTTATTTACATCTACTTTATCCAAGTTATAACAAGAATATTTTCAGTCCAAGGCCGCATTACCCAAAGTTTTTTCTGTCCCATCGGTAGGAAAGATCCTCCAATCATTATTCCTTCAAAACAATCCCCATCAAAAACAATTCAACCAACTCTTTGTAAAATATTATCTTTTGTAGAATCTGCATTTTTTTCGACTCAAGTAAAATATACATATGATTTATTGTCTTCATTTCCAGAAAAGATGCCTTCTCGTGAAGGATTTAGTCTTATTTCTCAAGCTTATTCTCCTGGAAAATTAGCTCCCGTTCAATTAGTAATTGATACAAAAGGAAAAGAAGTAGCTATCGAATCTGAATTGAAGAAAAATACGAAAATTGGTGCAATCTCTCAACCACAAAGCGGAAAAATACATGAAAATTTAAAAGTATATCATGTGAATTTTGCTATTAATCCATATTCGCCTGAAGCAATGAACGAAATTCCTAAATTTCACAAAGCAGCTGAAGACGCTTTAATGAAAACTGGTATAACAGACGTACATTCGAGAGTTTGGATTGCCGGTCAAACTGCTACTCAATATGACACAATGATAACAAGCAATAAAGATTCAAGCCTAATCATCCCGATTATCATTGGTCTTATCTCGCTATTACTCGTTGTATACTTACGCTCTATTACAGCTATGCTGTATTTAATGGCTACTGTTATACTATCATTTGCTTCAGCTCTAGGACTCGGGTGGTTAATTATTCATCATATAATGGGAGCAGAAGCAATTCAAGGCGCTATCCCTCTGTACTCCTTTGTATTTTTAGTTGCTCTTGGTGAAGATTACAACATCTTTATGATCTCAAGCATTTGGAAAAAAAGAAAAACAATGCCACTAAAACAAGCAATTCGAGAGGGGGTTCAAGAAACAAGTCGTGTTATTACCTCAGCAGGTGTAATACTCGCTGTTACCTTTGCCGTACTTGCTACCTTACCAATTCAAGTACTTGTACAATTTGGGCTAATCACTGCATTAGGTGTGTTAATGGATACCTTCATCGTTCGTCCTTTCTTAGTACCTGCTATCACTGCTTTACTTGGGCGATTTGCATTTTGGCCAAGTAAAATACAAATTGCAGAAGAACAAACAAACCAAATTGATTCATAAAAATAAGGTCATAGTGTATACACTATGACCTTATTTTCTTACTATTTAAAGCCAAACTATATAAATAATAGTAAACAGTATCTCTATTATTTATGGGTGAAATATAAAACGTAGCGCCCGACTTAAAACAGTCGGTACTACAGATCCATGATTTTCTCCCTCAGCCTCACGAAACGAGAATCGTAATCTGCTATGCCGCATCTTGTATAATCGATCAGATAACGCATTTACATCTTGAACCATATGATCTTTTTCTAATGACCCCACTGTAAGAAATACACCAATCTCAGAATCTATTTTATTTAATTCATTTATAAAATTAGATTCTTTTTCTAAAACGGATTGATTATTCCACCAAATAGAAGGGCTGCTTATAAAGTATGTTTGAAATGCATGTATGTTTGTAAATAAGACATGTAAAGCAAATAACCCACCTAACGAATGGCCGCATAATGTTTGTCTCTTTGTATCAATCGGAAAATATTTAGTAAGCTCAGGTTTTAGCTCTTCTTGAATAAACTCTAAAAAATGATTCGCTCCCCCTGTTACCGGCCACGGTTTACCATCTGGTTTTGGCGGCAAAATAAGAGATGATGCTGGAGGAGTGAAATCATAAAATCGATATGTAGAAGAAAAACTTTCTTTTATTTGATAGCCAATTCCAACAATAATTGCTGGTACAATTCCTGTTTTTTCAGATCTAACTGCTTGGATGCGCACAGCTTCTTCAAACGTTTGAAAAAAAGCATTCCCATCTAATACATAAATAATAGGATAACCTGAAGGTGGTTCTGGCTGTTTCGGCTTTGCTATATAAATTTGATACTGACGATTTTCTCTTTTCGAATACATCATCCATTGCTCTGTGTTAGAAATTACGACATTTTGTGTCTCTGGTACAGGCTGCATTGTCGCCCTCCTCTTACATGTTTAATTTGTTGCATAAACTTTTGCACATCCTTCTTGTAATGCACTATCATACCCAAAGCACACCGGAGCACCATTATAAGGATCTATCATTACCCTTGCATCAATATGAAACACACGTTTCAATACTTCATTTGTAATGATTTCTAATGGGCTCCCAATCTTAATGATTCCCCCTGCTTTCATCGTAATGATTTCATGTGAAAAACGTGCTGCATGATTAATATCATGTAAAACCATAACAACTGTACATTTATGTTCTTGGTTCAATCGTTCAACAATTTGCAGTACTTCTAGCTGATGAGCCATATCAAGATAAGTTGTTGGTTCATCTAATAGTAAAACTTCCGTTTCTTGTGCTAAAGCCATTGCTAGCCATACTTTTTGTCTTTGTCCTCCTGATAAATTTCCAATTTGACGGTTGCGAAAAGGAGTGGTATTTGTAATTTCCATTGCCCATTCAATCATTTCTTTATCTTTTGATAATAATTTATTCACATTATTACGATGCGGATATCGTCCGTAAGAAATAAGCTCTTCTACTTTTAATTCTGATGGAGCAATTGGATTTTGTGGTAATAACGCAAGTTGCTTCGCAATTTGTTTTGTTGAAATGGTATGTAAATCTTGTCCTTGCAAGTAGACCTTTCCACTTTTCTGCTTTAAAATTCGCCCCATTGTTTTTAGTAGCGTAGATTTCCCGCATCCATTTGGCCCAATAATCGTCGTCACTTTTCCTTCTTGTATTTCTACATTTAAATCACGAAATACCGTAAGCTTTTCATAGCTCGTTTCTAAATTTTCTGTACTTAAAACACTCACTCATCTTCACTCCTTTTACGCTTTCGCTTTAAATAACAAATATAGAAAATACGGTACACCAATGATAGAAATGACAATTCCAACCGGTAACTCTATTGGTGCGAAAACAGTCTTTGCAATAAAATCAGAAACAATAACAAGTAACATACCAATCACACCACATATCGGAATAACTTGATTATGATGAATTCCAACGAGACGTTTTGCAATATGCGGTGCCATCAGCCCAGCAAATCCAATACTTCCAGAAACAGAAACGCAAGCACTCACTATCCCAATACCGCTTAATAATAAAATGGATTTCTCTTTTTCGACTGAAATTCCGAGACTTTTTATACTCGTCTCTTCTAGTTGAAACATATCGAGTAAATATGCTTTCCTTTGTATAATAGGCACTAAAATAATTAACCATGGTAACATCGCAATAATATATTTCCAATTTGCATTATATATGCTCCCTGAGACCCAAACTGCTGCCATTTCAAAATCAGTAGCTTTCATTTTCAAAGATAAATATACAGAGAAAGAACTAAGACCGTAACCAATTGCTATTCCTGTTAATAATAGGCGTTGTGAATCTAATCTTCCGCCTTTCCAAGAAAACATATAAATTAAGATTGCAGAACCAAGTCCCCCGGCCAAGCCAAATAACGGCAGAAGCATAATAGAAAACCAGTCTGTACTCTTGATTTGTCCTTGAAAGAAAAACATAAAGACAACAATAGCCGCCCCTGCACCCGCATTAATTCCTAAAATACCTGGATCTGCCAATCCGTTTCGTGTAACTCCCTGAATAGCAGCTCCCGCAACGCCAAGACCAAACCCTACTAACGCCGCAATTACTATTCTGGGAAGCCTAAAATCAAATATAACTAAATCATGTTCAGGCACAGGATTTATTCGAAATATCGTCCGAATTATATCCATAACTGTCATATCAAATGTACCATTCGTTAAACTAATATAAATGGCAACTATAACTAAAAACAGGATTACACTAAATGTGACCATATAACACTGCCATGAATCTCTATGCATGTTTCTCTCCTCCTCTTGTTCGAATTAAATAAAGGAAGAAAGGAACTCCAATCAATGAAGTAACGACCCCTATTGGTGTTTCAAATGGATAATTTACAAATCTACTCAATACATCACATAAAGCGAGAAAAACTCCGCCTATTATACCAGCACACGGTATAATCCACCTATAGTCTACTCCAATTAAAAAACGAGTAATATGAGGGATGATTAATCCTACAAAACCCACCTTTCCAACTACAGCTACAGCAGTACCTGTTAAACAAACAACAGATAGGATTGCAGCAACTTTCACAAGTTTTGTACGTTGGCCCAAATTAATCGAAACCTCTTCTCCTAACGAGAGAATTGTAATAGATTTTGAAATCACAAGTGCCAAAACAATACCAATAACACCAAATGGAATAGATAATTTTAATATCTTCGGATCGATTTGATCCAACTTCGCATTGTACCAAAAACTAACATTTTGAGAAAGTTGGAAATAAGATGCAATTGCTATTGCCGTACTATTTAAAAATGTTCCTATAACAGTTCCTATAATAGCTAAACGAACCGGCGATAATCCATTTCGAAGCAATGAACCAAATCCAAAAACAATTCCCGCTCCTAATGCCGAACCAAGCATAGAATATAGAATCATATTCACTGAAGACATCCCTGGAATAAATACCATACAAATCGTAATAACAAACACTGACCCCTCTGTCACACCCATAATAGAAGGGGATGCAAGATAGTTTCTTGTCATCCCCTGCATAAGTGCTCCTGATATGGCCAAAAATGCTCCTACTAATAACGCACCAATTGCTCTCGGTAAACGAGATGTAATAATAATATTATGATTTACATTTCCTGAATCAAAATGGAATAGCGCATTCCAAGCTGTTTCAAAAGTAATATTTTTTGCTCCATACAATATGGATAACATAATCGTTAATAAAATTAACACAGGTGCCAAACATAAAATCATCATTGGTACCGCATTCATTTTCCGCATATCATTCAACGCACCTTACTATTTATTTAGATAAGTTTTTTTCTGCAGCTTTTAAGAAAGCTGTTTTACTCCAAGCTGTACCGCCTTGTGCCATCGGATCAACAGCGTTTACGAATACTTTTTCATCTTTTACAGCGTTAATACTTTGCCAAATTGGATTGCTTTGTAAATCTTCTAGCGTTTTCGGATTATCTTTATTTTCGCTTCCTTCAAATTGAACAAAGATATAATCCGGATTCATTTCTGCAAACTTTTCTAAAGCAATTTTTTCTTGCTTTTTAACTGCTTTAATCGCTTCAGGAGCCGTTAAGCCTAAATCTTTATAAATTACTGGATTGAAATAAACATCTTCTGGATACAGATTAATGCTTCCTTCTCTCAATCTTATTACAACAACTTTTTTATCTTTTAATTTATCTGCTACTTTTTCTTTCGTTTTCGCAGCATCCGCTTTATAATCTTTTATAATTTTTTCCGCTTTATCTTTTTTACTAGTTAGCTCACCCATTAATTTTAGGTTATCTTCCCAATGTGTTGAAATATGAGAAACAGGGAATGTTGGTGCTACTTTTGTAAATTTTTCCGCTGTCTCTGCTGGGAATTTAGAACTAGATGTAATAACATCTGGCTTTAATTTAAGTAGTGTTTCAAAATTCGGCTGCATTTTTTCACCAATAGATTCTGCACCTTTTAAATCTTTAGCTAAATAGTCAGGTATTTTCCCACCTACTGTAATTGCAGCTACTGGTTTCACTCCAAGTATGGCTGCATCTTCCATTGATTCTAAACTAGCTGTTGCAATTTTTGTTACTTTTGCAGGTACTGTATATTCTTTACCAAGGTATGTGATTTTCTGTTTTTCATCTTTCTTTGCTGTAGCTTCTACACTTTCCGTTTTCTTCTCACTTGAGCTTTTTTCTGCACTATTACATGCAGCAAGACCTAAACTTAATACTGTAACCATTCCTAGTGTAAATAACTTTTTGTTCATATTAAAAAGTGCTCCTTTCAAAAATAAAAATTTATAACTTTGTCAATCTAATAAAATAGTATTCTTATCTATGTATTGCAGTACAATTCGCCAATATTGACACGCACATTCTTCACTTTACCTATTAAACATATTATCTTTTAATCCCCCTTAACCACCAATAGTGATAATGATAATTATTATCACTATTGATTATATGCATAGACTAAAATTATTTCAAGAATAATTTGCAAAGTTTTAACAAAAAATAGAAAATAATAGTTAGAAATCCATATTCCTCATAAATCTTTTTCTTTTACACCTACTAATTTTTGAACAACGAACCCTATAAAAGAGGTAAGATAAAATGGAAGTCTCACTTTATGGCGAGTTCTTTATCCATTACACTCTAAAAAATTAATACGGATTTATATAAATAATTCTATATAATCCAAAACCCCGAATAGGAACACTATTCGGGGTTTTGTCTTTTAAGCTTTTTCTTCAAATAATCGTGCAATTTCAATAATAACTTGAACGGCTTTTTCCATATTATCTACAGATACATATTCAAATTTACCGTGGTAGTTTTCCCCACCAGTAAAAATATTTGGTGTTGGTAAACCCATATACGATAACTGCGAACCGTCAGTTCCTCCGCGAATTGGTTGAATATTTGGTTCGATATCAAGATTTTTCATTGCTTCATATGCAATATCAACAATTTCTTTCACCGGTTCAATTTTTTCAAGCATATTGTAATACTGATCATTCATCTCAAGAATAATATTTTCTGTACCATACTTCTCTTGCATCTGTTTTGTAATGGCTGTTATTCTCTCTTTTCGAGCATGAAAATTTTCGCGGTCAAAATCACGAATAATGTAAGTAGATTGACTTCGCTCCACATCACCATTTATAGAAATAAGGTGATAGAATCCTTCGTATCCCTCTGTATATTCCGGTGCTTCTTCTACCGGTAGTTGCCCGTGAAATTCCACCGCGAGCTTATTGGCATTTACCATCTTATTTTTAGCTGTTCCAGGATGAGTACTATTCCCTTTAAAAGTGAGCTTGGCACCAGCAGCATTAAAGCTTTCATATTCTAATCCACCTAGCGGACCTCCATCCATTGTATACGCAAATGAAGCCCCAAAAGTTTCTACATCAAAATGAGATGGACCGCGGCCAATTTCTTCATCAGGTGTAAATGCTACTCTAATTTTCCCATGTTTAATTTGTGGTTTATGTAATAAATAATTCATTGCTGTCATAATTTCTGCAATGCCCGCTTTATCATCTGCACCAAGGAGCGTTGTTCCATCGGTTGTAATTAATGTATGACCTTGATAAGATGGGAGCTCTGGAAATAATTCTGGTGTTAATACAACACCTAGCTCCTTATTTAACGTAATTGCCTTCCCATCAAAATTTTCATGAATTTGCGGCTTAACATTCTTCCCTGTAAAATCCGTAGCTGTATCCAAATGAGCTAAAAATCCAATTACAGGAACCTGCTTGTCCGTATTTGGAGGAAGCGTCGCCATCACGTAGCCATTCTTATCCATCGTTACTTCCGATAATCCAATTGCTTTCAGCTCTTCTACTAGTTGCTTCGCAAATTCAATTTGGCCAGGCGTTGATGGTACAGTATGACTTTCTGCATCAGATTGTGTATCCACCTTAACATATCTTGTAAAACGTTCGATAATTTCTTTTTTCATACTACCTCACTCCTTTTTATCTATCTTTATTTATTATAAGCCTTTGTTACTTTTCTTTACAGTTAAAGGTTCGTAATACTATTACGAACCTTCTTTTTATATCACCATAATTATTATTTAATTTAACAATTTAACTGGCGCTGTGTAAATTGTGTCAATTGAACCGTCAACATTTGTGACTTCAATTTTCACACGGAACGTGCCTGTTTCCGAAATTGATTCGCCATTACCTGTTGAAACGATAATTTCTTCATTTGTCCCAGCTGGTAACATAGAACCCCAGTTGAAATCAGCATCATAATAACCCCAACCAGTTGCGTATTGCTTTTCGATAGAAGCTTTGTAATGTACATCATAAGCTTTATCATTGGTAGTTTTTACGATGATATTTTGCCCCATATGGTGTTCCGTAGCATGTAATTGAATCGTGAAATTGTTCACCGTTTCGCTAGGACCACAGATGTAACGACAGTTTTCATCTGCATGTGCTTTTGGTGTTTCTAAATTCATCACCGTTAAACCGCCTAAAGCTAAAGTTCCTGCTAATAATACTTTACCAAATGTTTTCACTTGAAATTCCCCCTAAGTATATTCTCAATTCGTTCGGTAGATGTCACATTAAGTAGTTTTATAACATTAATCTAATCGAACGATTTTTTTGCCTCGAGTGCATTCGCTATTAATCTTTCATCTTATAGTAATCTAATCTCCACATAAAATTCCATAGTTTTGATTCCCATATATGTATCTTGATGTACATAGAATAAATTCGTTAATACGTCCATTGCCGATGATACGTTTTGTTTGTTTATTTATCCCACCCTCTCCATTACCGTTTATTGGTAAAACATTGTTTTCATTATATAATACTATCATCTATTTACAAGTGAAAATAATTCTGTATGCAAAATAAGTGCTAAAAAAACGAACCTATAGTATGGCTCGTTTTTACATGTTCCATGATAACCCTGCTAATTCCTCATTAACATTTTGTTCAATTTTTTGATGATACGATTTTTTAACATCTTCAATCATAGATTCATAACCTTGTTTGAATTGAAGGTAAGTTCCATTCAAACACATAAAGACGAACAATTTTTCAGCGAATGCAATCATAATTTTCTTGTTAAAAAATCCTCAGTTATTCCTTCTTCCATTAATTTGTCGATATTCTTTATGGAAGCTTAATGGTAGACATACTGTTTAATATGCAAAGCTTTGATTTCTTCCAGCTCGATTACCTCAAATTTATTTTCAAGATATTAAAAAAAAGCAGTGATATTAGTTTTCCTACTTTTTAATGTTCTAGGAGTATGTCCTTTGATTTGTACATGGAATAAAAATTCTTTTAATAAATCTTTTAATAACAAAAAAACGCCTCCTCAATGAGTGATTTTACAATCTACCCATGAGAAAGCGTTTATCGTAATTAATTACGGTTAATATCGTCACGTTTATCATAATTGACAATATTTTACATTGTAAATTTAGGCTATCATAATGATACAAACCTTGATTTATCAAGCTTTAAGGTCTGCCTTGTTATATTATTCACCTAAATCAACATTGTGGTACACTTGCTGAACATCTTCTAAATCTTCTAATGCATCGATCATTTTTTCAAATTTTACTTGTGCATCTTCTGGAAGTGTTACTTCGCTTTGTGCAAGCATTGTTAGTTCTGCAACTGTAAATTCAGTTATGCCAGCATTTTTAAATGCCTCTTGCACTGCATGGAATTGATCCGGCTCTGCATAAACGATAACTGCTTCCTCTTCTTCCAAGATGTCACGCACATCTACATCTGCTTCCATTAAGATTTCAAGTGCTTCATCTGCTGTCTTACCTTCAAGACCAATAACAGCAGTTGCATCAAACATATACGCTACTGATCCGTTTACTCCCATGTTACCAGCATTTTTGCTAAATGCAGCACGTACATCTGCTGCAGTACGGTTCACGTTATTTGTTAATGTATCTACGATTACCATTGATCCATTTGGTCCGAAGCCTTCATAACGAAGTTCGTCATAGCTTTCCTCTGAACCGCCTTTTGCTTTTTCAATCGCACGGTCAATAATTGTTTTCGGTACGCTGTACGTTTTTGCACGTTCAAGTACAACTCTTAAAGTCTGGTTAGATTCTGGATCTGGTTCCCCTTGTTTTGCTGCTACATAAATTTCACGTCCAAACTTTGCATAAATACGACTCGTATTTGCATCCTTTGACGCTTTTTTGTCTTTAATATTGTTCCACTTACGTCCCATACTTGTTCCACTCTCTTTCAACTTTGAATCTACATAAAAAATAGTAATATAAAATATGCTGTTTCTTCAACAATTTTTCATTATATTTCATATTGTTCACAAAAAAGACAAATTGAAGATGTCACATTTATTCACTACATTGTATTATACCTTATTACAAGTTTAATAATCAAAGAAAGACCGGTCATTCTTATCTATATAAATACAAATTAAAAAATCCACATATAAACCCTCTTTCTTTTTAGGGGGGCGAGAGCATCTGGCCATGCATATAAACCCTTTTCTTTTTAGATGGACAAAAGCATCTAGCCATGATGCACAGTTGCGGTCAGAACCTTTTCCTGCCGCGGGCAATGCTGAAAACAAAGGGAGAAAACGAGTGCAAGGCACTTTTTTCTCCCTAGCAGCACTTATATACTGAAAAAATCAAAATGAATTTATCCCGCATTAACGGGCAGTAAGACCCCCACCTTCAGATTTAGAGAGAAACGAAGAAGATAGGTGGGGGACAACTGCCCGTAAAAGCCCGATTGGTGAGGGCTTTCCATCAGTGGGGGATGAAGAATCCCCCCATTAATGGAAGTTTCACTTTATATATTGATGTATACTGCCAACTCCATTAGACTTTTTTGAAGACGCTTCGAACGATAGGTAAATATTAAAATTATTATGACATATTCTCGTATAGTAGACTTTACTATTAAATAGATTACAAACTGCACTTCTTCAAAAATAGTAATATATTTTGGGGCATGAAATAACATGCAAGTATACAAAAAACTTTTCTCTTCAATTTATTCCTTTACATTTATCTTCTGAAATAGTTTCTTTTCTCAAATGACTATGTTTTTTTGAATAAGCAAAGTATACAAATGCTCCAATTGCTAACCAAATTCCAAAATACAACCACGTTGTTAAAGGCAAGTTAACCATTAAAAATAAACAACATACAATTGAAATAATCGGTACAAGCGGTACAAGTGGTACCATAAATCCCCGCTGCAAGTCTGGATGCCTTTTACGAAGAATGATAACAGATACCCCCACCATCGCAAACGTTAAGAGTGCCCCAATATTCGCTAAATTTGATAACTCTTTCAAATCAATAAATCCAGCAATTAAAGCACTACCCATTCCGGTTAACCAAGTTGAAAACGACGGCGCTTCCGTTTTTTTATTGATTTTCGCGAAAGCTTCTGGCAATAAACCATCACGGCTCATCGCAAAGAATACGCGTGTTGTTGCATAAATGTAAGCGAAGATTACCGCCATAATTCCAATTACAGCTCCGAATGCAATTATGCCTGCCACTTTATCTTGTCCCACAACTTCTAATACATAAGCCATTGCTTCTGGTACATCTAATTCTTTATAAGATACCATTCCAGTCATTACAAGACACACTGCGACATAAATAATTGTACAAATTACTAATGATGCAATAATACCGATTGGTAGATCGCGCTGCGGATTTTTTACTTCTTCTGCTGAAGTTGCTAGCGCATCAAATCCTAAGAAAGCAAAGAATACAGCCGCTCCTCCTGCAAAAACGCCGCTTAAGCCATACGGTGCAAATGGAATCCAGTTTGCTGGTTTTACATAGAACACACCAACGGCAATAAATAATATAACAATACAAATTTTAATTAACACCATTGCATTATTCACACGTTTACTTTCTTTCGTCCCACGTGATAATAACCATGTTAGTACAAGTGTAATCATTACTGCTGGCAAATTCACAATACCGCCCTGTGATGGGATTGTTAATAATGCTTTCGGTATCTCTAATCCAAATCCACTTATTAAGTTGTGAAAATACCCAGTCCATCCACCAGCTACTGCTGCGGTTGTTACAACGTATACGGATAGTAACGTCCATCCCATTAAATGTGCTACAAACTCTCCAATTGTTGCATATGAATATGTGTATACACTACCTGATACCGGAAGTGTAGAAGCGACTTCGGCATAGCATAAAGCTGCAAATCCACAAACAATTGCTGCAATCATAAATGAAAAAATCACTGCTGGTCCAGCATCTCTTGCCGCAACCAATCCAGTGAGCACAAGAACTCCTGTACCAATTATCGCACCAATACCTAACATTGTTAAATCAAACGCCCCTAATGTTTTCGTTAAAGTCTTACTTTGACTTTCTCTTAACAATTGGGCAACAGATTTCTTTTTAAATAGATTAACTATAAGACTTACCCCCCTCTTATTAAGAAGAGCTAAGAGGATTTCTCTTAGCTCTTCTCGTGTTCTATGAACATATTTCTTAGTCTCATTTTTTATTTAACAAATTTTAGATTATTACTTTACTTCATTCGCAAAGAAATGCTCACATACGCTAGAAATACGAGTTAAATCAACATTTCCACCAGAAATAATCGCTACTACTTTTTTTCCTTTTATATAGGAATCAACTTTACCAGCAAGAAGAGCAGCTGTCGCTAATGCTCCTGCGCCTTCTACAACAGCTTTTCCGCGTTGTAATAAATCTTTCATAGCTACTTCTAACTCATCTTCTGATACAGTTACAATATCATCTACTAATTCTTCTACGATTTCAAAAGTTAAGTTTCCTGGAATTTTTACTGCGCAACCATCAGCAATAGTTGGTGCTTCATAATGCTCTACAATTTCACCTTTATCATACGAAGCTTTCATTCCATGAACATTATCAGCTTGAACACCGATTATATTAATTGAAGGATTAAAAGTTTTAAGTGCTACCGCGATACCAGCAATAATTCCGCCGCCGCCAATAGGTACAATTACAGTATCAACATCCCACATATCATCAAGAATGTCGAGGCCAATTGTTCCCTGACCTGCCATAACTTGTACATCATCATATGGATGTAAATATGTTTCTCCAGTTTCTTTTATAATTTCTTCACATTTTGCTTTTGCATCATCAAACGTATCACCATATAAAATGACTTCTGAGCCGTATCCTCTCGTTGCTTCAACTTTCGCTTTTGGAGCAGAAGTTGGCATTACAATTTTACTTTTAATTCCAAGTAAATGTGAAGATAACGCAACACCTTGGGCATGGTTACCAGCAGAACAAGCAATAACTCCACGAGCTTTTTCTTCATCTGTTAAAGTAGAAATTTTATTGAATGCCCCGCGAAATTTAAATGATCCTGTTAATTGCATATTTTCTAATTTTAAATATATTTCCCCGCCTGTTTTACTTGTTAAATAAAAGGATTTAACAAGCGGTGTTTTACGAGCGTTTCTATCAAGAATTTGTTTGGCATTTTTAATATCATCAATATTTAGCGGCAAAGTTTTAGTAATCATATTATAACACTTCTTTCAATTGTTTATAATCTAACCCTAACGTTGTTCCTAGATTTTCATAAGTGATGGTTCCTTTATAAATATTGATACCATGTACTAATGAAGGTTTGTTTTGAATCGTCTCTTCTAAACCATCGTTCGCAATCGCTAATAAATAATCGATATTTCCATTCGCTAATGCCATAGTAGAAGTACGTGGAGTTGCCCCTGGCATATTTGGTACAGCATAATGAATGACATCGTGCTTAATAAATACAGGATCATTATGTGTTGTATAGTGATCAATCGTTTCAATCGTTCCACCCTGATCGATTGAAATATCAACAACAACACTGCCCGGCTTCATGGACTGAATCATGTACTCTTTCACAATTTTTGGTGGTCTAGCACCCGGAATTAAAATTGTTGAAATAAATAAATCTGCAGTTTTAATAGCTTTCTCTAAGTTTTCAGTAGTAGATTCGATAACTTCAACTTGATCATTTGCGTATTTTTCTTTTAAATAAGCAATTTGTGTTTGATTTAACTCTAAAATCGTTACGTGGCAACCGATTCCAACGGCCATATCACAAGCATTAATTGCAGCGTTACCTCCGCCTAAAATTACAACATTACCAGCTGGAATACCTTCTATTCCTGATAATAAAATACCTTCTCCTTCATGTTGTTTTTCTAAATAATAAGCTCCCATAAACACTGCACGACGCCCAGCAATTGCACTCATCGGTTTTAATAATGTTAAAACTCCATTTTCACTAATTGTTTCTCCAGCAATAGCTGTTGTTCCCGCTTTTCTCATCGCTTCCACACACTCTTTTGAAGCTGCTAAATGTAAAAATCCCCAAACAATTAAGTCTTTCTTAAAATATTTATATTCTTCCACTAAAGGTTCTTTTACTTTTACTACCATATCAACATCCCAGGCTTGCTCTTGATTAACTAAAGTAGCACCTGCATTTGTATATTCTTCATTTGTATAACCTGATCCTAGACCAGCATCTTTTTCTATTAATACTTCATGTCCAGCTTCAATTAATTTCTGGGCATTTTCTGGTGTCATCCCTACACGAGCTTCACCTTTTTTAATTTCTTTTACTACGCCAATTTTCATGCTGCCACATCCTTTTACTTTTAAAATGTAATATACACCATTACATTATTTTTATACGATCCAGACAAACGTTCTTACATTTCCTCGTTTGTCTGGATCGCTGTTCACACCTACAAGATACACTTAGAAAAATGATGAGTCAACACTCTGTGAAATAGTTCACAAAATGTTTTTTTTTATATTTAAAATAAATTTTTTCTTACAAAGAAGCATTGAAACCACTTTTTAAGTATGCTAGACTTTGTCACGAGTAACATCTCTTATGAATTCAAATAAACCGCAATTTTATTTTTTTATTTACATTTGTGAACATCTTCACATTGAATAATATGGAAATACCTTTATAAGACGTATATATTTCTATAAACTTGTGAATGATATCACAAATAAAATTAAATCTTACAATATAAAGCACTATTAAAAAAATGAGAGGGTATACTATTAAAATTGAGACAAAAATGAATTCATTAGAGATTGTATGTATTTTGCGAAACAGGAGTGATTATGATGTCACAAGAACAACTAAAAAAAGAGATTGGCTTCTTCGCAGCATTAACCACTGTTATTGGTACTGTTATTGGAGCAGGTGTATTTTTTAAACCTACTGCATTATACGGCGTAACTGGGTCAGCAAGTTTAGGATTACTCGCATGGGTAATTGGAGGAATCTTAACTGTTTGCTCAGGTTTAACTGCAGCCGAGCTTTCAGCAGCTATTCCTGAAACAGGTGGAATGATGGCATATCTAAAACGCACTTATGGAAACTTAACTGCTTTCCTACTAGGCTGGGCACAAACTGTTATTTACTTCCCTGCCAATATTGCAGCACTTGCAATTATTTTCGGAACACAAGCAGTTAGTTTATTTGGATTAAATGCGAATGAACATAAATTGATGATTATTGGAGTTGCCATTATTACTGCAGCTTTCGTAACCTTTATGAACTCCTTAGGAGCGAAAGCTGCCGGCGGAATTCAAATGGTATCAACTATTTGTAAATTAGTTCCTTTAGCATTACTTATTATTTTTGGATTATTGCATAAAGGCGATGTAACTCTACAACTGTTTCCAGTTGAAGCAGGACCAGGTAAATCATTTATTTCTGCACTTGGATCTGGCTTACTTGCAACAATGTTTGCTTATGATGGATGGATTCATGTAGGAAATATCGCTGGAGAAATGAAAAACCCTAAAAGAGACTTACCTAAAGCAATCGTAATCGGATTATCTACTGTTATGGTTGTTTACTTACTCATTAATATTGCTTTCCTTATGGTAATGTCTGCAACAGCACTTGCAGGAACTGATACACCTGCATCTCAAGTAGCGACAATTTTATTTGGAGCAATGGGAGGAAAATTAGTTACAATCGGTATTTTAATTTCCGTATTTGGAACAATCAATGGATATATCATGACAGGAATGCGTATCCCTTATGCAATGGCATTAGAAAATAAACTACCGTTTAGTAAATGGTTTGCAACATTATCTAAAAATGGCCACGTTCCTTATAATTCTGGAATCTTTATGTTATGTGTTTCGATTATCATGATGGTTATCGGTGGATTCAACACATTAACAGATATGTTAGTGTTTGTTATATGGATATTCTATACAATGACTTTCGTAGCAGTATTCATTTTACGTAAAAGAGAACCAGATCTTGTGCGTCCTTACAAAGTACCGCTATACCCTATTATCCCTATAATTTCCATTTTAGGCGGATCATTTATCGTTATTAATACTCTTTTCACACAAACGTTGCTAGCATTATGTGGTATCGGCTTAACCGCTTTAGGTCTTCCTATTTACTTTGCAATGCGAAGCAAGCATGTAGAACCTAATAAATAATCATTTATAGACGTGTATAAAATCCTTATGCTAAATAGATAATGGATTTTATACACGTTTATTTTTTCATAACTCTATAGATATCCGAAACCTAAAGATTGCAATTCAAATACCACTTTGTATATCCTTCGTTCCTTTAGGAGATGTTATTTCCCCCTCATTTCTTAATACCATTTTCACTACAACGGTCATTACAATCATCGCAATACTTACAAACAGTATAGGAACATAAACCTTTATACTAAAAGCTTCAAATATGACACCATATATGACCTGACCTACAGGTGCCATACATTGTGAAACAGCCGTAATAATTGCCATGACTTTCCCTAAATTTTCATTGAGTGTTTTCTTTTGCACAGCGGTAATGACAAAAATAGAGATAATAATCATCACCATCGCAATAAGGATTGCACACAAGATAAAGAGTATAAATGATGGATAGTATCCGAAGCTAAGTACAAGAGGTGTAATCGATAAAGCCATTGGTACAATCAATAAGGCCATTATGAGAAACCAAAGATACAGTTTTTTCATTTGCATCTTTTTTGCAAAAAAACCGATGGATAATGCCCCTAAAATTGTAGCAAAATCTATGAGCCCCATTCCAATACCATACATTGTGTCACTACTTTTCATGACTACTCGTAAAATGATGGGGCCGCCAACAACAAACAACGGTGTGAGAATTAAGTTGAGAAAAGCTGCAAGGATTATACATTTCAAAATAAAAGGCTGTTTAACTACATAGATGCACCCTACTTTTAAGTCTTTTACGATTGTCGATATAATATGTCCATCGTGTTCCCTTTTAACAAACGGGATATGAATAAACATTGCTAATACTGCGGCTAAGAAAAAAGCGATACAACTCATCACAACAAGCATTTCTAAACCTACAATACCATACAATACTCCACCTAAAACAGGAGCTGCTACGCTTGATAGTGCTTGAACGCCATTCACGATACCATTCGCCTGCTCCAGCTTATTTTCCGTAACTAACAAAGGAACACTTGCCATGACAGCTGGCGAATACATGGCGCTAATCATCGCTAGTAAAATCATAACAACACTGATCAGTATCACAGAAGTATTACCAGCTGCTAACAACAAAAGAAAACAAAATACAATGGTACTGCTTGCAAAATCAAAAATCACCATTAAGTTGCGGCGGTTGAATCTGTCAGCAATAGCCCCGCCAAGAGGTGATAACAAAAGTGGTACATTCGATACGGCATACAAAGTCGCATATATGTCCGCCCGGCCTGTTATGTCCAACACATAGAGAGATAAAGCAAAACGTAAGAGAGAAGAACCTAATACTGATATGATTTGTCCCATTACCATTAAATTAAAAGCTTTAGGAAAAGGCTTTATATTGCTATTATTTCGCATAATATATACACCTTTCATTAAGGAATTAGACCGACTACCGGTCTATAATTTTGTATAAAATACTAAAGCTAAATGTAGAGACAAGTATATTAATATTTATGAAGAAACTTGCCCTACATTTTCCCGTGATCTTATTGGCCATTTTCAGACTGTCCCATTAAAATATCTAAAATGTAATCAAAACTGCCTTTTTTAGCACCAAGAGTCATCTCCATCATGTTAATAAACGCCTTTGCTCTTTGCATCGCTTCGTGAGGCTGCCATTGAAACAACCCTTCATCGAATATTACTTGTGCAGAAGCTAGTAAAAATTCTATTGTTTCTTGTGGATAATCTGTCACAAAAACATTTTCATTGATTCCTTTCTTAATCACCTCCGTCAAAACAGGTGTTAAATGTACAATAGACTGAACTAAACTTCTCTGATGCATTTCAGCATTACTTGGTTGATGAAATTGCTCAATCATTTTTTCTTTGTTTCCCCCAAATTTTGGTGCTTGTGCCATTAAAATATGAAATAATTTATCAAGTACAGGGATGTTAGGATCTGAAGCAATCTTTTTTGCTGCCGCTACATCTGCATCTATAATTCGCATAATAATAGCATCCATTACTTCCTCTTTTGATTTGAAATAATGATAAAATGTTCCTTTTGCAATACCGATTTCCTGCAGAATATCGTTTACGGTCGTTTTCCTATATCCTTTAGAAACAAACAATTTTTCTGCGGTATCTAAAATTTCATTTCTGCGTTCTTCATGCTCTTTTACAATTCGCATCCATTAGCTCCTTTCAATTAGACCGACTACCGGTCTAATGTAATTATATGTATAATATATAAAAAAGTGTATTTTTTGTATCCATATTTCTTGTATATAACTGACTAAAAACATAAAAACCCTTATAACCGTAAACAAAAAAGAGCAATTTATTATGCTCCTTTTTCACCAATTATTACAAAACTACTCCTATCGCAAATCCATCATATCCTTTACTTCCCACAGTCTGTAGTGCCGTTGAAGATAGTTGTGATTCAGATGCAAGAGTATCAAAAAAGCAACGAATTCCTTGAACATTAGAATCAGTACTAGAAGCGTTCACTACCTCTCCTTTGCGAACCACATTGTCCCCTATAATTACTGTACCTTTTCGAGATAACTTGAGTGCCCACTTTACATATTCCGAGTTGTTTTGTTTATCTGCATCAATAAAAATGAAGTCAAATGGGCCGACTCCCTCATCATGTAATTTCGGCAATGTTTCGAGAGCAGGTCCAATTCGTACTTCTACTAAATTGGATAACCCCGCACTGGCTATATTTGATTTTGCAACGTCAGCGTGATATACCTCTGATTCAAGCGTAATTAAACGCCCGTCTGCTGGTAAAGCTCGTGCCAGCCAAATCGTACTATATCCTCCTAATGTTCCAATTTCTAATATTCTTTTCGCTCCTTTTATTAGCGCTAGTAAGTGAAGGAATTTTGCTTGATTCGGAGCAACATCTATTGCAGGTAATCCTGCCTTAGAATTTGCTTCCAATACATTCTCAAGAGTTTCATCTGCAGGTAATAACTGCTTTGTAATATATGCATCCACTTCAATCCATTTCTGTAAATCTTCCATTATAATTCGCTCCTTTGTTATATGTATTCCTAACTAACTAATTCCAATTCTATTATTTAGGTTTCTTCTTAAAGTCGTTCTCTCCTATTCTTTATTTAGTATACTTCGTTCAAAATTGAAAAAAAGGTTATAATTTAACGACGAATTTCCCCTTTTTAATATATTTCTCCAATCTAATTTTTCTCCTATCATACAAGAAATTCCCTATAGAATAGACTTTTTTAAGTGTCTATATATCCATTTTAATTTTTCAACATATAAGTCGCTGCTATGCAGAATACAACATGACCTGCACTTGCTTGCTCCCTTTGTTTTAAACCTCTCATGTGGCAGGAAAAGGTCCTGACCGCTTCTATGCACGGCCAGATCCTCTCGCCCGCCTAAAAAGAAAGAAGGTTTTTATGTCGATTTTTTAATTTGTATTTATATATTCTATAGGTGACATTTTATTCATTCAGCTTGTTTTATTTCTATCATCTATCAATACCTGTCTAGAAAAAGTAGGAGTAGTAAATTCTTTTATGGAATCATTCAATACATATACAACAATAGATAAAATCATAGTTACCCTGAACAGTTGATAATGTTAATAGGAATGCTAATGGTTGCTCCAAAAGTAGGAAGTGTAGCGATAACAGTTGGTATCCCAGGCCCATCAATAGCTGTGAAAACTGTGGAAAAGTTTCCTGAAGCATCAGTAGTAGTAGAAGTAGGAGATACCGTCCCCAAAGCAGGAGGCATTACTAAAAATGAAACAGGAATACCAGCAACGGGTACACCTCCATCAACTAACACTTGACCAGAAAGAGTTGTAGTATTAGGTCCTGTTCCAAAAGAACATACTGTAACCCCAGGAGGACCGAAAGTAAAGGCAGCTAAGACATTACAGTTATTAATAATAGTAATAGTGACAGGAGTACTACTTACTCCGAAAGCAGTAGCGATAACAGCTGCCATCCCAGGTCCGTCAGTAGCTGTGAAAATGGCACTAAAGTTGCCAAGCGCATCTGTAAATGCAGGATTAGGGGATACGGTACCAAGAGCAGATACTGTAAAGGAAACAGGTGTACCTGCTGGAGGGGGACTTCCATCTACCAACACTTGACCAGTAAGAACCGAAGTATTAGGCCCTGTTCCAGAAGCGCATATCGTAGTTAGATCAGCATTCAATGTAACAGTTACTGTGGATGGAGGAGTAGGAGGTACAGTTGCTAATAAATCCAGAACATTTTCGAATTTGAATTCCAAGAGCATTTCCTTCTTGATAACGTCACGAAGTGTTCTTTGAACACTTGAGTCGATAGCAAGAAGATTGGATAACGAAACGACAGGAGGAGAAAGTGTTCTTCCTGACGGTAATGTTCCGAGAACAAATTGAAGCTTTTCAGCCTCAGCGTTGACAATATGAGCTAAAGCTAATTCTTCTAAAGCAATGGAAGCCAAAAGCAATGGAACAGTCTGGGCTGTAGTAATCGAAATTCGCGGTGTTATATTAGGGATATTCGGAAAAGACAAAACCATTCACCTCCTTTAAGCTTAGATTATAGTAAAAAACAAAAGAATGTAGGGTTGTACAACTTCTCTATATTTTATTCAATAAGCATTCAATAGATTGCATATTTGTCCATATAAAAAGTGGATTTTCAACGGAAAGAACCTTTGTATTTGATCTATGAAACAATTACAATATAAATTTAATTCCATCTCATTGATTTTTTACTATATAAAATAGACAACGTAACTATACAAATTATTAACGATAAGAAGCATACAATTACAATGATATACAAATATTCCATTTCGATACTATCAAAATAAAGACTTCTAACTGGGTATGACCAAGGGAATAGTATCCAATACTTTGTCGAGGAGATAAAAAAGCTTCCGAGCCCACCTATAAACCCTACTATTAATGAAAGTAATGGTATTTTATAAAATATTATATTTATTAGAAAATGAAGATTAACTATAATTAAAGA
The DNA here is from genome assembly GCF_044543425.1 of Bacillus sp. NPDC077411. Taxonomy (NCBI): domain Bacteria; kingdom Bacillati; phylum Bacillota; class Bacilli; order Caryophanales; family Bacillaceae; genus Bacillus; species Bacillus sp. NPDC077411. The sequence continues at coordinate 9,281 of NZ_JBITWA010000024.1, read as the reverse complement.
GCTAATTACCATAAAAAGTATAGATAAACTTACACTTTGATAAACAGTGCCGGGATTATCTACTGTTAATACTATTGGTAAGCTAGTTATGATTAAAGCACATATTAAATAGCAAAAAATAGTTATTAAAAAAAACAAAAACTTATTAATTAATATAGTTTTCAAAGTGATCCCATGATAAATAGCGGACATATACCCTTTTCTTCTAAATTCGTTTACAAAAGAAAATGATACTAATAGACCTATAGAAATAGGTAAAAATAGTCTACAAAAAAGGCTCATAATCGCTATATACATTGCAATGCCATCTTTTAATTGGGCAAGTAATGTTAGAAAGACTTGAAAACTAATTGGCATCAAAAGAAATACGAGTAGCAGGATATACAATCCATTGTTAAGACTTTTTTTATATTCACCTATAATACCCATTTTTTCACCCTTTATTATTCATATGTATAATACTTAAAACTCACAGATAATAACATTATCCCTAGAATATATACTGAAGAGATTGCGAGATACAATAAAATAGTTGTTTCTTTAAAAACTAAGTCATTTACTATATTAAATGCATAAAATATTGGAAATATCTTTGTGAATATTACAGGGAACAATCCATATGTTACGATAAGGAAAATCCAAATAACTGACAAAGACGCGGCAAGAATCCCTTTTTTTATAATTAGATGAAATAGCAATTGCGAATATGGTATTGTTAAGGATAAAAAAGTACAAAGTATCATCATTTTTAAAAAATAGGGCATTGATATTTCATATTGATTCAAACAAGTATAAATACCTATAATTAAAAAATTAAAAATAGTAAAGACGAAATAGAACTGCAGAAACAATAAATTTTTAGATATTAATAATTTAAATTTCGAAATAGGCTTAGTATAAATAATGGCCCAAGTTCCATATTTATTTTCCGAAGAAATGATAAAATACCACATACAAGCAGAAAAAATGATTAACGTTAGTGTATTAAAGTTCATTGTAAGTGCTATAAGATTTTTGGGTTGAAACATGTCAGGATGATTCTTGTTATACATAAAATAACTTATACACAAAAAACTTGATAATAATGAAAAAAGCAAAGAAAGTAATAATAATTTTCTCCCACCAATTTTCTTCATCTCGCCATTTAGGCTTTTAATGATAAATTGCATTATTATAAAAGCTCCTTTTGTTTAGTTAAAGATAAAAATACTTCTTCTAATGTTTGTTTTTTGGGGCTAACTTCAAAAATATCTATATCATTTCTAATTAATATTCTGGTTAAATTAGGAACACCATCTTGATTGATTACTATTTTAAATACCCCTTCTTTTTCTATACTATAAGGTATGCCTTCGTTACTTAATATCCTTTCTGTAGCATCCGTATTATTAATATGAACGATATACTCTCCCGAAGTAATAATACTATCTAATTTCCCTTCATAGATTACACTCCCCCTATTTAATAATGCAATGTGATCTGCTATCATTTCAATTTCAGCTAAATTATGGCTAGAAATAAAAATAGTCTTCCCCTCATTTTTTACTAAATGAAGCAATAAATTTCTTATTTCATGTACTCCCTCTGGGTCTAATCCATTTGTTGGCTCATCAAGAATCAATATTTTAGGATTATTGAGAATAGCAAACGAAATACCTAGCCTCTGTTTCATTCCTAAAGAAAAATTTTTAACTTTTTTATCTTTTGCTTTATATATCCCTGTAGTCTTTAATACTCTGTCTATATCATCTAAGGGTTTATTAATCATTTTTTGTACATATGCTAAGTTTTCATATGCTGTTAAATTAGGATAATAGGTAGGTGAGTCAATAAAACAACCGACATTTTCGAATAATTCCTCTTTCCATTCTTTTATATCTTTATCATTAAATAATACCGTTCCTTTATCTGATGGAATTAATCCTAATAACATTCGCATAGTTGTCGTTTTTCCTGCACCATTTGGTCCAATAAAAGCATATAAACTTCCTTCAGGAACAGATAGGTTTAAATCCCTTACAATGGGTTGATCTGCAAAAGACTTTGTTAAATTTTTAGTTTGAATTGCTAATTTCATTTTGTTTCTCTCTCTTTCCTAATCTTTTATTTTCTCGCGAATATAGCCATAGCTTTTTTTATTTCATTCCTTTCTTTTTCATTCGTTTTAGATCTTCTAGCATCATTTCATCTTTATCCACTAATGTGATACGAGAATATGTTTTAATCTATTTATAAACTGTTACTCCTGACATGCCATAATCGCTGCTTAATTCTTTTACAAATTGTCCTGAATAATATAATTCAACCACTATTTTTTAAAATTCTTCATTACATTTTTTTCCTTCTTACAACCCATTGTAAGGAATTAACTAAGTTGTGTCCATATGACTATACTAACTCTAGTTATTTCATTTCATACAAAAGGAATTTGTTCTCTTTTCCCGAAAGTGTATGCTAACTAAATTAATTTATCCCGCTATTCGTGGGCAGTAAGACCTCCACCTCAAGATTCGGAGAGAGTATTGTCCAGTTCCAGTGGCTAGAATGTTCGGTGGCTTCGCTTCTTCCTACGAGGTAAAATACACCTCTACGTCAGAAGCTCCATCCCCCTCACATTCTGGACGAGCCACTTCCACTTTTCTTCATTGTCCAGCTCTAGCGGCTAGAATCTCCGGTCGTTTCGCCCCCTCCGACGATTCTGAGCGAGCCGCTTCTGCTTTTCTAAAGAAGATAGGTGGGGGATAACTGCTGGCATGTGCCCGATTGGGCGGGCTTTCCATCAGTGGGAGATGAAAAAACTCTCCACTGATGGAAGTTTCATTTTATTTGTACACATGGCTACAAAAAGGTATAGGAACAATCTTATTAACCCCTAATTATCCTCAATAATTTAAAAGGCTAACACTAAAGTTAAGGAGAAAAAGTGTATGGGAAAAAAAGTATTGTTTTTTGGAGATTTTGGAATTGATGATACGATAGCTCTTACATATGCACATTTAACAGATAAAATTGATGTGATAGGAATTGTTGCGGATTATGGGAATGTCCCCAAAACAGAAGTGATTAGAAATGTTCGTTTTTTACTTAAAAGTGTCGGAAAAGAATATATAGAAGTTTTTGGCGGGGCGGAACATTCCATGACTGCAGAGGTTGAAACTTTTTATCCAGAAGTTCACGGCGCGTTTGGGATAGGGCCCATTCATCCAGGACTAGAACTTAAAATGTTTGAGAATTTCTTTGAAGTTCTTAAACTTATTGAACAATACAAAAATGAACTAATTATCGTGAATACTGGAAGGTTAACTTCTCTTGCAACCTTATTTCTCCTTTATGAAGATGTGATGAAAAATGTCCATTCTTATTATATTATGGGGGGAGCTTTTCTATATCCGGGAAATGTTACTCCAATTGCAGAAGCTAATTTTTATGGTGATCCTGTAGCGGCTAATATTGTAATGAGATACGCAAAAAATTTATCAATTTATCCTTTGAATGTTACACAACTGGCTATTGTAACACCAGAAATGGTCAATTATATTCACTCTAAAGGAAAAACTAAGTTTTTAAAGCCTCTTTTAGACTATTACTATTATCAATTTTATCAAAAAAAAGTTCCTGGAATACAAGGTAGTCCAGTTCATGATGTGCTGACTTTGATTGCGCTTAATCGTGATGATATTTTTACATACTATCAATCGTCTGTAATGGTTAATGTACTTGAGACTTTACGAGGACAAAGCATAGGGGATTTTAGATCCACTTTTGAACCCGAAACATTTGGTAATCGTCCAAAACATAGGATTGCAATACAGATGAATTACGAACAGTTTTTTAAGGAATTTATGACTGTAATGACTGGTGAACTATTTTAGCGAAAAATCTTATATAGGACTGTGAAATACCATTATATCAAAGTCACATGTTGGTTTAAAACACAGACACACCGTTCATAAAAAGATGAATCGGAATTATCTGCACTTGGGTTTTTCTTGTTAACGAGGTGCTGCCGCATGCCCATCAAGTTAAGATTTTGAAGTACTCCCTCAACGAAAATATACGCTAAATAAAACATTCGGGTCACCACCTAGAATTAGTACAACTATTACACATGAAAATAGTGAAGGCTTCCTCGATTTCATCGAGAAAGCCTTCACTTGTTTAAAGAATATAAACTTTTTCAGTGGACTCAAAGAAATTCTACACTTTTTTCCGTAAATAGAAATAAAACAACACACCATCTACCGTATTCGTTACTCCATATTCCACTTTATGAAGTTCTAAAATATTCTTGGAAATAGCAAGTCCAAGCCCCGTTCCACCTTGTGAGCGTTGACGAGCTGTATCAATCCGGTAAAAACGTTCCCAAATTTTATCTATTTGTTCCTCTTCAATATGGGCACCTTTATTTTCGATACAAACTTTTATACAATTTTGCTCGTCTATTGTAGAAATAATAATATCTTCTTTTTCTGGTGTATAGCGAATTGCATTCGTAATGAAGTTAACAATTACTTGTTCAATACGGTTTTGATTGGCAATAACTTCAGCTGGATATACATATTTGTAAACATGAAGTTCTTTTTTCTCTATCTCTGATGAGAGCTGCTCACATATTTCCTCAATCATCTCATCAATATAAAAAGAATCCATCTTCATGTTATATGTACCAGATTCAAATTTAGCTAATTCCAGCATATCTAAAATTAACATATCCATCTTATCCACTTCTTTTTCCATCGCCTGAAAGTAATATTCTTTTTTGTGCTCTGCTACTCCATCTTTTAAAATAGAAATACAACTTTTCATAATACTTAGTGGCGTCTTCAATTCATGTGAGACACCTGAAATAAACTCTTTCCGTGTATTTTCTAATTTTCTTTCTTTTTCGATGTCTTGTTCCAATTGTTCAATATGTGAATGTAGTGTATTAGATAACATATTAATATTTTGTGATAAATCACCAATCTCATCTTTTGAAGTAATTGGAATCTTTTCCGAAAAATCTAAACGTGCAATTTTTTTCGTTGTATCATTTATTCGTAATAAAGGTTTGGCAATCTGTTTTGAATAATAAAAGGAAGCAAGAAAAATAAGAACCAATACAAATGCAATGAGATATACATAGTAATCTTTTACCATTTGTACAGCTTCATCTACCGGCTGCAAGGAAGCCATCGCGAATATATAGGTCAACGAGCCATCTTTTTCTTTTATCGGTTTAATTAATAATTTATATTTTATATCATTTTTTTCATAGTCATTTATTTGTAAGGAGTCTTGTGTCTGTTGATTTTCATTTAACAACAAATCCGTTTGAAACTCTCTTATACTTTCCATAAATAAGTTATTTTTATAAATTGCATTGTCTCCCGCCGTTTTATCAGGAAGTTGAAGTTTCACAATGCTACCTGTAAAAAAAGCATAAGGGACTTCGCTCTTTTTTTTATTGCCCTTTTTTATTTCCAAATTAATTTCATTCATTTTCTTATTAAGTGTTTTATTTGTCCAATTTAAACTTCCATTTGCCATAGTAATTGAAGACGGAATAAATGTATCATCTTTCTCAATCCCAAAAAGAGAGACTTTTGTACCTGGCTTACGAAATATCTCTTCATGTTCAATCTCATCGATGTTCAAAAGATTATATAAGGGAATTGTAACGGTTGCTTTTCCCAATTCATTTTGTGAAGCACGATCTAACTTCACCTCTAAATAAAAATCATTCAAACCCCTTAAATTCCCATAACAATCTACTGTTGTAATCCACGTATTATTTTCTCGATAAAAGTCTTGTTCAAGTTTTTGAATTGCTTCTGTATTATGATTACTTAAATACGATTTCTCAAAAGAGGTCATATTTGTTTGAATATTATTCACTTTTCGATTCTCATAATATTTTTTAAAAAATATCGTTTGTCCAATAAAAATTGTTGCTAAAATTAGCATGCATAAGGCTGCCGTAAGGATAAATAGTTTTAGTACAATACCTCTTCTCATACATCCCCCTCAAATTTATACCCCATCCGAACAACAGTCGTAATATACTTCGCCTTGTCTCCTAATTTATTTCGCAAATTACGAATATGGCTATTCACGGTCCGATCATCACCAACAAATTCATAGCCCCAAATCTTTGTAATCAATTGTTCCCTTGTCAGAACAATCCCTTGGTTCTTCATAAGATACGTTAATATCTCAAACTCTGTATGTGTCAGATTAATATCAATCCCATCTACAGTAACGATACGCGATGGAAAGTGAACATAAATCCCATTAATAGATAACGTGTCATTATCATTACTTGGAGATTTACTTACAAGCTTTCGGTTTTCAAGCAATCGTTTTGCTCTTGCCAACAAAATAGGTGGACTATATGGCTTTGTTACATAATCATCTGCCCCTAATTCAAATCCAAGTAGCGTATCATCTTCATCAACACGTGCTGTTAGCATAATAATTGGCACTTGAGATGTCTTACGAATCCTTCGGCAAACGGACCAACCATCTAATTCTGGTAACATAATATCAAGAATAACTAAATGAACCTCTTCTTCTTCAAACAAGGATAAGGCTTCTTTCCCATCACTTGCCTCAAATACTTTATATTGTTCATTTAAAAAATAATCCTTCAAAATTTCACGTAAAATATCTTCATCTTCAACAATTAAAATGTTTTTAGACATATCCTACTGCTCCTTTTTTTAATTCAACAACAAATAGACCAACAACCTATTGCATAATATCAAGAATAACGAAATGAACTTCGTTTTTACAATCGTTTTATTTTTTTATTTCTTTCATTTTAATATTTGCCTGTTTATAAAAAGCTACTTTCTCCTGATTATATTCATTAGTGTATTTATTAAATCTATCCTTTTCTGAATGAATTTGTTCATAAGATTGATTGATCGTTTTTATTTTCTCACTAATTGATTTTAGTTTTTCATCTTTCGCTTGTAGCATTCTATACAGTTCTTGTTCTAATTGTAATAATTGTTTATAACTATGATGAAATTTACCGAAAGAATCAGCCCGATTTTTATATGTCTCTTTAATTTTTTCAGCCTGCTCTTGTAGCTTCTTATCTTCTAATTTCTTTATATATTTATCAACAGGATTCATTTCTTCTTCTGCATTTCTTAAGGAAATTTTCTCCTTCTCTAATATTTTTTCACGATCACGTATATTTGTTACAGCTTAATCTAACTTTTCTTTTACTACTTGATTATTCTCTTTTCCCTCATGTGTAATTTGAGTATATAACTCTTGGCCTTGCTTTTCTAATGCTGCTAATGTTTTCGTATCCTCAAACATTTCCTTTTCCTGTTTTGCAGCATTTTCAAATGCCATATATAATTCTTCTTCTGCTTTTTGTCCTAAACATCCGGACAACAAGAATACTGATAATGCTATTATAAATGCCTGTTTTCTATATCTCATCTGCAATTCCTCCTACTTAGATACGATTATCCTTCCAAAAGTTTAATGGGAAATGAGAGGATTCATCATACACTTCAAATTCATAACCTTTGTTACGAAGATCATCAATAATTCTTTGCAACGCCTGCACTGTCTGTGATTTTTCATGCATTAAAATGACTTCACGATTTTGGCTAACTTGAGAAATTGTTTTTTGAACAACAGCATCCGGATTTCCTGGGAACTGCCAATCTAAAGAATCTATTGTCCAGTCCCACTCTTTCATACCAGCAGCTACCATTTGATCTCGTAATGCCTCTGTAAGCCCAGGCATACTCCCATACGGACAACGAACAAGCTTTGGATGAACTCCAGTTACTTCTTTCATGATATCCTGCGCTTGTTGCATTTCTTCGACAAATTTGCCTTGCGTATACAACTTTCCATAATTATGTGTCATACTATGAACACCTGGGTAGTGTCCTTCATTTACTAAACGCTTTACACTTTCTTTATGAGCTGGGATGTTTCCACCAATCATAAAGAACGTTCCTTTTATATTATTACGCTTTAAGATATCTAAGATTTCTTTTTGAAACACACTTGGTCCATCATCAAATGTTAAGTATGCTATTTTACGAACCTGACCATTGTATTCATCTGGTGCCGTTTTTTTCATTTCTACTTTTGTTTGTTCACTTGCAAGCTGAACAACATTTTCTTGATTCATTACTCCCTTTGCAGGTGATGTAAAAGATTGAAACATAAAAAAACCTAGTGTGATACAAGCAAATATTGAAATAATGACTGCTATTTTTAGTCCTTTTGTAAACATTCTATTATGTCCTTTCTAGTAATCTTTATTTTTAAAATTTCAATGAAATAATTTTATTTACTGAAATGAAAACTTTAAATATATACAAATCCATTTTAGTTTTTCAACATATAAGTTACTGCTATGCAGAACACAACATGGCCTGTACTTGCTTTCCCCCATTGTTTTAAACTTTGTATTTGGCAAAAAAAGGGCCTAATCGCTTCTATGCACAGCCAGATGCTCTCGTCCCCCCTCTAAAAAGAAAGGGATTTTTATATCGTTTTTTAACTTGTATATAGAGAGTGAATTTCGTCTTAAATTATTTTTCCCATTTAATTAAACTACTAACTTTTGAAATATTCTATAATACCGCTAACAACTCCAGAAGTTACGTTTGTTTGAAACTCCTGCGAATATAAATGCAAGTACTAAATTTCCTTAACCATCTATAAAGTGAAACTTCCATCACCAATCGGGCTCTTACGGGCAGTTATCCCCCACCTATCTTCTTCGCTTTCTCTAAATTTTGAGGTGGGGGTCTTACTGCCCTAAAGTAGCGGGATAAATCTTGCAACGCCTTCTGGATGTACTGATATGGTATAGGTTTCATGTAAAGATTAAATGCAGATAACATGCAGTTCTTTTAAAAATTGTTATGTACAGAAAGTGAAAAAGCTCTTGATTATTTTTTAATAAATAAAAAGAATCCATTTTGAAAAATGGATTCTTAACTAGCAGTTTTACGTTTTATTTTTATAAAAAGCTTAATCATTTTCTATCAGTATTGCTCCGCAATCGCGCCCGATTGCTGAACAAAAGTAGATTTAGATTTTTTTATACAACCTTGAAATACTCCTTTCTTACCCGTTTGTACAATCATCTAAATTTATCAACTAACCAAGGCTTTATCAATGCCAGAACCGTTATAGGTTGCATAGCTTTGGTGTGGTCCATACAAATGGCATTCCAATCGTTCTCGTTTTATCTTTTTACAATGATGAATGTGAAAGAATGATTTCCACGTTTTAAATAAAATTTCGATTTG
>NZ_JBITWA010000023.1:0-62901 GCF_044543425.1 Bacillus sp. NPDC077411 | reverse complement strand
GTATTTGTCATTATTATAGGGATACTTACTGTTCTAGCAAGTATTAAGTCATTATTCTAATTCACTATTGAAAGATTCCTAGTGGATAAGATATACAGATGCAAATTGAAAAATCAACATAAAACCCTTTTCTTTTTTGGTGGGCGAGAGCAACTGGCCATGCATAGAATCGGTCAGGGCCTATTTCTGCCACATGCGCAGCGAAAACCAAAAAGAGCAAACAAGTGCAAGTTCCTTTTTTTCATAGTAGCAATCTATATGTAAAAAAAATAAATTGGATTTATATATATCTGTTTTTGGACAGACTCCTCACCTTGAGGAGTTTGTCCTTTTTTAATCATATGTATAACCTCTATTCATAGTTGTCCATAGAAATTTAGTTCATTTTTTTCGTTTCGGGGAAGAATGTATTTCTTAACTTGATAGCAATGGGGCGGTACGCCAAAAAGAAAAAATACCAATTCTTAAATGAATTGGTATTTTTGTTCATCAAATTGAAATTAAATAACTATAAAACTAATCTTTTTCAACTGTATATCTAACTTGTTTAAAGTTTACCATGTCTCCATTTTCAGTATCATCTTTAGTTTGCAAAAGTTGAACTTTTGGCTTGTAGTCCGTCCTATGAGCATCTTTGATACCCTTAATGTTAAGTTTGTAGGATTCATCATTTTTTATTTTTTGTTCAAATACTTTTTTATTGGCAATAAAAATAAAGGTCACTTTATTTTCATCAATTCCCTCAGTCATAAATTCTAATTGATTATCTTTTGTTGTAATCGTTGGTGTTAATAATTTAATACTTCCATTTCCGGTTTTTTCTAAAGAATTTTCTGCTATAGCTGAACATCCGGATAATGTGATGCCAGAAAATAGAATAAAACTTAATCCAATTATCTTTTTCATAAGATCACCCCAACCCCAAAAAACTTTTCGACTTCGTCAGTCGTCAGCAGGGGAATAAATTGTCATTCCCAACCCGTTAGCGTGGAACATAGATGATTAGCTGTCAACCACTTGAAATTATACCATGATATGTAAATGATAAGCAAGGTGTATATGGGGTACCACTTCATGCCCATCAACTTAAGAGATCGCATTGGGAATAACCAATTATTTTACGTGATTGCTATATGAGGTACCGCCAGCATTTCGGAAAAAACCCACGCTAAGAGCATGCAGGATTTTATACGGTTTTTCGGCCAATCCAATAACAAACGGGAACCCTGAAACCCACGCCAGGATAGGAATGTAAAAAAATGAATAGAGTCATAGAAAAAGAAAAAGGCGGATTCCTTGTGAGATTAGGAATCCACCTTTTCCTTACTACTGATAATGAGACGTTATGTTAACCTAACATGTATAGGATATACACTGTTCCTTATTCAACTAAATGGCAGGTTAGTTGAAGTGTATTTTGGTTAATATAGGAATTTTTGGATGCCCCTAGAATATAAAAAATATAGATTGTATTATAGGAGGTATATGATGAAACAAAACATTTATGATAATCCGTTTTTCTTTAAAAAGTATAAGTCATTACGTGAAACGGGATTTACCTTTAATGATTTTGTTGAACAGCCAGCAATTAAATCTATAATTGCTAATCTTACAGATAAGTCTGTATTAGATTTGGGATGTGGAACTGGTCATTTTTCTATGTACTGTGTAGAAAATGGTGCCTCGAAAGTTATAGGAGTAGACATCTCAAAAAATATGATTGAACAAGCTGAAATGTATAACAAAAGCGAAAAAATAGATTATATGTGTGTACCAATAGAAGAACTTAATTTGCCAAATCAAAAATTCGACTTAATAACAAGTTCTTTAGTTATACATTACATAGAAGATTACTCACATCTAATTAAGAAAATAAGAGGTCTGTTAAAAAATGATGGTGAATTTATCTTTTCAACAGAACATCCAATAGTAACAGCTCGAAAGGAAATGAATAATTGGTTTAAGGATAATAATGGAAACATATTACATTGGGCATTAGATAATTACCAAGAAGAAGGAAAAAGGGAGGAACATTGGTGGATAGATGGTGTTGTTAAATATCACAGAACAATTTCAACATTAATTAATACTCTTATAGACAACGGTCTTGTAATTGAGAAAATTATTGAGCCAGAGTCAACTCCAACAGGATTAGAAAAAATGCCAGAATTAATAAATGAAAAACGGAGACCATCTTCTATTATCATTAAATCAAGAAAATATTGAGATTGAACCCTCGTTGATTAACTACTGGCTTTATTTTAAAAAAGAGTAAAATCTTTTTCTAATTTTAAAAATAAGATTGTGAAGAAATACACTTAAAGTAACGGGTACTTTAAGTGAGCAAGAAACTCAAAACTTATAACTTCCGAGAACGGAAATTATGTGAACTTACAAAGTAAGGGGGATATATGGGGTACTCTTATAAAGAATTTCTTGAAGACTTAAATATGGGTAGGGAGATACATTTTATTTATAAAAGTGAAGGTTACTACATTAGCGACTGGGGATTTTGGAAATTTGATGATGAATCAAGTGAAATCATAGTTGGGAATGAAGAGGATATATTAACAAAAGTTAAAATAGGTGGAAAATCCATTAAAGAAATATGGAATTTAATTGAAATTGATTATATCTTTTAGTAGTAATATTGTATAAAAAAGACTAACTTATAATTTTATAAGTTAGTCTTTTTTATACTACTGATAAGTGAGGTTATGTTAACTAGAGTATATTTTCTTTATTTTTTTTGTATAATTTTAATATATTTACTAACAGATGATAATAGAGAGGAATTTGAGAAATGAAATTTTATGAATGGAATAAACAAATTCAAGAAATATTTCATCAATATCCTACGCAAGATGCAGATATTTTTACTGTCATCGCTTCTGTTTTAGCCATTTTTAAGTTTGTTAGGAATTAAAAAAGCATCTATTTAGATGCTTTTTTATATTTAAAGATAAATAATAAGATTTTTTGTTCATAGTTTCTATTATCTCTTTATTTACAGTATTTTGAATGTATACTTTTGTTGTATATTTGGAGGGTATCAAGGGATTTGGTGTAGAGCCAATATTTTAGGAGATATGACAGTAAACTAATAAACAAAAGTTTACTTTCAAATAGATCTTTTAAATTATGAATATCTAAGAACAGAGGAAACACAATATATTTAAGAGTAAGATTCTAATTTAATTAGATGTACCTTACAAAAATGTAATTTTTAACTTCATCAGAGAAATCATATAATATACTATATTGATGCTCGTGATATCTAATAGGTTGGGTTTTTACAATGGCTGAAATTATAGGTAATGCTTTATTTACAGGATTTAAAAAATAAGAAACTTTTAGGATAAATAAATTTATCGAAAATATGTAAAAGGGGATAGCAAATGAAAACACATGAATTGATTATTGAGATACAAGAGAGTTATGATAACAACCCTATTCAAGATGCTCAAGTTTTTATTTTATTTAGTTTTTTGTTATTAGTATTTAAGTTTTTAAAACCAACGAATTAGTAAAAATTAGATGAAATAAGAAAAGACAGATTATTCAGTTATGTTCTCTTTTTGGTAATATTTAGATGTAAACTTCTATTCAAAAGTTTACTTTGGTATTTATAATAAATAAAAAGCACTTTTTAATGTTTTAAAAGTGCTTTTTATTTGATATTAATTATGTAGTTTTATAATTTTTATTTTTAAGATCGAATAGATTTTTTATAAATACTATGGAAAATCCAATCGCACAAAAAGCTCTTAACCAATCAAATTTATGATCTGTGGTAAGTACGAAAATAAATTCAATAGTATTAGTAATAAATAATATCCCGAATATCCATATGTAAAATTTCACCATCCTTAAACTTTGTATAATGTTCCCCTCAATCCTTCAATTAATATTGTCATTATATTACATTTATGTTATATAACTTGTATTTATATAGAATTTTTAATGAGGTTATATCACAGATTTTATAATAATATGTAAATGTAAACAAATAATGTTTTTTTTTCAAAAAGCTGTTTTTTCTGTAACAAACTTTGCGCTTAACGTACAGTGTATCAGTTAAAATGTGTCCAAATTGTAACTAAACGTACAATTTTCTTTTTTTGATATGGTGAGACATGCTCATCAACTTAAGAATTTAGAATTACTCCAGAACGATAAAATTTTGCACAAGTTGCTCAATTTTATCGTTCTGGGGTAGTTTATTTTTGTTAGATTGACGGCTATGGGGTACTTTAAAATCTTAAGTTGATGGCGATGTGGCGGTACGCCTATTAGAGGAATTGGACAACGTTTCTAAGCAAATGACAACGCTACTATACAACCAAACGTTATTAATGCAGGAAATACAGGAATTGAAAAAAGGTAAGGTGACGATATGAAAAAGAAATACACGATCACAGGCATAGTGTTTTGCGTGGCCGCGGGTTTTGCAGCAACAAACACAGTTTTAGGCAAGTATGAACAGCAGAAGGCATGAGTTAAACAGGAACAACAGCAACGTGAAGCAGCTAAAAAACAGGAAGAGGAATTACACAAGCAACAATTAGAGGCACAGCAACAGGCCGAGGAATAACGCAAACAAGAAGCGGCGCAGCAGCGCCAAGAACAAGCAAAAGCGCAGCGCGACAAAATAGACGCTTACTATGAGCAACTTGTGAAAGAAGGAAAGATATGAAAATAGAGGTGACAATATGAAAAATAAATATGTGATCATCGGCATAGTGTTTTGCGTGGCCGCGGGTTTCGTAGCAACAAACATAATTGTAGATAAACACTGTCAGCAGCAGGGCGAACCAACACAAGATGGTTTACACAATTGGCATAAAACAAAAGATCAGCATTGTGAATGATCGTTATGGGGTACCACCTCATGCCCATCAAGCTAATATTTTGAGAAACCTCTCATAACAAAAATTTTACCTTTTCACAGTTATTTATCCCGCTATTCGTGGGAGTATTACTGTCCGTAAAAGCCCGATTGGAAGGGCTAATAATCAGTGGGGGATGAAGAAAACCCCCACTGATTAAAGTTTCACTTTATAAGAGTTCGGCTCATTTTTGGGGGCGTTTATTTTTCTTAAGTTGATGGGTATGAGGCTGTACCCCTATATATGATTCAAAAATCAGTTTAAATATGGAGTGTTTCTAATTTAAAAAAGTAAAAAAACAACGTGGAGTCGCTAATAGGTTAGGGTTTGCTATACAAATTGCTTACTTACGTTTTACAGGAAGACCATTATCTGCGAATGAAAAATATGATTAATGCTACTCTTATTAACAATACAAAGGGAACCTGCTACATTCTCATATGCAATATTGCATATGAGAATGTGTTAATAGAAATGTATAATAAGAGCATAAAGATAAATCACATCTGAGCAACAACAACAGAGGAGGAGATCATATGGCAATCGCAATGGCAATTTTAAAATTTATAGGTGGAGTACTTCCATTCGTTCAAGAACTTTTAAAAGCATTTATGTAAGTTTACTATTTAGCAATTATTTATAAATAATTATCATACCTTAATACGAAAAAAAGGAAGGGGTTGATTTTTTTGAAAATCAAGAAAAATACTAAGGGAATAAAATTACTAGCATGTTTATCAATTGGCTTATGCACTTTTAATTATTCTTCTATTTCTTTCGCTGAAACACCTAAAAGTAATTCAGCTGATCAGGCAAAAAAAGCAATTAACATTGATACTGGTATAGAAAATCTAAAATATAATAATCAAGAGGTTCTAGCAGTAAATGGTGATAAAGTAGAGAGTTTTGTTCCGAAAGAAAGTACAAATTCAAATGGTAAATTTGTAGTGGTTGAACGTGAGAAAAAATCACTTACAACTTCACCAGTGGACATTTCAATTATTGATTCTGTGGCTAATCGTACTTATCCAGGAGCAGTACAACTTGCGAATAAAGCTTTTGCAGATAATCAACCTAGTCTATTAGTAGCTAAGAGAAAACCTTTGAATATTAGTATAGACTTACCTGGCATGAGAAAAGACAATACAATCACTGTCCAAAATCCTACATATGGTAATGTGTCTGGAGCAGTAGATGAATTAGTATCTACTTGGAATGAAAAGTATTCAAAAACACATACGTTACCTGCAAGAATGCAGTATACAGAATCTATGGTGTATAGTAAATCTCAAATAGCAAGTGCTCTTAATGTTAACGCTAAATATCTTGACAATTCACTGAACATTGACTTTAATGCGATTGCAAATGGAGAGAAAAAAGTGATGGTTGCGGCATATAAGCAAATCTTTTATACCGTAAGTGCAGAACTACCTAACAATCCATCAGATCTTTTTGATAATAGTGTTACGTTTGATGAGTTAACTCGTAAAGGAGTAAGTAATACAGCTCCGCCTGTTATGGTGTCAAATGTAGCTTATGGTAGAACAGTTTATGTGAAATTAGAAACATCATCTAAGAGCAAAGATGTACAAACTGCTTTTAAAGCTTTAATTAAGGGTCAAGGCGTTGAAGCGAGTGGACAGTACAAAGATATTTTTGAAGACAGTACCTTTACTGCCGTAGTATTAGGCGGAGATGCAAAAGAGCATAACAAAGTTGTTACAAAAGACTTTGATGAAATCCGTAATATCATTAAAGATAATGCAGAATTAAGTTCTAAAAACCCAGCATATCCAATTTCATATACTAGCTCTTTCTTAAAAGATAATTCAACTGCTGCAGTTCATAACAATACAGATTATATCGAGACTAAAACTACAGAATATTCTAGTGCTAAAATGACGCTTGATCATACTGGTGCATATGTTGCTCAATTTGATGTATCTTGGGATGAATTCACATATGATCAAAATGGAAAAGAAGTACTAACTCATAAAACTTGGGAAGGAAATGGCAGAGACAGAACTGCTCATTTCAATACAGTTATACCACTTCCAGCGAATTCAAAAAATGTAAAAGTCGTAGCAAGAGAATGTACAGGTCTTGCATGGGAATGGTGGAGAACAATTATTAATGAACAAAATGTTCCATTAACAAATGAAATGAAAGTTTCAATTGGAGGAACAACATTATACCCAAGTGCTAATATTAGTCATTAATTAAAAGTGGAAGCGCCCTGTTTATAGGGCGCTTTTTTACTTGGTCGCTGTAATGATAAGGTTTTGTAGTCCTTAGCGTACAATTTTCCCAGAATGATATGAGCGTATTGTATTCTTCTTCTTCAACTATCGAGCTAGATTGTTGAACAATACCTTATAAAAAATAAGATTTCTATGTAATAGCTTAGAAGAGATTGTGAAGGTTTTTCCTAAATTAACGTGTAGTTTAGTTTAAGAAGGAGTGATTCATTTCTATAACGAATTAGAGATAAAAAAGCAAGAAAATGTCAATGTAATCAATGGAGGACTATATATTAATAGAAAGGAAATTAGGAGATGGAAAAATCAATACAAAGTGAATTGATTGGAGTGTTTACCTTTAATGAGGCTTGTAAAGTATATGAGCAAAATAAGGGGAAAATACATTGGCAATTGGACATGAGAAATGAATATGTAGATGTTAATGAAATGATTAAAAGAGCAGAGAAGCTTTTTTTATGCAGAGAAGAATTTGATAAAAAGGCTAAAGTAGCCATAGCAGAGAAATTGATTGATTACAAAAATGATTTTTGGCCTGAGTATGATGAGAATGATGAACATTTAAATTGGGATGCTGTAGATGCAGGAGAATATGATGTAACTAAAGAAGAATTTGAAAAAGCAATTACTCTCTATGACATCGAAATTAGAGCAAATGATATATACTGTGAATATCATGATGGAGATTTATTTGGAGGACACAGGATACATGCTTGTTTTGATAATGATTACAAGTTATTAAGTGCAGAGGTGTAGTTTTAATTAGATAAAAGTTGCAAGAATAATGCGAGGTCGCGTTAATTCACAACTTTTAAATTATATGTAACAAATACTATTCTTTATTATCTCTACACAAAATAATAAAAACGCATTGACATTCAGAAAATTTTGAATTAACATTTAATTATAAAGTGATAAGATCCATACGAGAAATGAGCCTTCTCTACATCCGATCTTCACTTTCTGATTTGCACATAGTTGAATAGAAAAACTGTCTATTATTATTGTACTTTAAGAGATTAAAGACATTCGTAATTTTAAGCCAGTTGTACGTTTCTACAATGTATATATTGTAGATGCGTATGACTGGCTTTTTAGTTTATCAAGACTAAGGAGGAAGATGTCAATGATTACGGAACAAAAAATGAACATGAAATTCGCAAAGAAATATGAGGGGTATGAAATTATGCCTCATCCAGAACATAAACGTTTGTATCATATTGTGTTAAATCAGCAATTGCTTGGGCAGTTTTTCGAAGAGGTCAAAGAACATTCTGAGCAATCATTGCAATACATTCCTTATTCCCGCTTTATTCTTGCTGATCAAATGAAAAAAATCTTTGGTACATCTTTTATGGAGAATGTTCGCGGGATTATTCATGACCGCGAAACGGGCGGATTTACAATTGGTGTCCAGGGCGAAACGACAGCGGCAGAAGACTATGTGAAATTTGCGACGGCATTAACGCATTTCATTGGGACGCCTAACTTTGACGCCATGACAGGAACGTACTATGCGAGATTTAACGTGAAAGATACAGACAGCAGCGATTCTTATCTGCGCCAAGCGTATCGCTTATTCACACTTCATACAGACGGAACATTTGTTGACGAACCGACAGATTGGCTGCTAATGATGAAAATAGAGGAAAAAAATGCAGTGGGCGGCGAATCACGTTTACTTCATTTAGATGACTGGGAAGAGCTTGATACATTTCGAAACCATCCACTAGCATCTGTCAAAATCACATACAAAGCACCTCCAAGTAAAAATGCCCAAGAAATCGTGCACCGTGAAACATTTTTTGATGTAAATAATGCGCCGTGTATTTGCTTTATTGATCAATTTGCTTACCCTGATAACATTGAACAAGCAAACTATCTGAAAGAGCTATCGCACTCAGTCGAAAACTCTCCAGCAACACATGCATTAAAATTACCAGTTGGTGATTTAGTTCTTTTAAATAATCTATTTTGGATGCACGGGCGAGCTCCTTTTGAGAAAAATAAAGATTTATACCGAGAGTTAATGCGCCAACGAGGCTGCTTTTCCAAATCATAATCTGCATGGCGGGTCTTGAAACAAGGCCTGCCTTTCATAATATACATAGATATTTTTTTAGGAGGGATAACAACATGTACGATTTTATCATTATCGGCGGAGGAATTGTCGGGCTTTCAACAGGGATGGCCTTAACGAAAAAATTCCCTCATGCCAAAATCGCAATCATTGAAAAAGAAAACGAACTTGCCCATCACCAAACGGGACATAATAGCGGTGTCATCCATTCCGGCATTTACTATAAACCAGGCAGCTTCAAAGCAAAATTCGCAAAAGAAGGAAATGCTGCAATGGTACAGTTTTGTAAAGAAAATGGAATTGCCTATGATATGTGCGGAAAGGTCATTGTCGCGACAGAAAGAGAAGAACTTCCGCTCCTACAGAACCTATATGAAAGGGGCCTGCAAAATGGCCTAGACATTTCGAAAATTAGTCCAGAAGAATTATCCGAAATCGAGCCGCATGTTAAAGGACTAGGAGCAATTCGCGTTCCGTCTTGCGGCATTGCCGATTACAAAGGAGTTAGCTATGCATTTGCTCGCTTCATTGAGAAAAACGGGGGAGAAGTGCACCTAGGAACAAAAGCAGAACATATCTTTGAAAAAAAGGACGTTGTTACAATCGAAACAAACCAAGGCGTATTTGTAACGAAATTTCTCATTAACTGCGCTGGCTTACACAGCGATCGAATCGCCAAAAAAGCAGGGATACTAACAGATATGAAAATTGTCCCGTTCCGAGGCGAATATTACGAACTCATTCCAGAACGACGCCATCTCGTGAAACACTTAATCTACCCCGTACCCAATCCGGACTTTCCGTTCTTAGGTGTGCATTTTACAAGAATGATAAACGGATACGTACACGCAGGCCCCAATGCCGTCTTAAGCTTCAAACGAGAAGGCTACACAAAAAAAGACTTTAACCTAAAAGACTTCATGGAAACTATGACCTACACCGGCTTCTGGAAAATGGCCATGCCAAACATGAAAGAAGGCATGAAAGAAATGATCCGCTCATTCAGTAAACAATCATTTCTCAAAAGCTTACAGCGCCTAATCCCAGAACTCACAGAGAAGGATATCGTTCCAACTCATGCTGGCGTAAGGGCGCAGGCGATTCTATCTAATGGAAACATGGTAGATGACTTTTGTATTATTCCAGGTATTAACTCCATGCACATCTGCAATGCCCCGTCCCCAGCCGCAACAGCGAGCTTGAAAATTGGAGAGGCGATTGCTGAGCAAGTTCCGGATAGAGTGAGTCAGGTGGGGTTATTTTGTGTAAAAGCTTAGTTAGAAGGAGGCTATCCTTGAGGGATAGTCTCTTTTATGTGGTGAAATTTGTCGGAGGGTCCTTATTCTGTGTCCAATCGCCGATATATTTCAAAGAACGGTTGATATATTTTGAAAAGCGCCAATACATTGGTAAGAATGGTCGATATTGTTTTATTGGTTGATATAGAAGCTTAGATCCCTGGAGTATATCTGATCATTATTCCAGTTGACTTTCCCCTTAGGGTAAAGTGTATAAAAGAATAGAACAAAGCATTTCGTCCGTATAAAAATATGAAAAATGGAGGTGGCCTCTTGCTATCGATTGGAGAATTTTCAAAGATATGCGAAGTATCGACAAAAACACTTCGATATTATGATGAAATTGGATTAATTCACCCTGATGAGATTAACCCTGAAAATGGTTATAGGTACTATTCCATCAGGCAACTAAAAAAGATGCTCTTTATCAACCGTTTAAAATCTTATCATTTTTCTCTGGAAGAAATTAAGGTCATTTTGGAATTGGAAGAGGATCAGTCAGAAGAGAAACTGTTTTCTGCTCTTAATCGTAAAAGAAAGGAAATACAGGAAAAACTAAATGCTTTTGCATATACCTTAAATCAAATGGGTAATGACATTCTCAATCTAGAGAACGGCATACCAATTATGTCATACCTTGACAATATAGAAGTACAACTTGTTGAAACAAAGACAATGAATATTCTTTCTATGCGTCAGATGATGAGTAGCGATGACTATGCTGCAGGATATGGAAAATATTTTAGTAGGCTATATGAAAAGATTGCTAGGGAAAAACTCACTTTGCTTGGTATGCCAATGACTATTTATTACAACTCTGAATACAATCCTGCCGGCAATGATACGGAGTTTGCCGTCCCTATAGAAGAGGCTGTAAAAGGAACGAGAGATTTGCCAGGAGGCCTTTGTGCAAAGTCTGTTTTAAAGGGGGCATATCCAGAATTGACATCGGTATATGCTAACTTGATGGAATGGATTGAAAAGGAAGGATATGAATTAATACACCCGCCATATGAAGTATACGTAACCGACCCTAATCAAGCCGCCGTTCCTGAAGATATTGTGACAGAGGTGTATTTTCCAGTAAAGAAAAAATAGCAGTGTTCGCTAAATAAAACAGGAGGTATCTATCATGAAAAGAAATGACTTGCCACCTACAAAATGGCAAACTGCAGATCCGGCAACCTTGAGAATGAACCCTGAAAAACTTTCAGCGCTTGAATCTATGATAAAATCCGATCACAGCAATATAAACGGCATTGTTGTTGTGAGAAAAGGATATATTGCCTATGAAAAATATTATAATGGTTACGGTCCGGATGATACGCATCATGTGGCGTCTGTAACGAAAAGTATCATTTCTGCCCTTATTGGGATTGCTATAGATGCAGGATATATTCAAAATGTAGATCAGAAAGTGCTAGATTTTTTCCCTGAATATGTTTTCAATGCTGCCCAAAAGCAGGAAATCACCATACGCCACCTTCTCACCATGACAGTACCATATCCATTTGAGGACTGGCATGAGCCATTAGACAAGTTGTGCCAACAACCAGACTGGGTAACATATACTCTCGATATGCTAGGCGAAAAAGGAAAACTTGGCGCTTTTAAATATTCCACCGCAGGAGCACATCTGCTTTCAGCCATCATCACGCGTAGTACAGGAAAAAGCGCCCGTGAGTTTGCCAATGAACGCTTATTTAAACCCATCGGCATGAAAGAAATCCCGGATTATGAAATGAAATCATTTGGATTTGAAGACTTATTCGGGAAAAATGTGAAAGGGTGGATTAAAGATCCAAACGGTAACTCCACTGGCGGATGGGGGCTTACGCTAACTCCTCGTGACATGGCACGCTTTGGTCTTCTATATTTGAACCGTGGTATTTGGGATAATAAAGAGATTATTTCTAAGACATGGATTGATGAATCAACAATGATAAACCCAAATCATTACGGTTATTTATGGTGGGTACATGAAGAGGATGGGGTTTTTGCGTACTTAGCACGGGGAGATGGTGGGAATGTTATTTGTTGTATTCCAGGAAAAGATCTTGTTGTGGCGATTGCATCAGAATTCACCTTTAATCCTCGTGATAGTTGGGAGTTGATTAAGGAATGTGTTATTCCAGCTGTGGTAGATTAAACTTATTAGTCTAGTAACGAGGAGCAATGACTATATTTGCTGTTAACTTAAAACGAATCATGCCCCTATTAAAAGAAAAAAGGAACAAAAGATAGAAAGAAAGGCGACCTTCCGTTCAATTTTGAAAGAAAAGTTGCCTTTCTTGTTTTATGAGATGAAAAATGGAAGTTTTTCAGTGGCCTCGATGATTCTTTTATATCTCTATTTTTAAGTGTTATTTTGCATATCCAACTTTAAAAACCCAGCTACCTTCACATGAGAAGATTAGCTGGGTTTCTTAATTATTTACATTCAATCATTTATAGAACAGACAAGTAATATAGCGTCTGCTCATTGTTTAGCAATCGTGCCCGTTAGTGCAGCAAGAAATAAAAAAGAAATCTTTACTAAATAAACTTGCCTGAATTTGAAGTTGGAAAGTCTATAAGAAGCAAATAAATTATTAAAGGGTTATATAAACGGTGCTATAAGTATTACTATTATTACCAATGGGAGAATGATAATCATAAAGGACAATATTGTTGTTAATAATGCTTTCCATGCTGAAAATTGGTGTGCTTCTCCTAAACATTTTAAGGAAATAATGATTGTCCAAATCCCAATAACGAAATCAATTAGGGCAAAAATACCGAACAAAATTATTAAAGTTATGCTACTATCCATTTCTGGTGTCTCACTTGTAAAGTTTTCTATCCCAAACAAGAAAAATGAAGGCACCCAAACTAATATAAGAGAATAAATGGAAGGGATAAAAGAATAGGCAGTAGCGTAACGTGTTTTTTCAAAGTTACCTTGTCCACCCAATTTTCTTGCTACCCAATTTAGTAAAGCGGGTAGCAAAAAATAATAAATTAAGGAACCAATGAAGGTGCCTAATATAATTATTGGGAACAGTAGAGATGGACTACTTATTGAATCCGCCATATTTCTAAGAGATGCTTGATCTAAAGCGTGTACGAATGAGCCTAATAAAATGAGTAAAAACACATTCTTAGGGTTGGATATAAAAATTTCTTTCATCGTATCACGTGGTTTTATCCAAATGGAGAACCAAGGATTAAGTGTACTTTTAAATTGATTTTCTGGAGTTTCCATATAAAAAACATTCCCCTTTCTTAAAGTATATTAAACATAATTTTCCAATAATTCCTGTTATGTACATATAAATATTAAAACATAAATAGTCAATTATTTAAATATAAGTATTTAATCATTTAATGAGGTAGTAACTGGAATTCAAAACTTCTTATTGTGGTATTACCACATCGCTATCCAAACAAAATATCCTATAAAATGAAAAATACGCTATTCTTTCTATAGGATCATAAGAAAGGATGGCATTTTTATATGTCAGTTTCTGTATGGAGTACCGCCCACACTTTAATGAAAAATACGCTAAGTAAATTTTGACATAAAATGAGCTGAATCTCCTATTCTAAGAAACATTCGGCTCTTATTCTTTAATTAGTTAGTTTGTAATTTGTTCTTTTCATATTCTTTTAGTATCTTATAGAAAGTATTTTTCTTTGTTTAATAATTTATGCTTCATATAAATTATTAAGAAACATAAAAAAGGTTCAAGAGGAGCTTTTTTATGTTGTAGTAATTTCCCTTCTTGTCGGTATACGGCGCAGTTGTTCACGGGTAAGAAGAAGGTTAATTGAGTTGATTGTTGCTAGTAGGTCTTAAAATGAATATGTATGCAATTTGGATATTTTCCATAGAGTTGTTAAAAGGAATGGGCCTACCAATTACATTTCGTAAAATAAGGATATATACACATTTCCTCATTTTATAATAAGGGTTATACAAAACTGTAATCTAATGAATAAGAGCAAGTTAAGGTGAACAAAAAAATCAGATAAATTTAGAGGTGGAAAATGTCTTGGAATATTGGTGTAATGGCTGTTTATGCAGATGAAAACGAGATTGAAAATGTGATTCCAGATGTGTTTGAGTTAGGACAAACTGATGTATATTTTGAAGATATCTCATCTGTTTCTATGGGAAATAGTCTTGGAGTAGGATATGCTAACAATTGGATTATTATCATTGACCCGTTAAGTAGGGTTTTAATGAACGATGCATACCCTCAAGAATTAGCAAAGAAGGGTTTTAAGGTAAAAAGTTTTTATATATCGGAGGATTTAATTTTCAGAAACTACTTTACAACATTTCTGGGTAAAGTAAAGGTTGATGAGTATTTGGGAATCGATTCAGGAATCAAGTATTTAAAAGATCATAAAATAATTCCAAGGGATGAATGGGGAGAAACACTCATTATCCAGATTCTCGAATTTGAAATTTTCAATAATAAATCCGCACATGATTTTAGTTTAATGGACATCAAATATAGAAAGTATGATATAGATTAAAAAATTAGTTTATCTATCTAATTAGGAATATTCTTGAATTGTACATTATAAGTGGATACTATATCTGTAATTTTATGCGGTGAAAAGATGGTTTCGGTATTACATTGGAGCCATTTTTGATGTTTATTGAGTTATTTTTTAATGCGCCTAACATTCTATAGGTTACATTTTTAAGCACTATATTTTTAAAATATAGTGCTTTATTTGTTTAATATTTACATTTGGAATTATATACTTGTAGATAAATAGAATGATATGAAGAGGCTTAAACCTACGCAATTAACGAAAAAGAAATGTTTGAAGTAATTGTAATGAATTATCGTCATGGAGGAAGCAAATGCTAGAGAAACTACTCATTGAATTTTCCAGAAGAATAAAACAGATGAACGATGTAAGTACCAATAAACCAAATTGGATCACAAAAATAGATGATAAAGGACTATATGTTGAAACAGAGTCCTCACGTGAGAGGTATGAAAGAGGAGAAGGATCATACCCGTATTTTATGGTAACTTTTGAACTTCTTCAGCAAGCTTGGCGAGATTTTATAAATGTTCGCACAGCAACTGCTGAAGATTTTTTGCAAGCAAACGGACAGGGGGCTTTTTTGCTGGCTTTCTTTTCGCAACTTCCTTTTGTAAAAGTAACAACAAGTAACAATTCACCAGCCATTACATTCAAGGAATTTCAAACGGATGACTTACCGTGTGAGCAATATCATAAAGTAATCGTGTTTTTAGACGAGGTAATAAAAGGTACTTATGATCCGCAAAATTTGAGTCAACAAATAGACGGGAGTTTATATAGAGTCAAATCTAGAGGGCGCCAAGACTTGAGATTACTAGGTTTTCTAAATGAAGATCATGAGATTAATACAATGCTTTTGAATGAATATATGCAATCAAATCATAAAGACACTTTCATTCGTGATTTGATTCTAAAGCATGAATATTTTCGAATTGCGCTATTTATACTGGATCTTTCAAGTAACTATTCAAAAGCTCAGAAGAAAGAAGCCCTCGTAGATTTAGGAATGATAATTGTCCGAAACTCACGTGGGGATAACTTAATGGTTGAATCAGTCGCAAAGGAACGAACTCATAACCTGCTAATGTGGCTTGAAAAGGTCGGATTAATTAATGATGAGTGGATTCCTGCTAAACAATATCTAAAATTGAACAGTGAAAAGGAAGATACTATGAATAGTAATTTACGTAAAAAGTTTTTAACTGTTATGAATGAGTACTTAGAGGCGAGAAGAGAAAGCTTCGCAGGTCATAAACTAGGTTCTTTTGTTAGAAATGAAATGACAACGGAGATTACCCGCTTACCTTTTGTAGATTATAACCAATACATTGTTACTGGTTCAGTTGGGCAAGGAAATTGGGCGGCTGTTCCATGGCTCGCTATTATGAATAAAGATATTACGACATCGACGCAGAGAGGGTATTATATCGTTTATTTATTTAGTGAGGATATGAAGCGACTATATTTAACGATAGCGCAAGGAGTAACGGAAACTTCTAAAGAGGAAATGGAAAAGATTAAGTCTGAGATCCGTCAACATATACATATGTCTAAAAAAATAAAAAAAGATGATGATATTTTCCTTGGTATAAGCCCAAAAGCGAAGGGATATGCAAACTCTACAGCGGCATACATTCCATATGATGTTGACAAAATGCCAAGTGAAGCAGAATTAGTGGAAGATTTAAAAGAAATGCTTCGCTATTATGAGGGATACATTGCCTTTAGGGAGAAAGGGACTAATCCTGAAGTCATTCATGAGGAGAAAAAAGAAATGGATTTGAATGGGAAAGAAATTGTAGATCATGTATCTTCTTATATGAAAAGCAAAGGTTTCTATTACGATAAGCAAGACATTATTAACTTTTTTCTCTCTTTAAAAACGAAGCCCTTTGTTATTTTGTCTGGTATTTCAGGTACGGGAAAAACAAAAATTGTTCAGTGGTTTGCTGAGAGCTTAGGGGCAACTGAGAAAAACGGACAGTTCACATTGATTCCTGTGCGCCCTGATTGGAGCGATAGCTCTGATTTACTTGGCTACGTGAATATTCAAGGTGAATTTCAGGAAAGACCGTTAATTCAAGTTCTTGAAAAAGCTGCAGAGAATCCGGACAAGCCTTATTTTGTCGTGCTTGATGAGATGAATTTAGCACGTGTAGAGTACTATTTCAGTGATTTTCTAAGTGTTATTGAAAGCCGGAAATGGGAAGGAAGAGAGATTGTTACATCGGCTGTTCTTCCAGAATCGATTGTTGGGAAACGAATTACGATCCCATCAAACGTGTACGTCGTTGGAACCGTTAATATGGATGAAACAACGCATCCGTTAAGTAAAAAAGTACTGGATCGTGCGAATACGATTGAATTTAATCAAGTGAAGTTAGATTCTTTTGAGTTTTTAATGGATGCAGAAGAAGTGCAGGCAAAGCGTGTTTCTAATAATTCTTTGACAGCCACGTTTCTTCATTTGAAAGAATGCTTTCAGCTCAATAAAGATCTCGTGAAGAAAGTATCTCATATTTTAATTGGAATCAATGAAATTCTTGAACCGATTGGAGCACAAGTTGGGTACCGGATACGCGATGAGATTTGCTTTTACATGGCTTACAATGAAAAAAATGAACTATTATCGTTTGACGAGGCATTAGACTATCAAATTTACCAAAAGATTTTACCTCGTATTACGGGAAGTGATGGACGAACAGAAGAGGCATTAAAGAAATTATATGAACTATGTTCGAATCGAGAATATGATGGTGAAGATGTTTCAAATGCTAAGTATGTACGTTCTGCGAAAAAGCTGTCTCATATGTTAAGGAGGTTAGAATACGATGGTTTCACCTCTTTCTGGATCTAATGATGATATAGAGCTTATTAAAATTGAGACGGCAGACTTATCACTCACCATCAAAGGAAATCCGTATCATGAAAAATATGAGGGTTTAAAAGAACATCAAGGAATTGCTTCCGATGAAATGATGTATTTTCATGTATCTGGAGAGACAGATTCTATTTTGGTGTACGATGTTCGAACAAAAGAGCTAGTAGATTGGACAGAACATCCGCCTATATTCTTTGAAAATAGGAGCTATCAGTTAGTTGTTATTCCGAAAAATAATAAAGAGCTATCCTTTTATCATGAGCATCCATCACTTCGAAAGGCAATTAGCGCTACTAAAATGGGCCCACTCAAGATATTAATGGGAAACCTCTCATTTCCTAATGAAGTAGGATATACAGACTTTGAAATTCGAGGCGATAAAAAATCTTTATTAACAGTTAAATTAGAGATTTTTCCATCCAAGCTTGATTATAAAGAAGATTACCGGGCACTTTTGGAAGAAGTGAATGATGAAATATATAATTTAGCATTTCATTTACTGAAAAGAACATATCTAGGAGCATCAACGATTCAAGCTTCTAATCCTTCTAAAAGTGAATTTTATCGTATTTTAAATGACTCTTTTAGTAGATTTATGAAGGCTATTTCTCATATAAAAAGGCAGCCACATCATGCGCTTGTTACAAAGCATCAGCTCGTACAAGGAGAAAAAATTCGTCGTCTTGACTCTGTCGGAATGAATTACTTACGAAAACGACCACATTTGTTCCAAGGAACAAATATGATCCCATCTAAAGGAATTACAGCTCGTAAAGAAGTGTCGTACGATACACTAGAGAATCGATTTGTGAAGTGGATGATGCAGAGGGTTTTACATAAAGTGGATGATTTATACAAAACGTTGGAACCAGCTTCTACCTTCAAGCGGTTGTCAGTCGATGAGGATCTCCTTCAAAACGTAAAAAAGATGAAGTCACGATTGAAAAATGAGTTAAATGACCCGTTTTGGAGTGAAATCGGAAAGATGGATCGTTCTGTCTTTTCTCTTGTGATTCAAATGGCACCCGGTTACCGGGATGCGTATCAAATTTTTTTAATGCTATCGCGAGGACTAACGTTAAGAGGACAGATCTTCAAAATGTCTGTAAAAGATGTCGCGAGGTTATATGAATACTGGACGTATTTAAAGCTCGGACAAATTTTATCGGAAAAATATGCAACGGTGCAGCAAGATATTATAAAAGTGCGGCAGGATGGACTATATGTAACACTTGATGAAAGCGCCACTGCAAAACGAATATTTATTCATCCTGCAACAAAAGAAACAATTGAGCTTTACTTTCAAAAGAGAAGCAAAGCATTACCAACAGTCACACAAAAACCAGATACAATGCTTGCGATTGAGAAAAAGGGAAAAAACTATCAATATCAGTATATTTTCGATGCCAAATATCGAATCGATTTCGCAAAGGATGGTTCGCATTATAACAGACAGTATGGAACTCCTGGCCCGATGGAAGAAGATATTAATACGATGCACCGCTACCGGGATGCATTAGTCGTAGACCAAGGAGGCCCATTTGAGCGAACTGCTTACGGTGCTTACGTACTATTTCCGTGGAATCAAGAAGAAGAATACGAGAATCATCCTTTCTATAAAAGCATTGAAAAAGTGAACATTGGTGGGTTTCCGTTCTTACCAAATGCAACAAGATTAGTAGAACAATTTCTGGATCATTTAATTGAAAAAAGCCCTGAAGAAATTATAAAAGAAGGAATCCTTCCAAGGGGAACAAGAGAGGAATGGCAATCTTCTTTAGATGAAAAGGTACTCGTCGGCGTTGTGAAAAACAAAGAACATTATGAGGCACATATGAAAGAAGGCTTCTATCATATTCCTGTTTCACAATTAAAACAAGGCTGGCAAGAAGCGAAATACGTAGCATTGTATGCACCGAAAAAGTGGTACGGAGAAAACGGTGGTATTCAGTACGTCGCAAAAATTAAAAATGTTCAAATCAAAAAGCGAAATCAAATTCATGAATTGTCGAGCAGCAAAACAAACGATTACGTTTATTTTGAACTATTTCCATGGAAAAAGCTTGGTCATCTTATTCGTCCAGTAGGGTATGGAATTCAAGTATACACACTAACGAACATGTCGTTATTAAAAGATGTACAAGAACTTCCAGAGTTGTTTATGAAGTCAAATGAAGAAAGAATTCTTTGGCGAACACTTCGTAGGTTTACGAAGAAGGTTAGGGTTGAGTTGGATCATTCATATTTGGATCGGGCAGCTGCCATTAAGAGTTATCATGTTCAAGATGTTCATATTAGGATTGATTATGAATTGGGGAATGTGATGATTGGGAAGGAAGGAACATTTAGAGAGCTGCTTTTGGATTTGGTTGTGAGGAATTCTTCGGTGTTGTTTAAGGTGGTTTTGGAGGAGATGGGTAGGTAGTGAAACGCTTTGTGAATTCTAAATATCTCCATTTATAGATGTGTGGAGCTTGTTGTCTTTATGTTCTCTCTAAGAAGATTACGTAGTTCTCTATCATTATGCAGTATAGTAGTGAATAAGTGGTAATGTGTTCAAAGGGTAACATCAGAGCTAGGAGAGGACCTGTTGGTATTGGTAAATAATAATTATTTAAAGGTATTTAGTATTAATTAAGCGGAACCATATCAATAAATAAGGTGGTTTTTAGGCTTGAACTGTAATTTTACAGTTCAAGCTTTTTTTATTTAATAAACATAGTAATTTAAAGGCAATGATAAATAATATATAATTAAATTTTATGGAGGTTGTTCTTAATGATTGATGTATTTCTAGATCGAATAAATAAAAGTTCCATTGATACAACTTCTAATAGAGCTAGAAGTGAAAATAAGGAGCAAAATGATCAGTATTTTACTCCAATATCTATAGCCACATTTATGAGTTCGAGGTTTAATGCAGTAAAAAAAAATGAAATAAATATTTTAGATCCTGGCTGTGGAACAGGTAATCTAGCTGTGGCACTTCTTGCTTCTATATGTACTTGGAAAAGTAAACCTAAGGTTGTTAATGTAGAACTTTTTGAAATCGATGTAACACTATCTGATAGTTTAATCAATAATTTAAAAGAGGTACAAAAGTTATGTGATTTTTATGATATTGAAGTTAATTTTAGTATAAAGCATGAAGATTTTATAAGTTATGCACTTGAATATATGATGAACGTAAAACAAAATAAGTTATTCGATTATATAGTAATGAATCCACCATATCGTAAGCTTAATAGCGAGTCTATTCATAAAAAAATATTGTTACGTAATGGAATCGATGTTCCTAACTATTATGCAGGTTTTATGGCAGTAGCGTATAGATTATTAAAATCCAAAGGAGAATTAGTTACAATTGTTCCAAGAAGTTTTTGTAGTGGAACATATTTTAAGTCATTTAGAGAAGATTTAGTTAACAATGTAAAAATAGAACGTATTCATATTTTTAAATCTAGAAAAGATTTATTTTATGATGATATTTTGCAGGAAACAATTATTTTGTCTTTAAAGAAAATAGCTCAAAAACTGAATGATACCATTGAAATAACGGAGTCAATAAAAGATGATTTTACTGAAATTAAAAGAACACATAAAAGGTTTGATAATGTAATCTTTCCACTTGATCCGGAAAAATTAATTAGAATAATTCATACCACAGATAAGAAGGTTGTAGATCAAATGCATTCGTTACCATGTAGGTTAGAGGATTTAGGTATAAATGTATCTACAGGTCCTGTAGTAGATTTTAGAGAAAAACCCGGAATATTATTATTCAATCAGCAGTTGTGGGCATTTCCTATGATTTATCAGGAGAATTTTTGTAATGGTAAAATTGAGTGGCCTATTGAAGGACAAAAACCCGGATTTATTCTCGAAGATGAGAGTAATTATAAAAGATTTAGAAAGTCGGGTATATATGTTTTAGTAAAACGTATGACATCTAAAGAAGAAAAAAAGCGTATAGTGGCAGCGATGTTCGATAACTCAATTAATCCAGACCAAAAAGTAGCATTTGATAACAAATTGAATTACTTTCACATCGAAAATGCGGGTTTTGATAATTTAAACTTGGCTAAAGGTCTATGTTTATACCTTAATTCTTCACTTGTGGATTTTTATTTTAGGACTTTCAGTGGTAGTACACAAGTAAATGTAGCAGATTTAAAAAGTTTACGGTATCCTTCATTTAAAACCCTTGAAAAATTAGGTGAATTCTATGGTGATTATTTACCTACGCAGGAGATAATTGATCAAATTATGAATGAAGAATTGAAATAAAGCCAGATAATTATTCGTAATTATCTGGCTTTATAATTGGAAAAATATTATAAAATTCATTTGACTTACTCAGTAAGTCTGTTGTATATTTGACTTACGGAAAGTACGCATTTTAAAGAAAGACTTATTCGGTCAGTCGGGAGGGCGTTATGATAGGTTTAGAATTAATTGTTAAATCTAAGGGTATGGAATTTCAAGAAGTAGCAGAAGTATTAGAGGTATCAAAACAAACTGTTAGTGATTGGATTAGGGAGAAGAGAAAAATTCCACCTAAAAGGGCGTTTCAGTTATCAAATTTATTTGAAATTGATGAGAATCTGATTGTTAAAAAAATTGAAAAAGATGATGTTGCTAAAATTTATTATCAATTAGGTATGCCCTTAGCAACAGGAACTTACAAAGTACAGGTTGAAAATGATGAAGAATCAAGTCTGAAGAGAGATTATCAAGAACAGCTTTCTTTAGATGTTGGTAATGATATTCAAATTAAAGGTCCAGAGAATCAAGGTACCTTAAGTGATTTGACGGAACAAATTAAGGAAGAAAGAAAGCGAGTTAAGACAGATGAAATTGATATTACAATTTCTGAGCTATTAAATATGTATAATGTTCGAAAGGTTTTAGATATTCATCCAGAGTTCCAACGATTGTACAGATGGACACCACAACAAAAGTCCAAATTAATTGAGTCTATTTTATTAGGAATCCCTATTCCGCCTTTATTTGTTGCAGAAACGAAAGATGCTGCATGGGATGTAATCGATGGTGTTCAAAGATTATCTACGTTTTTTCAATTTATGGGTGTTCTTTATGATGAGGATGATCAATGGGTTAAACCATACTTTTTAGAAGGCACAGAAAGGTTACCTGCTTTACAAGGGAAAGTATGGAGTAATGCAGTACCAGGTTGTGAGAATAGATATGCATTTGAAAATAATTCTGAATTGGCGAATAAATTCTTATATTCAAAAGTAAAAGTTATTCGTGTTAGTAATGAGAGTACAGAGGATGCAAAATATGATTTGTTTGATCGTCTAAATTCTGGTGGAACTACACTGGAACCACAAGAAATAAGAAACTGTATGGCAATTATGATGAATAGAGATTTTTATGTTTGGTTAAGAAAACTATCGTTAAATCCAGATTTTGTTCATACTCTTCCTCTTAGTGATACATCAAAAAATCAACAAGAAGATATGGAATATGCTTTGCGCTTTTTTGTTTATAGAAAGAGTGTAAGAGGTAACATTAAAGATGGAGCAGATTATACTTTAAATGATGATATAAAGATTGTATTAACAAGGAAAATGCAGAAGTTTTGTAAAGAAGAAATTTTAGATTATGCCAAAGAAAAAGAAATTTTTGATAAGACTTTTGAATTGTTAAATAAAGCAACGGGAGAAAATTCATTTAAAAAATATAATTCTACAGAGGGTACATTTAAGGGAAAGGTTATGCTTACAAGCTTTGAGCTTATTGCTATAGGTGTTGCTAATAATTTAGACTATATATTGGGACTTCAAAATCCAATTGAATACTTAAGAAATAAAATTAAAGTTTTATACAAACAAGAATTTTATAAAAAAAGTCAAAATATTTTTAGTGGTAAAGCAGTAACTCGTTTTGATAAACTAACTGAATTAGGAACAGAGTATTTTTCCTACTAATCAATTAAATATAGATAAGGTAATATCATAGGAGTTTATTAAAAAATCCCTATTTAACAATGAAATGAATAGGGATTCTTTAATATAAGGAAAATTTTAAGATAAATTACTTAATAATATTTTTGTATAATATTTCTGATAGTTGTAAATAAAAGGAGATTTACGATAGTGGGAAATAATATTTGTGAAGAGAAAGGTCTGAAGTATGATATGGATCAATTTGATCAATAGTATATGCTTTATCAAAAATTAAACCAATTTTTAGAGTTAGATGAAATTGAATCATTATTAAATTTTAATACATCGAGTTGGAATCAATCACAAGAATTATTAAAATGGATTAATAAATTAAGTGAGGAAATAGTTGATATTGATAAACTGATCTCTTGTGAGGACACAAGGTTAAGAGTTTTAGGACAATGTTACAAAGTTTATGAGCAATTATTAATTGAAGAAAATGCATTAGACTTTTCAACAATTCAACTTGAAACATATAAGCTTCTTCAGAATCATCAAGAGGTAAGGAATAATCTAAACGAAAAATTACACTACTTAATGATTGATGAGTTTCAGGATACGAATACGATTCAAGAGAAGCTAATGTTTTTACTAGCAGGTAAACAGCAAAATATTTATGTTGTTGGTGATGATGATCAGGTTTATATCGATTTAGGGGAGCTATAATCCGTGATGTTTTAGAATTTTCACAAAACTTCCCGAAGGGTATTTGTCAGCAAGTAGAACTTTCTACTAACTATCGCTCAAATCCAGCAATTGTTCAGTTTTATAATCATTGGATGGAACAGAACAATTGGTCACAAAACGGTATCACTTATCGTTTTGATAAAAAAATTACTGCACACGAATCGAATAAGGTAAATCAAAAAACTATTGTTAAAGTTTCAGGTGAAACGGCCTAGGCGATTGGGAGGGTGAAGTATATTTATTTCTTCAAGCAATGAAAACTGAAGGCAAAATTTCTGATTGGAATCAAGTTGCATTTCTTTTTCGTTCAGTAAAGAATTCAAAAATATTGAATCTTTCTCGTTATTTAGAAGAAAGAGGTATTCCAGTTTATTCACCTCGTTCGAATCTGTTTTTTGAGAGAAGAGAAATTCGATTGGCATTAGGCGCAATCTTATTCTTATTTCCAATGTATGCACAACTTAGAAAATGGAAGGATGGCGCCTTTCTTCCTGAATGGAATTTTTATGATGCTTGTTTATTAGCATTTGCGGAGGAATTAAGAAAGCCAGAAAATCAAGACTTGTTAAATTGGTGTAAAGAGAAAGCTAGAGCTCATGTGACGTTAAATAAAAACTTAGACTATGCGTTTTCAGGATTATTTTATCAACTTATTCAATTTGAATTATTTAGCAATTTATTGAGTGATAACGTATTTAGTGTTAAGGATAGTAGAGAAGTAAGTAATTTATCCCAGTTTTCTAAATTACTTACTAAATTTGAGTACCTTCATCATATTTTTGTATTCACTCCAAAAAATATTGGCGATTCAATAGTACGATTCTTATTACAAGGTGGCATTGATGAATACAAGGGGGGGATTCTAAATGAAAGATACAGAGTTATATATTCCAGAACAATTAAAAAGCTATAAAGAGGATATTTTAAAATCATTAAAACCCACACTAAAAATGACAGGTAAAGTAGGGACTACAGAGTTATGGGGGAGTAAAATTGGTGGAGATCCTTATTTGCTAATTGGTGAGGAACTGCCTAAAAACAAACAAGGGGAGGCATTGCGTTTGCTGGCACAAATTAATTTTGAAGATGTGCCGCATATCGATAACATGCCGACAAAGGGCATCTTGCAATTCTTTGTAGATGCTACAGATGATCTAGTTGGGGCGGATTTTGATAATCCTACAACCCAAGAAGGGTTTAGAGTTATATATCGTCAAGATATTATCAAAGACAAAAGCAAATTGGTTACTGAGTTTAACTATGATATTGGGGAAGATGAAGAAGAGTTCATTTCTCCTTTGGAAGCGAAACTTGTATTTGAAGAAAGATTACAGCCAGTTACAACTTGTGATTATCGATTCGGAAGTGAGTTCCTTGTGGGTTTTGAGGGAGAAAAAGAGGTACAAGACGGTGATAGAACGGTTGAGTTATGGGAGTTATACGTTGATCATATGAGTAATATAGGACATAGGATTGGTGGGTATCCGTT
This sequence comes from Bacillus sp. NPDC077411, assembly GCF_044543425.1. Lineage (NCBI taxonomy): Bacteria > Bacillati > Bacillota > Bacilli > Caryophanales > Bacillaceae > Bacillus > Bacillus sp. NPDC077411. The sequence goes on along the minus strand of NZ_JBITWA010000023.1, from coordinate 36,796 downwards.
CTTTACACAGTATGATCCACGAGATGAGGGTAGCAAATATGATACGCTGCTTTTACAGATTGATACAGATGATGATTTAGGAATTATGTGGGGAGATTCGGGTGTTGCAAACTTTTTTATTAATAAAGATGACTTAGCTCGATTAGACTTTTCAGATGTGTTATACAATTGGGATTGTTTCTAAGGATGGGAGAGTATGTTTGACGAGGTAGTGCATATTTTTAATACTTAATTTTTGTATTATTAGATGAGGGGAATATATTGGAAATTTAATTAGAATATGGGGTGAATCGTTTGTTTACAATAGAAAATTACACAAGTTCTTTAAAAAAGGGTCTTGAAGAACATTCCGATAATCTGATTCGAAATATAAAAGAGACAATTCATTTTAATTATTATAAGGGAATAGATTTATTGGATTTCACAGCTTTTGTTCAGGGGTTTGGAATGTCCATTATAATGTATTCCATGGACGGGGGAGCAAGTGAAGTCTTTTATGAAGGGAGCGATAGCAGCATCTTTTCAGGTAGTCACGATTTAATAGAAGATATAGAATACTATGATGGCAAATCAGATGAATTTTGGGAGTTTTATGATCAAAATGGTGAGGAACTATCTAAAATTGAAACAGAAGCTATTGTGGAATGGTTTGCTGCGTGTTGGAATAAAGCAGGTGGTACAAGCGTTAAAATGCCTACCTACTTTAGTTTTCATGATTATGATCCATGCTTTGATTTACATAACAGTAAATGGATTACTGATGGAGACAAATGGTTTGATTAAATCCTAGAACTTGATAGGGTTATTTGTAGTATGTTCTTTACATAAAGTGGGTATAATTCTGTCAATCTACCACTATCTTTCTATCTAAGATTTCGATTGTATTGAATTATCTTTTCTGGATTAACATAACTTCACTTATCAACAGTTTAAGTATATAGAAATCTAAAAAAGTCCCTTCATTGATCTAAAGGGACTTTGCTCATACAAATGATCTGCATAACAATTCATCTTTGCAATACAGATCATTTGTATGATAATTTTTATAAATAATTGCGGAATAATGAACTTACATAAATGCTTTTAAAAGTTCTTGAACTAATGGAATTACTCCACCTAAGAATGATAAAACTGCCATTGCGATTGCCATAATATTTCCTCCTCTTTCGTAGGTGCTAAGATGTGGTTAATCCTTATGCTTTTATTATAGTAAGCGCTTACAATTTTATCAACACTTTTTAATATGCAATATTGCATATTTGGGTACGATGAACGAAATATCAAATGATACACATCAATACAATTGTAGCAAATATTATTTTTTGTGTAACTTTATATATATTGGGCCTATTCCGATAAATTTCTTTATATACATTAAAGAGGATGTTCCACACGGAAGATGGCTTATATAGTATTACACTTTATGTTGAAGGCAAAATAAAAGAACCCTGCACAAAGCAGGATTCTTTTATTAGGTATTCTGTTGGCAAATGATTTCACCACAGAAATTGAGTGCGGATCACTCGATTCCTATTTTTATGTTATAACCAGAAAATAGAATCGCGTAATACATATATGTATGAGGAGTAAACCTTTATTTACAGTTTCTATTGTTTTTTACAATACATTCAATTGGCTTTCTGATTACTTTTCGGCTTCCTTACCAAACAAAATATGCTAATGATGAGTAAAATAAGAGGGATTCCCTGAATCATAAAGAATCCAATGGAAAATTCGGTAAGACCGCTTCCAGGAGCATCTGTTGCCATTGTACCAAGAAACATTGCGGCAGGAAACGCACATATATTCAATATTAAACTAGCACAAAGAAAAAATATTTTCCAAAACACTAAAATAATCCCCCTAGTAAACGAAATGAAGTGATATATATTTATAATATCATATATGGAGAGAAAGGTATGAATTTTCAAACATTTATTCCTTGTACATCAATAATGTCAATAAACTTAAAAGTCATTTTATGATAAAATGCGTCTGTACATATTACAGAGTTATTCAAAGGATCTATGCCAATTACAGTTATATAGTTTGTAAGTAGATGATCATCCTCATAATAAGTAATTAATATTTCTTCTTCTGAAAGGAATGAGCATAATAACTTGTTTTCAATTCTCTCTTTCGCCTCTTTTGTTAATACTGGTCGTGATATTTTCGTTTTTTCCTCAATAATTTTGCGGATTCCAGTAAATTGTTCTGGTATTGCAGAAAACGGACTCCATTTCACCATTTTCCTATCTTTTGGCATATTTGCGTTATTCATGTTTTATTTCCTCCTAATCATGTGTTTCTAACATGTTGTGTAGTCCCTTGTATGTAACTTGCACCTCTCATAATCGAATTTTTACCATCCATTGTAATTGTTAATATATTTGCTGTTTGTTTCATATCTAGAGAGCAATTGTTAATAGAATATCGGTGAAAATCTTATTGTAGAGCTAATCTTGTTATGGAATTCGAACATCTCATATATGTTTCCGCGGTTGGAGTGGCAGCTTGGTAATAGAGAATAGTCATACAAAGTAATCACTCCTACGAATTGGAACGTTTGTTCTTATTATATACGAACTTATGTTCTTTTGAAAGGGGAATTTCATTTATTTTCCGTTTGACAATACATAAAAGTAGACTTAGTCATGTTATTGATCTTAGCAAATGCATAAAAAGAAAGAGCATATTTCAAAATATGCTCTTACACTATTAATACAAATGATTTATTTTACTAACTTATATCATGCGTTCACACCAAATAACAAATGTAAAAAGTGCTTTAGATTTATTCCTCGGGATACCGTTTTTTTACAAGTTCTTCGATGTTATTACTTTGTTTGATTTCTTCTGATGATAACCAGGATTTATATCTTGTTCCATCCTTGTTGGTTAAACATATGGTAAATTCTTTATTGTATAGTTCCTCTTTAAGGATAGTGGTCACCTTTGTCAAATCCTCAATTAAAGGGGGATCGTTTTTAAATTCCGTACTACTAATAACTAAATTCACTTTATACCCCGGACACTCCCCATCTTTCGGATGTGAACAAGTAATATCTTTAAATACAAAACGGTCGCTTTGAACTTCTTTTAATCTGTCTACTACTTTTGTTTGGGTTTGAATCAAATATGTCCAATAACTGTCTAAAGTGTTTTTCATTTTTAGGAGCAGTTCTTCTTTCGTTATAACTTTTTGCACATTATAAAAAGGGAAACCTATATCTTCACCATTATAATCCTTAATTTTAAGTTCTGTTATCTTCTTATTACTCTTCTGAATGAGTTGGAATAGAGCATATAAACGATCTAATTCTGCCGATTCAAATTGACTATAATCCATCTTGTTACTTGTTTTTAAAGTTAATAACAACTCATCAGTTGGTTTTCCTCCCTTATTATCATATTCAAGTGTATACTGAAGAGCATTTTCTTTTTCACATTCCTCGTAGCCTAACTTTTTAATCTCTCTTAAAATTGGTTTGAATTTCTTATATTCCTCATATGTATTTTTTCCATATTGGTATTCATCACCTTGGATTGTTGAATAGAAGATACCATCTACCTCTACTCGAAATTGAATATTTTTGTTGTTTTTTGCTTGAACAGTATGATATGTATGTCCCATATCCCCTGCATCTATAGCGCCCCTAGCGCCCCAATTTGTTACAACAACATCGATGCCATGTTTTTTCTTTATATATTTTTTTATCTGATCTTCATTTTTATAATTACAACCACTTAAAAATAAGAAACATACCACTAACAACATTATATTTTTCATTCTCTTCATAATAACCCCTTATACCCTTTCCTTACGTAAGAAATGATCCCTAGTTGTGCAGCAAATTCAAAGTCATCTTTTCTGTATATTTTTTTAAAAAGAATAGCGTTTTTGACTCGTTATGGGTATAGATTTATCATTTTCGTTCATACATGGTTCTGCTCACGAAAAATGTAATAGAACAAATAGCAGTCAGCCCCATATATGGCATCATCTCAATAGTAAATATGTTCGCTGTATTTGCCCCTAGTACAATCCCAAATACAAATACAATTCCTGTGCCTAGAAGGATGTATAGTAGTAAAGAAATGCTAAAATGTAGTTTATTAGGTAAAATGATATATCTAAATAATAACTCTCCGAGAACACACCCAAGTAAAATTACAGGAACTCCAATATACAAAACAACAACTGTCATTTGCATAGCATTAATAAAGCTGTGAATAAAAGCATTAACATAATCTTCTTCTCTCCAAATATCTTGATTATAGTACAGTTGAAGTATATTCATTGAAACTAATAGACTTAATATAGTATATACGAATGCCACTAAAAATTTTTTCAATAATAATCACCTCTTTTTTTAGGTAGTAAAAACGTGGTCCCTTCATATTCTATTCCTACAAGAAATCACAATGTGCGATCCAATCATTTGTTTTACTATTTTTGGCAAAGTAAATACCGCCGCCGTGAATAATTCCAAACTTTGCTTTTGGATCTTCTGTTATTTGAAAAATAAATTCATAATCGGCGGGCCATTGGATACCTGATTGAGCAAAGGTAGCATAACCTCCTAATTTGTGTATATAACGATTTTCTTCAAACATATCCTCGTAGTAGTCAATCCCAATTGTGTTTTCAAGTTCTAAAATTTTATCTTGTATGTTATTGGGGAAATCTTCCGTATCCCATTCTGGAAACTCATCGGTTACTAATCTTGGTATTAAAGGGAATGGTTTTAGATTTGGAAACGTAAATGACATTTCATTCGGTACTAATTCCTCTAAAGAATCATATTCTCTAATACAAAAACTTCCTGATAAGTTGGATAAATCTTTAGCAAAGTTTGGGGAAAGAAATACTGCGATGACTTTTATATCTTTTAATGCTTCTGGAACAAAAGGGACCTGAGTTAAATTAAGCATCATGATTGCATACATTTTGTCTTGATAACGGTCGATTGGGTACGTTTCATTTGGCAATGAATAAGGAATCTTTCCAATCCAACTTTCATTTATAGATAGATCGGGTCTTTTTCCACCTGTTTGAAATATAGTTGCTTTTTTTCTTAGGATATTTTTAATATTATCTATTTCCAAAGTATTTCTCCTCCTGAATATATATGTAGTTGTTTCTTTTGAATGGTAATTATATTGTAACAATAGTGGATGTTTTTATAACAACTTTTGGCCCAGTTACTTCACCAATAAGTTGGTTTTTCTAACAAGATTTCAACTTTGTATACAACCTATTTGTGTAGAAATAATAAGTAGAGGTGCTACTAAGATTGTAGCATCTCCTTAAGGTTAGTATAGTCATAGGGACACATTTTAGTTAAGTCAGAAATGCTTTTTTTCATTTAAACAGTAATCCATATCTTATTCAATCGAAAGCTTTTGAAAAAGATTGCTTAAAGAGCGGGGGCGATTCTTCAATAGGAAGGATCGCTTTTCTTATGATTTGACAAAGGTTATGCTACTGAAGCACTGAACCCAGACTAGCTATTACAAAATTGCTAGTTGAAATGTACAAGGGGGAAATTGGTATTCGGGATTGTCCGAATGAAAGAAATAATACGGTTGAAAGACTTTTGTAATATTTACGAAAGTAAATTGAAAGATTTGTATACTAAGATAACTGTAGTGGAAATAGTTTTATTTTAAGCCGAAGTAAAAAGTATAAGCAATGTACAGTATAATTTCATTTTTTGTAATCTTGTAGAAATGATGAAAGAAAGGGAGAGAGAATATGAATTATAAGAAAAAAGTAATTCCAGCAGCATTAGCATTTGCTGTTCTAGCAAGTCCAGTTATTTCTTTAAAAGCAGAAGCAAGTACAGTATCTTCAGCTTCTAGTGCCATTACTTCTGTTGAAAAAGAAAACCCATCATTAAATCTTAAAGAGGGACAAGTATCTGAAGAAAATTCCGTTGTAAATCAAGAATTTGATGCGAATTATATCAATAATAATATTATTAGAGCGAATTTTCCATCTGTTACACCGCCTCATATTAAGGATGCAAAACCGCTTCAATATGTATATTTAGATTATTTTTATAAAAATAACAACAAAATTATTGGGGATTGGAGAAATAAAGAGCTAAAGCATATGGATCCACCACCAAGATTTTATTATGATTTACAATTCATGGGATATAGTCAATCTCAAATAGAAGAGTATTTTGGAAGCACTTATGGAGAGGCTTTTGTAAAAGGACTTGTTTTGGAAACATTAGAAAACTTTTTCCAAACTCGATATGCGCAAGATCCAAATGATCCTGATGTACAAAAAATATTACAATCTAAATACTACGAAAAAAGTGAAGCTGAAGATTCATTTTGGTTACCAGAATTTTTCCAAGGTGAAGGTGGCTTAAAAAGAGCCATTCTAGAGGAATTTGGAAAGAAAAGTTTAGATGAGCTTGGAATCCAAGTCATTTGGGGTGACAATAATTGGGGCGCTGAAAAGGCTGTAACAATTGGTTATTCAGCGAAGACACCATTTAATCCACTAAAAGATGCTGAATTAACTGAAAAGAAATACCTTAAGAAAGTCCCTGGTGGATCAGCATCCATTCCAGCTAAAAATACAGGATATGAAGTAACATTTGACATCAAAACAGGGATGACGAAAGAACAATCACAATCATTTGCTCACACTGTAGGTGTAAATGCTGGCGTGGGTATTGAAGATATTTTTGAAGTTGGAGCAAGTTATGAGTTCCAAAGTACATTTGGTACAAGCATCTCTCTAAGTGAAGAACAAACGGTATCACGTAAATTTAGTTTGACTAACGATTCAGATCGAACAATTACAGCTGCATTATACCAAGTTACTGCTGAATATAGCTTAAAACCAGGTTCTGTAGTTGCTGGAGTTGTAAATAAAACTATCAATTCACCTTTCGCACAGTTCTGGCAAGGTGGAGGGTATTGGGATACAGCTACGACAGTTAAACCATCATCTACTTCAACAGGTGCAATTAAAACAGATGATTTAAAACTAGTTCGTTCAGATGTGTTAGAAAAATAAAATTAATCAAATCGAGCTTCCCCCAAGCTCCTTTGAAATGACAAAAACCCACAGAGAAGAATCTCTTTGTGGGTTTTGTTATATTTTATGTTTTTTCTTGAAACAAGCATAGAAGTAAGAGGGGCTTTTTAAGGTTAAATTGCAAGACCATTGTTCCACTCTATAAAAAAAGGAGAATAGGAAGTTAAAAACGAGAGAACTTCTTACTACAGCACAAAGGGAATACTTTTATGGAATTCCTGAGTATATCCCTTATAGGCGGTTATCAGTTAACATACCCCCACTTATCAGCAATCTATATATCTAGGAATCAAAAAAAGCCCCTTCACCTAAAGGGACTTTGCTCACACAAGTGATCTGCACATCAATTCATCTTTGATATACAGATCACTTGTATGATAATTTTTATAAATAATTGCTGAATAATGAACTTACATAAATGCTTTTAAAAGCTCTTGTACGAATGGAAGTACTCCACCGATAAATTTTAAAACTGCCATTGCGATTGCCATATGATTTCCTCCTCTTTTTTTGTGTTAAGATTTTATCTTTATACTCTTATTATAGTAAGCGCTTACATTTTTATCAATACATTTTGATATGCAATATTGCATATTAGGGGGTAGAGGGAGCAATCGTGATGTGAGGTACAAAGTAACTCACAGAAAATGTAATAATACAGTTGATTTCGTATCATGAAAGCAACTTAATAGATGTTTACGCTGCAAATCAATCTCTGAGAATGATAGGAGATTTGGTCATAAAAAACTGCACCCCAATTGTTAGTTGCGTCTAACAATTGGAGTACAGTTCATTTTTGGAGTTCCTTTATGCATAAAATCTATTTTACGTTTAATGAATACGATCCATTTTTATTTTCATACTTGTAGACGTATAAATAATATTTCCCTGGTTTCGCTTCATATTTTCCTTTGATCATATTACCATCATTTTGTCCATATGCTACGTAGTTTTGTAGATCTGACTCATGATAAAGTGTCCATGTCATTCCAATCTGTTTTTCATTTAATGTAGAAATATCAATATTGCGCTGGGAATCAATATTAAAAGTATACACATCTACATTATCATTGTCATTAAGATTTCCTTTAATAGTTGCATTAAAATCTAATATATTTGCCTGTATAGGCTGATTATTTGGCTCTTGTTCTGTTATTTGTCCAGTCTGGGGATGTTCTGATTCTGAATCAGATGCGTTTGATTTAAATCCCAAATCTGATAATATAGCTTTCAAATCTGGTAAAACACCAATTCTATCGACAGATGGATTTTTAGATTGTGTTCCTGTGTTTGTGTTACTTAAGATAGCTCTTAACTCACTTGGTTTATAAGGTTGACCCAAACGTTCCTTAGCGATACTTTGTATGGAAGTGGCTGCCCCAGCAATAATTGGTGAAGCGCTAGATGTACCATTAAAACTAGACGTATATAAATTTGTAACACGTTTACTTGGCTCTGCAGAAGTTGTATCTACATTTTCCCCCCACCCATATACATCAATTCGACTTCCATGATTTGAAAACCATAAACGTTCGTGAGGAACGGTTGATGAACCAGCTCCGACCATGATTGCACCTGAATCTTTAAAATCTTTGCTATTACGATTCAAGACTTGTTTTCCATTTATATCTTTAAATTGATCTAAATCATTTGAACCATTTGCCCCAGCCTCTATGATTATGATTCCTTTATCTGTTCCAGTACGAATCGCATCAAATATATCCGGTTGCACTTCAACTGGTAAATATTGTTTGCCGTATCCAACATAAGATGATTGTGCCTCCAACAATAAAACATCACCAGCATTTAGATGATTTACAGCACTTAATATGGCATCTGCTGTGTTATACTGACCATTATCCCTTATTTGAGAGATTACCTTTACTGTAGCTTTTGGTGCGATACCAATATTACCAATTTGATTATCTTCCGCAGAAACAATTCCCAGAACTGAGGTACCGTGTGCAGCGTGATCTGCTGTATTTATTCCAGACATAAGTTCAATATTTTGATTTTTTAAATCCTCATGATTTAATACCCATCCATACTCCATATCTACAAATGTTGTACCTTTTCCATCTCCCCCTTTTATTCCCCACGCATAAGGTGCATTAATACCATATGGTGCCTCTTTTAGATATCCTTGGTTTTTAAATCTAGGGTCATCATAGGGGTTAAGAGATAAATTTGGCAGCTGTATTTCAGGCGGTGTTAAATTTTCTAGTTCTTTAATGTATACATCCTCTATCAAAGGTGATTGTTTTAATTTTTCTACTAATCTTTCTGCTTGTACATTCTTTGAAGCTTGAACTATATAATAATTTAATAGGTTAGAAGATGAATTATTATTATCGGTTTTCGCATTTTTATCTAGATTTTGAATTTCTTCCGGACTTACAGAAGTAAATAAGCGAGTTAATGTTAAATCTGGGAATTCGGAAAAAAAGTTTTCTAGTACCACATCATTTTTTTCGTGTTTTATTCGCTTTTCTATACCATCCTCATACGGTAAATTGATCTCATTTTTAAACTTTACAATGATTTGTTTTTCATCTTTTTTTTCTACATTAGCTTCTTTTTGCTGTACTACTGAATTGTTTGAAGCAGCACTCACTATATGAGTAGTCTTTCCTAGTCCCGTAAAAGCTGTAATTGCAACTGTAGACACTAGCATTCCTTTTAAAATTTTCATTCATTTTCCCTCTACTTTTTTGTTTTTCAAATATTTTCCTAAAAATATTAAAATAATTACGTACAAAGCTTTATACTAGATAAATTATAATGAGCACCTAAATAAACTTCAATGTATTTATATATGCAATATTTCATATTAATTTGGAATTATATTCTGTATTTTTTTGTAACAAAAAGGTTTTAGATTAATAATATTATGAATTAGCTATGTTTCGTTTTTGTATGTAGATCTTCTTTTGGCATTATGATAACAGAACAATTTATCTAATAGTCTGTATTTTACAATGTACACAAAAAATGTCATAGAGTATAATAAAGATAATCTTTCAAATGGGGTGAAGTGGATGTCTTTCCGTATTGTTCGAAGTAATTAGTTTTCGGGTTGGGTAAAACGCGTACCAGCCATCAAGGGAGAAGTCTGCCCTTTTTCGGAAATGTAAACTTTGAATCTGTTTCGGGAGTCACCATTATTAAAGCAAGGAGCGGGCTTGACTCAGTAACAAGTCTTATAACCTTAGATTTTATACTCTTTTGGAAGGTGGATATACAAAATGAATGAATTAGATTATAAAAACTTTTATGATACAGTCGGAAGATCAAATGGCTGGGATTTTAGTAAACTCAAATATGTAACTGAAGGTGCTGCTTGGGATTTTTATGAAGAAGTAATTAGAAGATGCAAACCCTCAGATGTGTTGCTCGATATTGGTACAGGTGGGGGAGAGAATATACTAAAAATTGCATCGGCTGCTTTATTCATGATTGGCATTGATAATGCAAGTGGAATGTTAGAAACAGCACAGTCTAACTTGGAAAAAGCACGTGTTTCAAACGTTAGATTTTGCAAAATGGAATCCGAAAATTTGTTGTTTCCGCATTCCTTTTTTGACATTGTGTCTAGTTGCCATGCTCCTTTTACGGCGGCAGAAGTAGCAAGAGTGATCAAAAAGAACGGTATCTTCTTAACACAGCAAGTTAGCGAACATGATAAATTGAATTTAAAAGAAGCGTTTGGAAGAGGACAATGCTTAGGGGAGAAAGATGGCACATTAAAAGAAAAATATGTCCGTGAGCTAGGACAGGCAGGTTTTGCTGATGTGCAAATTTTAGAGTATGATGGGAATGACTATTACCAAACACCTGAAGACCTCATTTTTCTATTAAAACACACACCGATCATACCAAGATTTGGTGAAACGAAAGAGGACTTTGACATTTTGAAAAAATTTATTGCAATAAACAACACTGAAAAAGGGATTCGTACGAATTCAAAACGTTTTATGATAATAGCGAATAAATCTTAATCCTTGTTACATGAACAGGGATGTTCATAATAAATGATACATTACAAAAGCCGCTTTCCATAGTTTATAGGAGAACGGCTTTTTTGCGTGCATTTCAAAATCCTAACTTGATGGCACTGTGGAAGTCCTCCTATTTATTCCGATAACGTAAAACCTCAGTTAGTAGTATTCTAATTTCTTCTTCCGAAAACCTTTTAAATAAAACTTAATCCGTTGTCCAAACGTTTGAAAGAGATGGAAACAGGCTACATCAGAAAGACTGTGGCGACTATACTATTTAACACAGTTAAGTGCTTCGAGGATGAATATACAATCATTGGGATTTATTCATAAAAAAACCGTTTTATATGGTATAATTTTCATAGTTTGTAAAGTTATGTAGAAGTATGGAGGCCTTCGAATAAACTCAGAAAGACTGGACAGAAAAAGAGAGAGAGGATTCAAGCGATGGGACAATTTCAAAGTAATTTTCAAACGGCAGGACAAATCGCAACGCAAATGGGAACAGCTGCCAATACGATTCAAAGTGCCACAAGTAGATCCATAACCAAATCGGAACGTACAACGTTATCTGTCAACGCTAAAGCCCAAGAAGCGAATCAACAAGCTTTGGAATTAACGAAACAATTTTATAGCGCCTTTCAACAAGCCGTTAGCAACATTCATTCTGTAGCTAACGAGTTCGAGCGTATGGATAACGCACTTCAAAACAATTTTTCACAATTACCCTTTAATAAAGGTCCCTTTAACTGATACCTATGTGAACGTAAAAAAGTAGGAGGGAAAAGATGAGCCAAGATATAGAGAAACAAATGAATCAACTGAACGAAAAATTAAGAAGTCTATCTGAAGAACAATATCAAAATCAACGCGCGATTCAAAGGCAAGGACAAGCGGAAGCTGATTTTTATCAATGGAAAGGGCGAAGCTATCGCTTGTTTGACCGTATATTAGAAACTTGGCATAATGATAGAGAACTAGGACAATTTTTTCATAATTTACGTCAAGATGCAGGGCAAATTGAGCGAAAGCTTACCCACGAATTGGAAGACCAAAAAGAAACGTTGCTAAAGGAAAAACAAAACCTAAGCAATCTAGAAAATGACATTCACCATCAGCGCCAAAAATTAGCACTGGAGGTGAGGTCATGAGCCTAAACATGTATCTAGGAGAAGTACAATCTCAAACACAAAGTATGAATGCTATGTGTACTGCAACGATCCAAGGTATGGAACAAGTCATCAATTCGATTGATGCTTTTGTATTCGATGCCGTTTTGCAAGGGCAAACTTACGACAGTGCAAAAGCATTCTTCGCTCAAACATTCCGCCCTTTAGCGCAAGGGATTATTTACTTGTGTGAAGAATTGATCCGTCAAAATGATGCCTTCCCAAACGATTTTCAATCCAAAGTAGCTTCAACAGATGTTATTGAACAAGAAATAGAAGAACAAATGCGAGGGATTGACCAAACGAAAGCAGGTATTGAAGTCATTAGTAATACCATTCCCGGCATGCAAGCTATGATGGGTATTTTTGATATGATGAAACAAAAGCTGCAAGACAAGCTAAACCATCTGCGTGAATTCAATTCTACTTCTAGTAGTGATTATGATACAGCACTCCAACTAGCTGCGAGCATCGCGAAAGGTCTTGCGGAAGTTCAAAGCGGGAAAGGTTTTAGCCCCGTATCAGGAACATTTAGTACGCAAGGATTGAATATGGAGTGGACGGGTCCTATTCAAAAAATTGCAGAAGATAAAGCTCGTGAAGCTGAGAAAGAGAGTAAGAAAGATGAATCGTTACTCGATAAACTTAAGGATGCTGCTGAGGACGGAATAGAAGTGGTGGAAAATATTTTCGGACTCTATCATAACTACAAAAAAGGACAACGTGAAGCTGTTATAGATGAACTCAAAGGATTGGCAAATACACTTTTACATCCAATAGATAGTTTTGAAAGCGCTATGTATGCCCTTTCTCACCTAGACGAAACATACGATGCTATAACACAATCTATTTCTAATTCATGGAATCGAGAGGTTGTAAATGGAGATTGGAATAGCAGAGCTAAATGGTTTGGAAATGTAGAGGCCCAAGTCGAGCTAGCAGCTGTTCAATTAGTGGCAGGAACAAAAGGTGCAGATAAAATTTCAACATTAGGTACAGTTTCAAAGTTGGGTGAAGTCTCAAAACTTAGAGAAAGTGTAAACATCATACAACGTGTAAAAAACGTAATGAATTCCGATAAGTATAGGCAATTCGTTGACAGGTTGAATAATCTTCTAATGCCAAAAGACGAATTTGCTCTTGCAGATGCAAATGTTGTAGACTCTTTCTCGGATAACGATGTCTTTAAACAAGTTAAGGAAAAGCTATCAAACTATCAGTTTTTTAAAGGTAAATCTACAAAAAATACTACAACTTTATGGGATATTAAAACAACAGCAGATAAAAAAGTGAAATATAAATTCAATGGTGATACGGTTACAGCGTATCGCGATCCTAAAACAGGTTTATGGTGGGCGAAAGATACAACTGGTCATGGCGATTCTGCTTTTAAAGTCTTTAAAGAGGCAAAGGGAGGAAAAGAACTTCACTGGATAGCTGATTCTGATAAATATGGGAATTTTATTCTTGATAAACATAAAAGTTCAACAGGGACTGTAATAAAAATAAAATAAGTAAAGGGGCCGACAAATGTCTTTATCCAAAACAGAAGCAGAAAAACTATTTAAATTAGGATTTAAGAGACCTAAATACGCCGATGAAGTATATCCTCAGGATGTATATGAGTACCAAAATTCCACTTGGACAGTAGGAGGAAGAATTGTACCATCTAGTAAGTTGCTATGTGATGAAGAAGTATATAGACAAGGAACATGGATTCCTTCAATGACAGATTTGATAACTTGGCTAGAGGAAAATGATTGTAAATTCACTTTATCCTATGATGGGTTAAGTTATAAAGTTGAAGTATCTTACATCAATGAACGGAACTATAAAGGAAAAGGTATGTCAGCTGAAATGGGCTTATTTAAGGTTATTGCTCAAATACTCCACGAATTTGGAGGAGCACCAGTACAAAAAAGTTATAGAGTAATTGATGCGGAATTTATTGAAAAAGAAGACCTTTAAGAGTTCCAAGTCATTAAGTTAAGAAAATGGATAAATTTCAACCAACCGGGACTGACCACAAAAGGCACATAAATGTTTTTTGTGGTCAGTCCCTTTGTTGTATAAAAATAAATGAAGTGTCTTTTCTTGATATGATAGATACCAATACAACAACTTATTATAAAAAAGAAGCTACAAGAGAAGTTAGAATATCTATATACATTCGATCAAACATCTAGTAGTAACTATGATACAGCACGTCAATAAGCTGCCAGTATCACGTAATGTTTTGCAGGACATGTTTTAGCAGGATTGGCATCCATTGTAGAAAATTCAAGAAGCTCTTATCTTCATAGCAGGTTTTAATCTTTTAACTCTAGTAGTGGAAGTAGGGACCCTTGGGTTAGCAACACCAATTGCTATTCCATTGGATGTAGCTGTTACAGCGGTTGGAGCAGGTGTTGCTACACATGATGGATTTGTTGGGCGTAATGCCATTCAGAATGGTAAGGATACTCTTCAAAGGTTCCAGTCTTCTTCGTCTTCTGGTGGGTCTGTTAGTGGAGTTAAGGATGGTAGTGGCTCTAATCCCATGACGTGGAATGAATTTCAGAATACTAATAAAGGTAAATATGGTAAAGATGAAATGAGCAAAGCTTGGGAGAAGTATAAAAAAGAAAATGGCATTGAAAGTAACTCAGGCGATAAAACTTACGAAAGACCTTCAGGATATAGAAAGGGCGTAAGAGATACTGCCTGGGATAATGCTAAAGGTAAAGATGGTCAAGTAAGGGATCCAGAAACCAAGGAAATAATGTATAAAGATGAGCCTTGGGATATGGGGCATAAACCAGGTTATGAATTTAGGAAGCATCAGAAAAGTGCTGAAGAAAGAGGGATAACCAGAAAACAGTTTTTAGATGAGCATAACAATCCTGATCATTTCCGCCCTGAACTTCCGTCATCGAATAGAGGTCATAAAGGTAAAGATTTAACGGATAATTATTTTGGAGACTAAAATTATTAAGAAGTATTAGTGAAGGAGAGAAGAGTATAATGGGGATACCAAATGAAAGTAAAATAATTGCTAAATCAGCTTTAAAAGCGTTTGGAGGTAATCCTGCAGTTTTTAAATATTGGGATGATAATAGTATAAGTAATATAGATATTCTATCAACAGGGGATAGACCTTGTGAGGGGGTTACATCGTATTCTACTATTGGTTTGTATATGCATTCAATAGGACGATCTATAGATGAAAAATCTTTGCGAGTAGAAATTGTTGGTGCGAGTGCAACAACTTATAAAGATTATTCAAATGTATTAGCAACATGTGCTTTTTGTGTAATCAATTCAAAAGTGCCAATCTATCCAGGTCAAATATTTTTGGATGTGTTGAAGTTTTATTATCCTAACAGTGAAATGAAACATATGTTGTTTGTGCCACCATTTCTGTGGGAAGATCAGTTACAAACAATTGATTTCCCAGATAAAAAAGTCGCATGGTTGCTTGCTGTTCCAATATCAGAAAAAGAATATTTATTTGCTCAGCAAAACGGTTCAAATAAGCTTGAAGATTTATTTGTGCAAAATGACATAGACATTTTCAATATTGAACGAGAGTCTGTACTGTAATATCACGCTGAATACTTTAAGTATAAGAGAACATTGTTTATACAAATTATAATTCTCATTAAATACCAAGTTTAAATGAATTAAACAAGTGGATAGCTAACTTTGACATGTAAGTCATTGCAAGCTATCCTTTGTTATATATTTAATCTCCAAAATCATCAGGAATTCGTTCAATAAGATTCCTTTCGTTATTGAATATTAGCTGTTCGCCCTTTTCATAACTATAAGGGTTAGGATACTTATTTCCTCTCATTGTTTCAGAAAAAGGATTATAAGTAAGATAGTCATCGTATCTTTTTAGGACTTTAGCCAGTTTTACATCAAAACGGCTTTCTTGATTGAGTAAAGATTATTAGGATGACGCTTAGGAGAATCGACATGTTTTTCGATATATTTCCTCAACTGTTGTAATTCATACTTTCTCCATTCTTCTAATAGTAGCCCAATATCATATTGCTCACGTTCCATTTCAACATTCTATGATTCTTCTTTTTCGAGAAACTTAATGATTTCATTTCCCATTCGTTCGTGAACTTTGAATTCTTCAGCAAACAACTCATCTGGTGTTACTTTGAGTATTTCAAGAAGTTTTCCGAGCTTTTCTCCTGTATGAAATTTTTCTTCACTTTCATATTTAGAAATTAATTGAGGAGTTACGCTTAATAACTCAGCCAACTCTGTCTGAGCTACTGTTTAAAAAGTCTGAATTGCTTTTAAATTGCATGTAAGGGTAGACTCTATATCCATGAAATCGCCCCATTCCTTTGAAGTTAGCCTCAATTCCTGTGGTGGTGCAGTAATTTATGTATTTTGCTAGTTCTTACTTAAGGTGTTTAACATTTTTAAATTCTTTGAGATAAAGAAATTCTCAATAATGGTTTTGTCATAGCAGTTTCCTTTGCGAGACATTCTCCGATTATCTGCGAGTATCACGCAAGGTTTTGTAGAATTTCAAAGCGGGAAATAGCCCCGTATCAGGAACATTTAGTACGCAAGGGTTGAATATGGAGTGGACGGGGCCTATTCAAAAAATTGCAGAAGATAAAGCTCGTGAAGCTGAGGAAGAGAGTAAAAAAGACGAATCGTTATTTGATCAATTTAAGGATGCTGCTGAGGACGGAATAGAAGTGGCGAAAAATATTTTCGGACTCTATCATAGCTACAGAGAAGGAAAACGTGAAGCTGTTATAGATGAACTTAAAGGATTGGCAAATACTATCTTACACCCAATAGATAGTATTGAAAGTGCTATATATGCCCTTTCTCACCTAGACGAAACATAGGATGCTATAAAACAAGCTATTTCTAATTCGTGAAATCAAGATGTTGTAAATGGAGATTGGAATAGCAGAGCTAAATGGTTTGGAAATGTAGAGGCCCAAGTCGAGCTAGCAGCTGTTCAATTAGTGGCAGGAACAAAAGGTGCAGATAAAATTTCAACATTAGGTACAGTTTCAAAGTTGGGTGAAGTCTCAAAAGTTAGGGAAAGTGTAAACCTCATACAACGTGTAAAAAACGTAATGGATTCCGATAAGTATAGGCAATTCGTTGACAGGTTGAATAATCTGCTAATGCCAAAAGACAAATTTGCTCTTGCAGATGCAAATGTTGTAGACTCTTTCTCGGATAACGATGTCTTTAAACAAGTTAAGGAAAAGCTATCAAACTATCAGTTTTTTAAAGGTGAGGGTGGTAGTGGGGGTAAGTTGTATGATGAGGCTGGAAATTATACAGGCGGAAGAAGTCAAGCGGAATTAGATGTCCTTGCAGATGATCCTGCTCATGCGGGTTCAACAAGGCAATACGATATTGATCAAGGATTACTTGAAAGAAAAGTTGGTTTAAGTTTGGAAGAGTCGGGAAAAGTAAAAGGACCAATTACTCGGGATCCATCAGGCAAAGCTGAATTTTTTGATGCAAACGGTTAAGCTTGGGATGTGAAATCTTTTAATTCAAATTATCCACCTAAAAAGGGAGGATATAGCCTTTCAAGTTCCATGAGATCCATTAATAAATCCCTAAGTGAGGGTGAAAATGTAATGCTTGATGTCTCAAATTTAAGTGAAGTCAATAAGGCAGAGCTTTTGCAAGAAATTACAAATCAAGGCCTAACAGATAAAATAGTTGTATGGCCTTAGGATGGTGATGAAGTGGATATATATACACAGCTTAAAAAATACACTGAATTTTCAACGGGACAATCCAAAGAAGTATGCGAGCTGATTTATCAAGATACTTTTATTAATGGAATTGTATTCACAGGATATGATTTGAACAACAGCAGTTTTCTAGAAGTAGTATTTAATAGTTGTGACTTTTCAAATGTATATTTAAGTGGAGCATCGATATGTGGTAGTACCTTTAATGAATGTATATTTTTAAAAAATACATTTAGAAAAGGCAAAGCTGACTATTCGATTTTCAATTCAACAAATCTAGGTGAATTGGATTCATTTAGAACATCATTTTATGAATCTCAGTTTTTAAATGTAATGTTAAAAGATTCTAAACTTGAACGATGTTATTTGGATGAATCGATATTTTCAAATGTAAAGTTTGAGAATGTAAAGTTTTTATCATCAACATTTAATAATTCAACATTTAAAAATGTACAATTTATTAATTGTCATTTTGAGGATTCGACATTCCAAAATGTTACTGACTTTCATGAAGTGCATTTTGTAGATTCAAGTATTACAATAGGGGGGAAATTAAAAAATGGACTATCAAGTAATGAAATAAAGGATTTTTTAGAATAGATTTTTAATTTATTACAATTTTTGGTGAGTAATTAATTTGTTGCGTTTTGTGATTTGAAGCTAGGATACAAAGAATAGCCCACAATTAATCATTGTGGGCTATTCTTTGTTATCTGTTATATAATTAATTTTCAAAATCATCAGGATTGATTGGAATCCGTTCAATAAGCTTACAATCTTCATTAAAAATAACTTGTTCGCCTTTTTCATGGATGTAAGGATGAGGTTGTTTATTTCCACGCATTGTTTCTTCAAAAATGTCGTAACACAGATAGTTATCGTATCTTTTGAGTACTTTAGCGAATTTCATATCATAAAAAGCAGAGGTTTTGCCAATTGTTATTTCATTGGATGTAGTTGCTAAAATGGTAAGGACACTCTTCAAAAAATCCAGTCTTCTTCGTCTTCTGGTGGAGGAAAAGGAAGTAGTGGGGCTAAAGGCATCACAAGAGGCTGCTAAGGAAAGGGTAGAAGAATTAAAGGCAACACTTTCAAAAAGCAAATTGCCAACAGCTTCATCTGCAGCGGTAGATTCTAAAACTGGAAAACCGTTCCCAAGATGTAGGAATTATAAAATCACTATTGATGGTGCACATGTAACAAGTGATTAAATAAAGAGGTGATTAGTTTCGCTTTATCTAAAGAAATAGAATTTTATTTAAGACAAGGAGGCTGGATGTCCAATAGGGAGACAGACATTTCTCCTTTTACTACTATCCTTGAAGAAGAAGGTTATTTTGTAAGCGAGGCAAGTCAAGAATTTTTGAAACAATTTGGGGGATTAGTATTAAATCAACCAGCTTTCAAAATTCTGAACGAACTAGAAAAATTACATTTTGATCCAATACTTATTTGTGAGCATGTTTATAGGGAAAGAGTTGAAACTTATGAAGAAAGAGTTGAAGAGCCACTTGTTGTTATAGGAGAAGCTTATAACGAACAACTTATCTTAATGATGTCCCCATCAGGTAAAATTTATGGAGGATATGACGATTACCTTACAATTTTAGGAGATAATTATGACGAGGCTTTCGAAGCTTTATATCACCCAAAAGATACACCCGAAATAGGATAAACATATCGTTATTACCATGAATAAAAGACAAAACCGTATGGATATAATGCCATACGGTTTTGTCTTTTTTACAAGGATTAAGGATAGATTAATCTTCAAAATCATCTGGATTGTCAGGAATTCGCTCAATGATTTTTCAATCATCATTAAGTGCTAGTTTTCGTATTTTGGGATTGTATAAGGATTGGGATGTTTGTTCCCACTCAATGTTTTTTTGTTTATATCATAGTAGAAGTAATCATTATATCTTTTAAGAATTTTAGCAAGTTTTACATTAAAGACAGCTTTTTATTATGATTAGTCAAGTAGTTTTATAAGAAATGATTAGAGGTACTGAGTTTGAATTTTGGGGAAGGGGTATGAGGGCTGCAAATGGCGGGAAAGGGAGTTTTACTGGAGTTTGGAAAGAATACAAATTTCCTAAAACAGTTTACAATCCAAAAAAAATTTCAAACTCACAAACGATAGAACTAGGTAAAAACGCAATGGAGAAGGAATTAAGAATAAACGCATAATTGTTAATAATAGATCAGGTGCAATAACGGATGCAATAGAAGGTTATGCAACAATAGGTAATTCAAAATTAAAATTTATTGGATTTATTGACAAATCTACAGGAGAAATCACAAATTTTTATCCTGTAATTGATTAATTTCATAAAGGAGAGATATTTTTTGGAAGACAGTATTTTTTATATAGAAAAGTATGAAGATAAGATAGAAGAGATGAAATATTATTTTTTACTCATTGGTGATAGTAAATTCTTGCCTGCGATTCGGAATTTTAGAGAGAGTAAGGGATATGGGATAGCGAACGTTTGTTGTTCTTTTGCGACAGAGTTTAGTGAAGGGGAAGATGGTTATTTTGGTAAAGAAGGAGTTAATTTCTCTTCTTTCTCTGCCGCAAATGATGATGAAACATATGCAGTGGTTGATAACGAAACATTTTACCGATTTCTAAAAGAAACTAGTTTAAACTATCTAACAAGGCACCCAGAACATGAAAATGAAGTTCGAAATTGTATTGAAAAGATAAAAAAAAATTTAAGCATTACTTAAAGTTAGTAGAAAGTGTGTGTGAAATTTTGTAAGTATTGTAGGTAACAAAATAACAACAACAAGAGAGTCATTGGAGGTATTAATCCTCTAGGCTCTCTTGTTTCTTATCTTTCAAAATTCTTTTGTTCATAGATTTATTATTTTTAAGTTCATTAGAGCCATTGCGGACAATTTTGTTCAGTCATTTGTAGTAAAGATGGTTGGCGATTTTATCTATATGATCATTTCGCCAAGCGAAAATGCCAATGATTTGGTCAAGATAAGCACGTTCTTCAATTTTATTATTTTTTTCTCGTGTAAGTTGAGCTTTAGCCCTTAAATTTTTTACAGTATTCATAATATCCGCAATATCAGTTACAGGGTTATTGAGCGCTGTAAAATGTTCTGCTTTCCACTGATAGTATTCATAATCCTTCATTAAAATATCATTTAGCGTTACATTAAGAATATCGCTTAATTCTACTAATTTCTCAATTGATGGCTTATAAACCCCTCTTTCCATCTGTGAAATACTTTAAATATTCATATCGAGTTTTCAACAGGTTCCTTCTGTGTAATGTTTTGTTCAGTTCGTAGTTTTTTAATATTTTTGTTAGTGTCTTTACAAGAGCAAGAAGCCAATAAACCATGATATCAAAAAACAGCTATCGGTGCTTGGGAATTTATCAAAGAATTTTCTCAAGGTTTTGACATTTTGATTGTCAAAAACGTTGTTGGACTAACACCACCTGTAAGCGATGAGTTAGAAAGCAAGCGAGCTTATCAAACTGGAAAGCTTACGGGAAATGTTTTATCAGGAACGTGGTCTATTGTAGAAATTTTAGGTGGTTGTGCTCTCGCAACAGGATCTAATATTGGAACCGTATTGTTAGAAGGAATAACTGTTGGGGCAGCATCACCAATTGCTCTTCCAGCTAACGCAGTTCTTACAGTAGCAGGGCGGGTGTTGCTACACATGGAACATTTGTCTGGCATAATACCGTTCAAAATAGTATTGATACTCTTCAAAGGTTCCAGTCTTCTGGTGGAGGTAAGGGTACGGTTAATCGTATACCTTCTTATGGAAAAGATTCTGTACCTAAAGGTCCATACCGTGAAGTAAATGGTTACCCATTAAAAGTGAAAGCTGGAGCTCAATAAAAGCATATTCCTGATACACCAAACTATAAACAGGAAGTAGCAAACGGTAAAAACAAGAGTATATTCTATGGTGATAATAAAACAGCACAAGAATTGCTTGATAAATTTGCAGGGAAAGGTACAGTATTAAAAAACGGTAGAGAAAGAGTAGACTTTGGTCAAGTAATAGGAAAATACTATGATATGCAAACTGGGAAATATATATAGACTACTAGAGGCATGATACATTATGGAAAAGACGGTGCGCACATAGTTTCTTCAAAACCATTAGAACCATATGAAAAGGATGATACAAATGGAATATAATTCTTTAATAAAAACATTAGATGAGTATGGAGGTAGTGAACTGATAATAGAATGGCAAAGTGGATTAAAGATTATCGGTAAACCAGACACACTCTTTGAAACAGACAATGGGTTGGATGACGATGATGTGAATTATACAGAATATTATGCAGTTGCATTTCAAGTAAATCATATTTTATCCCATCCTACCATTAACGAAGGCAGTGTATATAATTGGTTGAAACAAGAAAAAAGTTCATTGGTTGAAATTTCTCTCTATGATGATTCGCCAAGTGCAATATTCTTAACCGACGGAAAGAAAGTATGGGAAAGGGAAATACATAAATAATAGTCGCTATTTAAATTTTGATCTTGATTGGCTTTTAGCCTTTCAAGGTTTTTTATAGTTATAAAAAGTTTATAGTTAAATGAAATGTAAATCGACATTTGAATCAAAAGACCACGAAGGTAACAAACGTACGAGATTAATTGCAGTGCCTAAAAAATTTATTACTTGAATTATACTTTAAACAGGGTAATGACAAAGTTCGTGAAGTTGAAATTGAAGAAGTAATAGCTATAGAAAATAATGAGATAATAACAGCATATCCTATTCATACAAGGAGGTGAAAAATGAAATATACATATGAATTTTATCGTGATGGGCTTGGGGGATTGAGAATACGTTTACCAAAAGAAATTTTTATTATCTCTCATTTTTTAGAAGATACTTTAGACGATGAGGTAGATGAATATGTACAGATTTTAGATAATGTAGTAGACGAAAAATTCCCACATTATGAAATAGAGGGGAATATAGCAGCCGTTTATATAGAATCTAATTATACAAGTGCAATTAACCTTTTTATGAGCCCTCCAAATAACCAGTGTAGAATTGAAACCTCTGAATTTAGAAAATTACTAGTATTATGGAGAGATAAGATAGTAGCAGAAGGAAAAGATATAGAATTGTAAAAGAAGACATCTAAGAGTTCCTAAGCTATGTTGTAACTCATTTGGACAAAAAATTACTTGCTATATGGAATGTCTTATTAGATTCCTTTTTGTATAGAGTAATAATAAATGGAGTTGAGATTGATGTTATCAAAATTGGTGATGATGTAATTAGCGGTTACTCAACAGGAAGTGTGAGTGCACCTCGTTCATCGGGATTTTAAGATTTAAATGGAAAGGTGATAAAAATGTATAGAGAATTAGATAATCTTTTATCTGGGGATACAACTGAGGACGCATGGTACGATGATGGTTGTATAATTGCAAGCGAGATATTATTAGAGTTTAGTCAAAAAGATTGGGAGGAATTGGCAGGTGAGACACTTACTAAACCGATAGAATGGCAGAAAAAACTGGCATACTGTATGGATAGTAACTGTAATGTATATGAATTCGGAATATTACTATCATTGCTTAGCATTGAAGCTGAAGAACTATTTGTGATATGTATAGATACCCTAAGAAGCTTTACGACTCTAGAAAATAAGCAAATGCTATTGAACGATCCATCCATACTGCATCGAATAAATGAAATACTTCCAAAAGCAAGCATACCGGTAAAGAAAATACTTGAAGATTTCCTCGTGAAGATTGATTCTTAAAGAATCTAATTGTTTACAACCAACAAATTCAAACACTAAAATCCTTAGCAAATAATTGATAACCTTTTTAAAGCTTATTCCCACACGAATCATATATAGGAATAAGCTTTCCGCATTGAGCCAGTTTCATATGAGAGTGGTTGCGGTGACATTTACATACAACTTACCACATCAAGTTTTAATGTTTTTACTCTATTTGTGAAAGCAGGGGCTTTTGGGGGAGCATTGCCAATTGCTATTCTATTGGAAAAATGGAGGCTATTTATGAAACAAAAAGTTTTAAATACCATTGAAGAACTTTACCATTGTGGTGATTTTGGATATGTTTTGCTTAATTATGTTGATACTAATGTTTGGACTAATAAATTCACTCATGAAATTAGGGATCTTCACATTGATAATTTGA
The DNA here is from genome assembly GCF_044543425.1 of Bacillus sp. NPDC077411. Classification (NCBI taxonomy): domain Bacteria; kingdom Bacillati; phylum Bacillota; class Bacilli; order Caryophanales; family Bacillaceae; genus Bacillus; species Bacillus sp. NPDC077411. Next base: position 12,645 of record NZ_JBITWA010000023.1, on the reverse strand, counting down.
CAGATTTTAATTACTCAAAATGTTTTACGCTATATATTCAATCTTCGATATACCCTGGATTACAAATCGGTACGGATAAGTTTAATTCATATATTAGAGAGAATTCCTATTTAAATGGGTTATTAGTTTACATCTCAGCAATCGCTCCATATGCTGCAGCAAAATATATTAAATATGAGTATGTTGAAGGTGATATTGAAATGCAGGAACAATATGAACCATTCGATGAAACTACAAAACAAATTGGTAATGAGATTTTGAAGTGTTTAGAGAATGAAGGCATACAATTACTTAAAAAGAACTTATTAGAAATAGAAATACCTAACATTTCATTAGAACTTAGAGAGGAAAAAGTAACAGTATTTCACTGCTTATTTGAAGACGGTTATTAAAAGATTTGTCATGGAATACTTATAAGATAGGAATAAGTGGGATGTAATTTATATAGAAATATCTTTCTTTACTATTCGTAATTTAACAATAGAAGGTTTAGGTACAGAAAATATCATTGATCATTTTGAAATAAATACGACAGAAGAAGAGAGTTTATTAAAAATTAAGTGTAAGAATCAAATGATAGTTGAATGTTTATTTGAGTGGGCAAGAGTAGAAGGGGTAACCCCAGGTTTAATAAGATTACCATAATTTTGGTGAGAAACAGATACTTTGATTTATAATGCACACCATTCTAAAGGCAGGCTGAGGTCACATTTTAATGTGAGACCTGCAGATAAACATCGAACAGTTAGATTTGAATGTACACAAGAGCATTATCCATTTAATAAATAATGTAGTTTTTAATTCAAATGGTTAGAAATGAATTTTATACGCTCTTATATAAAGAATTTGCTGTTGAATTTCTTGTAACACTAGAGAAAAAGGAGTAAATATATGCGTCCGTTCAAACAAATGAGAATTATATATTTAATAACAGTACCTATTATTGCTATTCTTATGTTTCTTCTTCCACAGTCATTAGGAGACCGTATTCTTGCGTTTTTCTGGATACTTATTTTTGGTGGATTAGCAGTAGGTTTTACTTATTTAATGGAATTTATCGGAAGAAGATTAAAAGGTAAATGAGGTTCACATTCCAATAAAGGAGAAATAATAATGAAGCTAGAAGAATATGAGATATTACCTGATATCCTTTCGGTGGATAAATTAGAACAATATTTTCAAGGTTCTCTTACTGATTTTAGTAAAAAAAATACGGATAAAGAAGTATTCTTACAGATTTTAAGTCAATTAATGGATCGGCAAGTAATGACCTATGAGTTATTGAGAGATGAGATAAGAAATGAAATAGATAATGTACTTTGTGAGTTATGGAATACTGATTCATATGATGATGTGGATATAATCTTATCAATTGTTGTAAACCTTGGATTAAAAAGTTGTTTCCAAAAAATTAAAGATTCCATTAGTCAGGAGCACAATATTGATAACTTGATACTACAGGAAATCCAAGAAACCATCGATGAGGTTGGAGACAACATAGCCAATCCATATCATGACCTTGAAAAATTCAAATAGTGTTAAAGAGTTTATTAGTTAAAACAAGCATTCCTCCAAAAGGGATAGTGTACGGCTACAAATTTGTTAGACACAGTCCAACAAATTGAAGATGCAGTGCAATATTGAAGTGACTCCATAAAGTTGGACAGGTTATTTCGTTAGACTGATTTTTTGACATAAGCTCGGGTATTGCACCGGGCTCATGCCTTTTAGTTTAGCTTTAATTTTTTTTTTGTTGTAGGAATTTATGCGTTTTGCTAGTTTTTGCTTAAGGTGTTTAACATTTTTAAATTCTTTTAGATAAAGAAATTCTAATTTTATGATACTTTTAATAACGGCGTTGTCGTAACAGCTTCCTTTACGAGACATACTCTAACTAGTTGTCAGTATCGCGTAAGGTCTTGTGGAATCTAAAATTAACAATAGAGGTGAAACTAAATGAAATATACTGAAGTAGAGTCTATATTAGCGACTGTTCTAGAAAGAGAAGCAGAAATATTGGATAAACCGACAAATGAAGAGTGGAAAGAATTAAGTGATAAGTTTAATTATTCATTTAGTGATGAATTTAAATGTTTTATTGAATTGATGTCAATATGGTCATTTCCAGGTGATATTTATAATGTGTCAAAAGGTAATACTAATGGAAATGATACAATAGAAGAAGTATATAATCATGAAATGAGTAATAATAATTGGAATTCAAATATGATACCTTTTTATGGTATAGGGAATGGAGATTATTTTTGCTTACATGTACTAGAGTCAAAGGTATATTATTACTATGATGATAAAGGAAAATTCGAGGAATATTGTGATAGCTTTAAGGTATGGATAGAGGATTTGCCAAATTTTTTAGTATAAAATATTAAGTACACAAAAATAAAAATGTGAAGTAATAGAAAGGTAATAAAGAATAATTGAGTCTATATTGAGAATACGGGAAAAGGAAAGTAAATATAGGTTATAAAAATGATAAGAGCTAGTGCTCCAAATAAGGGACATAAGCTCTTTTTCTAATTTTAAAAAATTGAGAGTAAAGGTAATGAATGAAGTAGTGGAAGATTTCAAAATAACCCCAATGGAAGATGGAGAAGTAGTCGAGGTTGGTTATTAAGATATTGTTATTTAAAAAATAGAGACTATTAGCGATTTTTATAAAATAACGCAGAATGTACATTCTGCGTTATAATATCTAGAACTTTAAAGTGCTCTTTTCTTAAAAAACGCCACAGCCTATAATGATTTCTTCTGCACTTAACAATGTGGCTTCTTGAATTGTGATATTATTTTTTTTCATAAAAGATTGTACGGCGTAATAACCTACGGCATAACCTGCGCCAGGTGATAATCCTACTGGTGAATAACCTTCTTTTTTAGCAATTTCATCTCCAAACATGTAACTGCTAACTTCCGCAAATCCTTTTAAATGAAAACCTTCCCGAATGACATGAATCGAATATTCAAGTTCTTCTTCATCAATTGATGTGACCCAAGGGCCTAAATATTCTTCACCATACAACTCAGTAGCAAACGAATCAGCAAGTCCTTCGATAACTAAATATTCACTTAGCGTTACGTCTCCATGATTCCAATCGAAATAGGAAAAACGGAGGTTATGATGAAATTCATGAGCAATGAGCGCTGGTATTCTCGGAATGTTATAATTGTTTGGGTGAACGGTTATGGTGACATATCCAGGTATTCCGCCAAAACCGCAGTAACCATTTTGATTTTTTAGCTTTTCAGGGTCAGCAATATACATTCCAAACTTTAATTCTTCTGCACGTACTTCCAAGTTAGTAGCTTTTGCAAACGCTATGCATCTGTTTAATGTTTTTTGAGCGATCTCTAGAGCATTTATTGTTTTTAAATCGTACAATGCTTGTTTTGCTATATCACTTTCTTTTATATCGAGATACCCTAACATTTTCGTGGCCATCATAACGTCATATCCGTTTGGCTGTTTGGCCTTAAGTGGCACGTTAATTGTATGCCACATCCCCTCAAAAGGTTTCATCATTGTATATCTAAAGAAATTTTCTCTCTCTTTGAGAGGTAATGAAAGTAAAGTTTCGTATTGACTTAAAGTATCTTCCATATCGATTTTCATTTTAATCACCGCTTATTTATATATTTTTCATTACATTCATAAGATAGTTTCAGAGTATTTAAATCACAATAATGTCTTATTGCTCTTTCGGACAAACCAGTAGCCTGTTTGACATCTCCTATTGTTACCATTTGAATTCACCTCCTAAAATGAACTTAATCTATCACGTCGCGTTAGGGTCAAGCTGATTATCGATTTTTGATATAAAAAAGAGTCCCTTCTAAGATTGAAAAGGACTCGATAAATGCTTTGATTTTTAAGCTGAGCAATTTCATAAATTTCCTGAATTAGCACGTCAATTTTAGGTGGAACCCAGTGGGATTACATAAGAAAATAGAAAGTGTTGGCGTGTAGACCATTTAAATTGGTATGAATTGAATGATGTAAAGACAGTGCAGCTTGTACCGACAGAGTAAGGAGTAAATTTGGGCATCTTGGCAGGGAGATTCGGGATATTGGAATAAAATAAGGAGTTAGATAATGATGAGTGAAGAACTAAAAAAGTTAATAAAGAATTATGGTATAGATGTGGAAGATGAATTAGATGTTAGTCCATTTGAATTTGCTTATACATTTAGAACTAGAGAACTTTTAGCGACACAATATGAATTATTAGATAGTGAAGATAAAAAAAGGTTAGCATATTACGATACGGTATTAATTAGTCGGGCAAAAGAGTTTTATGAGTATTTCAAACCATTAAAAGTATGGGGAAATAGTAATGTTCCAATTGAATACTGGTGGTGGCATTTAGAAAAAATTATATTAGGAGAGCTTATCGTTGAGGTTGAAAAAAATGAAATTAACTATCGTGGAAACATTACTAGGCTAACGATAAAATAAATTTATCTTACCACATAAAGTACACTATAAAACAACTCTAGTAATTAAAATACTATAAATGTTACGGATCAAATTATGTTTAAATACAAGAATTACGATGAATGATTTCAGTTCGGTAGTAAGTTTGATAACTACAATAAAAAAGTGTACTTTTACCACAATAAATATGTATCAAAAGTAATATTAAAGAGGCAAGAGTTTTTGGAAGATGTTACATGATAAAACTGTACAAGAAATTAATCCTATAGAATAAGGAAAGAGGAATTTATAGTGAGATATGAGGCGTTAGTTAAGGAGATAGACTCATGTATTGAAGAAGAAATTGTAGTGAAAATTAAAGATATTGAATTAACCGGCTTTGCGAATATTTTTCCATATGAGATAAAAATCGGGGGAATCTACCCTGTGGAATTAAGTCTTTGGTTTCTAGATGATTTTGCAATTGATATACAAGATAGTCAAGAAAAGCAAATTACAAAGCTAGGTGATGGCTTTAAATACGAGCTTAAAGGCTTACTTACTTCAGATGGGATGTTTGATATAGGAATACGAATTGAAGATGAGATTTTAGAGGATTATGAATACCTATATGGGAAATATATTAAATTAATAGTTGATAGAATAAATATAGAATTTCTATAATATGTAAAAATGAAATATTATATTTAAAAGCAAAAGGATAAATTATAATGATTTTCGAAAACGTAGTCTTATTGAGAAGAGAAACTCTCTTTAGTGAACTGACAGAAGTGAAAATGGAACGGGTATTTTGAAAATAGAAAGATAACGTCCTTTTTCCAACTAACTAAAAATTGAGGTCTATCATGATTGAATTAATTAATGTTAATGATTTAATAACCCCTGAGCATCTGCCAATAAAAAATCTATTGGACTCTTCTTTAATGTGTAATAGTTTTAAATGGGTGTTAGAGAATGTAAGTGATGGAAATGGGTGTGGATTGGATTATTCCGGAGGATTTACCTTTTGGAGCGATTTAGATGACTATGACAAAGCTTTTTACGAAGAAGAGTTCACAGGGGTTGAAGTCGACTATCGAGATAGTCAAGTAGTGATTGATTATGAAACTATTTATAAGTATTTTCAAATTGCAGTCAGCAATTATTTAAAAACATCTCCGAATGAAAAGGAGGGAGTTTATCAACTTCTTTCCAAAATGAAAGAAGCCTTTTGATTATAACTTCAAACTAATAATTTGCCTTGAGATGCTAGAAATAGCTGCTTCAAATGATAGAAAAGAATGTTAATGCAAAATATAACTACCATTAACTTGGCATGAGTTAAATGATATAAACAATATGCAACTTGTACCATCAAAGACAAACAGCATATTTGGATATCTTGGCATAAACACAGGGGCATTTAAGTCTGAAGAATTTGTCAATAAAAAAGGGGATTTTAAAATGATAATAAACGATGCGGTTTTCGGTAAACTTGAATATGATTATGCTTGGTCTAAGGATACTATCATTAATTTTTTTGGAAAGGAAGTCGAAATAGCATTGATGGTCGATGGTGATGGGGATGGTAAATTTGATGAAGAACAATATGCAGCATATACCTCACTTATGCAAAACTGGGAACACTTACAACAAAGTTTTTTGCAACCAATATTAGACTATTACAAACAAACGCGATATAAACTAGGTTATGATATTGAGTTAAATGAAAATTATCCACTAGTTGAAACGACTGATCAAATACTAGAAATGATAAGTTTAGATGGAATTGTTGTTTCATATGCGGGGATTTTTGAAGGTCGAGATATCGGAATTACATTTAATTGTGCCTGGGACATGGAAAATGGACTAGGGCTTCGTTTATTAAATGAAAAAGTAACTGAAGTAGGTTACCAGGATGTTGCAATTTGAATATGACATTTATAGAAAGATTAATGAATTATGAACATCGGGGAGCACTATAAATCTAGCTTAGAGCTTTCTTTCAAATATGAAGAAAGAGAAGGCATTCTACATAAATTGAGTAAGGCCTAAGAGCTGTTTTTAAAGAGAATCAACAAATACGCTTGATAAATTTAGAAGGCTTATTTCACCTAGTTGACTCATATGTTCACAATAAGGAAATCGTATTGAGGTTTACCTAATTTAGTGAAGTTCAAGAAAAGGCAGCACTAAGGTACTTGAATAAGGTTACTAAAAAATATTCTTTAGGTTCCAAAATATTAGATGGTACTTTTAATCCTAATGTTCTTAAAGGTGAATTAATATTAGAGGTACCAGTTTTATAAATAGTTCTTGATGAAATAACAAAAAATAGGATTATTAGGGGTATTAAGGGGAAGGTGAATAATCGATTATGAAAGTTTATTATTGTGACAAATGGTCCGACATCAAAAAGAAGCCTTGGAACATTTTTGATGACCGTACTGCATATTTGTGCCATCAAGAACATGAACCATATACGGCGGTATTAAGCGAAGATGAAAAACCTAAGTATATTGTAAATGTGACAAATGAATGGGTTTCGGTCGGATTTTATGATGATTTGAATCGTAAGTATTTAAAATATGATTTTAAAGTTATGAGTAAAGGTAAAATTTTTTTAAGAACAGCCATGTATTGGGAATATGATGATGAAACTGACAAGGAGGTAAGTAGTTTAATTTTGGGCTTTCAAGAATATGGCTATATAGCGATGGAAAAGAGGGATTTTAAGACTGGTTCAGTCGAAGAGCGTGGGACGAGCGATACCCTTGAGAGAAACTGGGACGTATTCCCTGAATTTGGTCAATATATTCATTTGTGCAGAGAGGAAAGATAATGTGTTCGGAGCATTACCCAGTTCCTTATGAGGGGATAAAATTTTTGTTTTGGGGATACTTCAAAATATTAGCTTGACGGGCATGCGGCGAGACCCTTATAAAAAAACACTTATTTCAAGAAAAAATATAAATATAACAAACCCCACGGAGAACAAGAATGTTCTTTGTGGGGTTTGGTTATTTCAAAGGAGCTTAGGGGAAAGCTCGGTTTGATCCATTTTATTTTTCTAACACATCTGAGCGATTTGTTCCTCACTTCATAAGATGCTTCCACCAAATGCACTTCCGAATTCATAAATTTACTAAGATACAAAAAAATATTTAATATTAAATTCGGTATTACTATTGTATTAGAAAAATAAAATATGCAGTTTAGAGGGTGTTTTGCATATGTATTAGCGATAAATTTATTTTACTTTAAATATCTTTCAAATTGCTTTCGTAAATGTTACAAAAGTCTTTCATTGAATTTAACGGAGTTAAATCAATGTGAATAGGAAATAAGCAATTTTCAGCCTTTAATTCATATTGATCACCTTATATGTAAGAATCTAAAGGACAAAAAACGTTATCCTTTCTAATCATTTAGCTTGTTTAGAAAGAATAACGTTTTTAACTTTTTAGGATAGTGAATATTCTTAAGTTGATGAGCATGGGGTAGTGACAGGCTTGCTGTCATAAACTGCGAAGTATAATCAAATAAAATTATAAAAAGTACATCGTGTACTTTTGTAAAGGGTTTGTTTTAATTAGATTTCTGTTGTAAAGTTCGAAATGCTAATGCACCTGAAACGATTTGTAAAATCACTGGAAGAGTTAATACAAAAACCGATAACAATAACGATATTACACTTAATACAATCATACAAATACCATAAACTGTATTATTTATTTTATTTACACAACAGGCTAATACTAATAGTCCTATTTGAATGATTAAGGAACTGCTAAAAAGAACGATCATATATTCAAAACCTTCAGAATTATCGTAGGAAAAACTATCTCCAGAATTAATGTAGGAAACACTACCAATTACCATAAGGAAAGAAAGTAGTACTCCAAAGATTCCTCCAATTAAGCCAGTTATAAATTCTGCGGTGCGCTTCAAATTACAATATCCCCCTTCAAAAATAGTATTCAAGTTCATTCTTTTTTACATATATTAACTATAACTTTATAATATCAAAATATTGTAAATTAATCTATTAAAATGTTTGTTGTTAATAATTTCAATATACAACATATATCATTTGTTTCTAACTATACTGATCTGCGCTTTTTTCTTCGTTCGAATTAATGTACCCTTGCTAATTCCTGTTATCCCTTCAACTTATTTATCCCGCTATTCGTGGGCAGTAATACTCCCACCTCAAAATTCAGCTGTTGATGTATCCTCAACTAAACCCATATTGAGTATATGAACCTTTACACCCTAAACAGAGAGTCGAAACTATGGGGTTATGAACTCCTTTTTAGAAATCTTTGAAAAATGTTTATCGATAACTTAGTTCTACAGGTATCCCAGCTGAATACCCAAAAGAGAAAATATAATGAATATAAATCTCATGAAAGAACTCTTCATTGTCTTTTCATAAACTTAAAAATTAAACAATCTAATTCTTGGCTTAATGTAAGTACTTTTTTATGATTGATACCATATTTGAGAGCGAGTTGAACTAATTCACTCTTTTTATCTTCTATCACACTATGTAGCTTTGTTAATCCCATCTAAAATCTCCTTTGTACCTATTGCATTAATCGAGAAAATATTCAAATAAAAAACAAGACTGATAATGACAGTCTTGCCTTAAAAACACATATACAAAAAATAACACTAATAAAGAGAATACAATACAAATTCAATTTTTTAAAGGGGAATTATTATATTCACTAGCAATTCCTAAAAACGATCCAATTTTAGAAGATACTAAATTGAAAAAAGAATTAAATTGGAAATTAATTGATTCAAATTCAGGTTATCATTGGAGCAAAGCGGTTACAAGTGGTATTTCGCATAATGTAACTGTAGGGTTATCTTATACTATTGGGATGGAAGTAGGTCTTGTGAGGGGGGTGCAACAGTAAATCAATTATTAACTGCAAGTTTTGGTTATGGTATTACTTTAAATTCAGAAAGTACAGTTACAAAAACATTTGACCTTAATCCAAAGACTGATTATGCATATGATCAATATAGAACAGCGCTTGTCCATGAGAGGAAAAATTCTCCGTTCTGTTCGTCCATCTACGGTGGAATTGAATTTTGCACATAGTAAAGAACTCCACGGTTTGTGCTATGCGCCATACTGCGGGGTTCAAAAGGTTAAAGTACAAGTTTTGATGACTGCCATCATACAAAGCTTAAAAAAGTGGACCAAACTTCGCTCACTTAAGCAAGTTGTTTTACACCTAACACATCAAATTATAGAGGGAACTACTTTATAAAACAAATAGAAATCAAAAAATGCCAAAAAAATTTGGCATTTTCTTTGACATAATCTTTTTTCAACAAAGTAGAAAAGGTGCTTTATAGCACCTCGTATTCCTATAGTTTTATTATTTTGCAATCTTATATGGTCCTTAAGCAGAGTGTTAGACACTTAATTATGCGAGTAGTAACCACTCACCGACACCAAACGGTAACCTTTGGCAACTAGTTCATTGAACGTCTGTTGGTACTGAGCAGACGTTAACCCATGCCGAGCCTGCCATGCAGGACCACCACGTTTTTCCCAAATTGCCGCGAAACGATCTGTACCATTACTACCATAGCCGCTTACTTGTATCAGCCGATAGCCTTGCGCGACCAATTCATTGAACGTTCGCTGATATTGATCTGCTGTCAGACCATGTCTGGCTTGCCATGCAGGACCACCACGTTTCTCCCAAATCGCAGCATAACGATCCTGACCATCATTTGTGTGACCACTAACGTGGATAAGCCGATAGCCTTGTGCAATCAGTTCATTGAACGTTTGCTGATATTGATCTGCTGTCAAACCATGTCTGGCTTGCCACTCTGGGCCATTCCCTTTCTCCCAAATCGCAGCATAGCGATCTTGCCCACCACTTCCGTAACCGCTCACGCGTATTAAACGATAACCTTGCGCAACCAGTTCGTTGAACGTCTGTTGATACTGAGCAGACGTTAATCCATGCCGAGCCTGCCATGCAGGACCACCACGTTTCTCCCAAATCGCAGCATAATAATCCTGCCCGTGCACAGTGTAGCCGCTTATATAAGTCAAACGATAGCCTTGGGCAACTAGTTCGTTGAATGTCCGCTGATATTGATCTGCTGTCAGACCATGTCTAGCTTGCCAGTCTGGACCACTCTGTTGCTCCCAAATCGCAGCGTACAGTACCTTACTCGCCTGACGAAGATTTTCGTAATAATATTCTCCTTCATATGAAGGAAATGGAGAACTTAGGTAATTACGATAATCTTGATAAGGTGAATAAGTATGATAAATATCCATTGGATAAATTACTCTAGCTCCATGGTAGGGAGGATAATATAAGTAAGGATAGGCTTGATAATACGGAACACAAGTAAAGTAACTCAACTCATCACATCCTTTCATCATAAGGATATGATGGTATAACTTGGTTTGTGTCAGAAGGGACTCTGTCACGAAAATAATTTGGAAAGAAAATAGAGCCTATATTACTTACTCATTTGCAATTTATGATGGCTTTTTAAACACCTTATATATTTTTCTCTTTCCCAATAACCCACTTCATCACTATCGAACCGAACTATCAGAAGCAATTAGCTCCAGAACAATGCATTTCTTAAGTTGCTGGATGGGGGATGAGACCCCAAGATTAAAAGTATTTAGAGATAAGGAAACTGTATCAACTTCATTTGTACATAACTGGTTTCTTTATTTTAAGAGATAAACAAAGTAGGTGATGAGTGTTTTCATGGTATGATGTATAGGTACCAATTTTTGAACAAGGAATTTTTTATGAAAAAACATATTGAAGCATTGATTGACAAGTATAAATTAACACATCGCCGCTTTGAGAATGTGTGTTGTATGTTGCAGTCCTATTAGGCGAAATAAATCATCTATATAAATTGAAAAACCACATAAAATTTTCTTTTTAGATAGGATAGGCATTGTGTTTTTGGTTCTGCATAGCGATATGTTGGAAAATCAAAGTGGATTTATATTAGTGGGGAGAATCGTATGGGGAAATATTATATTTATGAATCAAAGCTAAAAGTAGTCGGATTATTTTTTTTGATTTTGGTAATTGAAGCGATGTTTCTCTTTTTTGTTACGTATGCATTTTCATCTGAGGAGCCTAATTTTATAGTTGGATTTTTATTTGGAGCTCTTGCATTAGTTGTACTAATTGCTCTTTGGAAGGTTATTCAAAAAATTATTGCAAGAAAACCAGCCGTCATTTTAGAGCCAGAATATATTACAATTACTAATAATCCAAAATATCCTGTAAAAATTGCTTTGGAGGATGTATACGGTGTTTTACCTTATACAATCCAAGGGCAAAGGTATTTAGGAATTGTGATGGAAGATGATGTTGAAGAGCGATATATCTCCTCTATACCATCAAAAGGACAACGGCTGTATCGAGTTAATAAACGTGCTGGATTTATACCATTTAATATTCATATGAATTTATTGAAAATCGATGGAGAAGCATTACTTGCGAAGTTAGAAGAGTATGATATAAGCTTTTTAATTCCAGAAGATGAAGCGAAATAATATAACAGAAGAATTGATTTAGGTATAAGGAAAAAAGAACATCTCGATGAAAAGAGATGTTCTTTTTTCCTTATTTTGTTCTGCCGTTTTCTCTATTGATGGGCATGGGGTGCCGACATATGACCATCAAGCTAAGATTTTGAAATATCCACAAAACAAAGATTTTATCTCTTTATAGTTGTCCGTAGGAATTGATATCATTTTTTCTGCTTTGAGGAACAATGCATTTCTTAAGTTGATGGCAATGCGGCTGTACCCCTTATTAACAATGCAAAGGGAACCTGTTATATTCTTATATGCAATATTGCATACAAGAATGTATTGATAAAAATGTAAGCGCTTACTATAATAAGAGCATAAAGATAAATCACATCTGAGCAACAACAACAGAGGAGGAAATCATATGACAATCGCAATGGCAATTTTAAAATTTGTAGGTGGAGTACTTCCATTCGTTCAAGAACTTTTAAAAGCATTTATGTAAGTTTACTATTTAGCAATTATTTATAGATAATTATCATACCTTAATACGAAAAAAGGGAAGGGGTTGATTTTTTTGAAAATCAAGAAAAATACTAAGGGAATAAAATTACTAGCATGTTTATCAATTGGCTTATGCACTTTTAATTATTCT
>NZ_JBITWA010000022.1:0-63311 GCF_044543425.1 Bacillus sp. NPDC077411 | reverse complement strand
TTATTATATCGCATAGCCTCAAAAGTACATACAAAGAACATATGTAGGCGATCACCTACCGAAAATTCATCCCCCACCTACTCGCTGGGCTACGCACTTCTCGCTCCTTGAGGAAGGGACTTCTTTTCGGTAAATATGTTAAATGGATTAAAGAAAGAATTGGGTCATTCATTAGGGAAAGAAGTGAAAATTACGTTAGTGGATAAAAATTCATTTCATTTTCGGAAGGTTTTATTATTTAAGTCAGTTGTTGAAGAGGCTGATTTAAAAGTGCCATTAAAAAGGTATTGTACAGATGGAATGGAATTTATAAAAGGAGAAGCGATAGCGTGTAATTATTCTGAAAAAGAAATAGAGATAAAGTTAGAAGATGAAAGAATAAGAACAGTGCAATATGACTATCTTGTATTAGCTCTAGGGAGTGTCATTCAAGAAATTTCTAGTACGTTAGGCGGGACAACATTAAGGAGTGTGAAGACCGCCTTAGACGTAAGACAAAAATTGCTTTCTTTAATTGAATTAGCAAAAACAGAAGAAAATAAAGAAATAAGACGAGAACGATTGCGAATTGCTATTGTTGGCGGAGGGATTACTGGTATTGAGACTTCTGCAGAAATATGTGTTTGGTTTAAAGAAGAAGTTCAAAAAGCAGGGATTAATCCAGTTGAGGTAGAAGTCATTTTGTTTGATTCAAAAGAGCATTTATTACACGGTGTTCCAGTAAAAGTAAGTGAACGATTAACATATGAACTCAGCAAGATTGGAATACAATTCATGTCTAAAACGAGAGTGATGAAATTTGAAAAGGGTCAATTACTTTGTGCAAATGGAATAACATATGCAGCGGGAGAGTGTGTTTGGACACCAGGTGTAAAAGTAAATCCTATCATCCAAACATTTCATCTTCCATTGTCGAGTGGGAATCAAATTTTAAATACAAATTTAAAAATCAACATAAAAGAGCCCTCTTTTTTTTTAGGGGGAGAGCATCTGGCCATGCATAGAAGCGACTTATATGTTGAAAAATTAAAATAGATATATAATTATAAAAGGGCTGATTCCTATCATATAGAAATCAGCCCTTTTATATATGTTAAATTCGTTTATCATGCCAAAAGTTTACTTCGAAATGTTCGTTTTCATTATAGCTATCAAACTCATAGCCTTTTTCCTTTAATCCTTTAATAATAGCAGATACAGCAGAAACAGATTGTGGGTGAATATCGTGTAAAAGAATGACTTCTCTGTTTGTTTTTGCGCCTGCAACTACATTTTCTACAATTTTAGTAGAAGCAGCATCCACTGGCATTTTATTATATCTCCAATCTAAAGAATCAATAGTCCAGTCCCATACTCGCAGCCCATTTTCAGCGACCTGATTTCGCAATGCATCAGTAAGGCCTGGCATGGAACCATATGGTGGACGCGTTAATTTTGGAGCTTGTCCAATAATATTAGAAATTAATTTTTGATCTTCTTTCATTTCGTTCACATAGCCGCCTTGTTTATATAGCTTCGCGTAATCATGTGACATACTATGCATGCCGACATAGTGACCTTCTGATAATTCACGTTTTACTAAATCTGGATATTCTTTAACGTTAGAGCCAATAAGGAAAAAAGTAGCTTTCGCATCATTTTGTTTTAATATATCTAATAATTGAGCGGTATGCTTTCCTGGACCATCGTCAAAAGTAAGATAAGCTACTTTTCTAACTTGACCATTGTATTGTTGTGGTGTTTCTTTTGGAGCTAGTGCAGTTTGTATTTCACTTACTAGCTGAACAGATTGTGGGGAATCTTCTGTATTGGCACTTACAATATACTTCGATCCTACAGATGCTTCGTATATGCATGAAATTCCTACACACATAATAAGAGTTCTTTTAAATAAAGTTCTGAGAGATGATTTGTTACGCATAAATGTCCTTCTTTCTATTTCTAATAATCCCATTCTATTTCATTCTATTATATTAGTAATTCTATGTATAGTACTGTGAAAAAATATATTTACAAGTAAAGATGTGATTTATGGAATAGATGCAAGATTTTTTGGATTTTGTTTATCAATTGTGTAATAAAGGGCAATGTGATTAAAAGTATCAATCAATACTACAACAAACAAAAGGCACACTTACTGGGCATTCTTCGTCATGGAAAAGAACCAAAAGAAGGATCTCACACATCAAAACGTTTAGAGAGGCTTCATGAGAAACGGTTTTTCAAAATAAAAGATCTCTTTCATAAAATGAGTTGTCATATTGTTCGGTTTGCGATTCAACACGAAATTTTCGTGATTATGATTGGGAAAAATATAGCATGGAAACAAAACAGCGAGATGGGAAAACGACAGAATCAATCCTTTTGCCATATCTCACATAATCTACTCATTGAAATGATTAACTACAAGGCGAAGAGGCAAGGCATAATGGTACAAGTCGTGGAAGAATCGTATACAAGTAAAGCATCCTTTCTAGACAATGATGCGATTCCTACTTACGGTGGGGAAGACATCTCTGTATTCAGTGGAAAACGTCTCAAATGTGGCTTGTATCATACGAAAGAGAACAAATTACTGAATGCAGATGTGAATGGTGCTGGGCAAGTTGGGTTAAGTATGGGTTACTATTTGCAACAAGGAGGTTATGATTTTGTAATACTTGAAAAAACAAAGTGACCCTATTTTTGGATTTGAATTTAAAAAATTGATACGTAAGGGAAATATAGAAATCCACTCAAGAGTGATACAAGCACAGGGAAGTGAAATAACTTTTAATGATAGAAGCAAAATAAACGTGCACAATATTATATGGTCAACGGGTTTTCTTCCTGATTACAAATGGATGGGCATAGAAGAAAAGGAGACCTTATAAAAGAGGATTTGTTGCTTAAGTTTTTGAGCTACTAGTATTTTTTAGTTGAATATATAAGTAAATGCTTATATACTTATAGCAAGAAAAGGAGGTTGAGATATGCAAAAGACAATATTAGAAATTGAAAAGGTATCAAGTATCCTTAAATTATTAGGAGATAAAACGCGATTAGCGATGATGCGAATGGTATATGAACAAGAATATTGTGTTTGTAATTTTGTAGATATATTCGAAATGAGTCAACCTTCTATTAGTCAACATGTACGCAAGCTGAAGGATGCGGGGCTTGTGAAAGAAGAAAGACGTGGACAATGGATTTATTACTCCATTAATAACGAAAGTGAATATTACGAATTGATTCAAGATGTGATTCGTAATGTAGCTCTTCCGCAAGGTGCAGATACTTGTGATGATAACTGCTGTAATTAAAAGAAGTAATAGGAGATGAACAGACATGACAAAGAAAATAATCTATTTCTTATGTACAGGTAACTCTTGTCGTAGCCAGATAGCTGAAGGGTTTGGGAAAAAGTATTTGGGTGATACATGGAATGTGTACTCTGCAGGGATTGAAGCACATGGCGTGAATCCAAATGCAATTAAAGCAATGAATGAAGTAAATATTGATATTACAGGTCAAACATCAGATATCATTGACCTTGCCATTTTAAATAAAGCAGACTTTGTTGTGACATTATGTGGACATGCGAGAGACGTATGCCCAACAATTCCTCCACATGTGAAACATGAACATTGGGGATTTGAGGATCCAGCAGGGCAAGATTGGTCAGTGTTTCAACATGTGCGTGACGAGATTGGTGCGCGCATTAAGAAATTTGCGGAAACAGGTGAGTAATCAAAAACATAGCCGAGGGTAACATCTCGGCTTCTTATATAGGAGGGGAAAGAACTATGAAAAAAATTGAAATTTATGATCCAGCAATGTGTTGTTCAACAGGTGTTTGTGGACCAAGTGTAGACCCAGAATTAATTCGAGTTTCTGTGGCTATTAACAATTTGAAAAATAAAGGATTTGATATCACACGCTATAACTTAGCAAGTGAACCAGATGCGTTTGCATCAAATGAAATCATCAGTAAATTGTTAATGGAAAAAGGTCCTGAAGTGCTTCCTGTTACTCTTGTTGATGGTGAAGTGGTAAAAGAAAAAGAATACTTATCAAATGATGAATTTGTTGCATTAACAGGATTAACGGAAGAAGAGTTAAGTCAAAAGTCTCGTGTACGTTTAGGATTAAACGTGAAAAAGTAAAGAGAGAGAAGGAATAGACATGACTCATTTATATAATCCACAGACAATGGAATTTACACCATTTCTATTTTTTACGGGAAAAGGTGGTGTGGGAAAAACATCAACTGCATGTGCAACCGCAATCACATTAGCTGATAAAGGAAAGCGTGTATTGCTTGTAAGTACAGACCCAGCTTCGAATTTACAAGATGTGTTTGGTATGGAACTAACGAATCAACCAGTAGAAATTCCAAGTGTAAATAACTTATTCGTAGCTAATTTAGACCCTGAAACAGCAGCAACCCAGTATAAAGAACGGGTGGTAGGACCTTATCGTGAAAAACTTCCAGAAGCGGTTATTAATCAAATGGAAGAACAGCTTTCAGGGGCATGTACGGTTGAAATTGCAGCATTCGATGAGTTTTCATCTTTATTAACAAATAAAGAACTAACAAAACAGTACGATCATATTATTTTTGATACAGCACCAACAGGACATACGTTGCGCCTTCTTCAACTTCCAACAGCATGGAGTGGATTCTTAGAAGAAAGTACACATGGTGCTTCTTGTCTTGGACCACTTGCTGGATTAAGTGAGAAGAAAAAACTGTATGAAGAAACAGTTGCCAAACTGTCTAGTGGAGAACAAACAACATTAGTGTTAGTAACACGTCCAGACATATCTCCATTACAAGAAGCTACAAGGGCTTCAAAAGAACTTGGGGAAATTGGGATACAGAATCAAGTACTACTTATCAATGGGATGATGCAAAATCATGTGAAAGAGGATGAAGTATCCCAAGCTTTTTATGAGAGACAAACAAAGGCATTAGAACGAATACCAGCCGAATTAAAACAGGTTACGACTTACGCTGTTCCTTTAGCGTCGTTTAACATCACTGGTATTGAAAATCTTCGTAAATTATTTATGAACAGTGCGATACTTGATGTGATGACTTTAGAATCAGAAGACATGAAAACAGCACCTTTAAAAGATTTGATTGAGAATATACACAAAACTGGTCAACGTGTTATTTTTACGATGGGGAAAGGCGGCGTGGGAAAAACAACGGTTGCATCTACGATTGCGGTTGGTTTAGTAGAAAAAGGGCACAAGGTTCATTTAACGACTACTGATCCAGCAGCACACTTAGGTCATGTCATGCACCATGAATCCGTACATGGCAACTTATCCGTAAGCCGTATTGATCCAAAAGTCGAAGTGGAAAAGTATCGAGAAGGAATTCTGAATCAATCAAGAGAGTTGTTAGATGAGGAAGGGTTAGCTTATTTAGAGGAAGATTTACGATCCCCTTGTACAGAAGAAATTGCGATTTTTCGTGCGTTCGCCAACATTGTAGAAAAGGCAAGTAACGAAATCGTTGTTATTGATACAGCACCAACAGGACATACATTACTACTGCTTGATGCGGCACATTCGTATCATAAAGAAATTGAGCGTTCGATTGGTGAAGTTCCAGCTTCAGTACAACAATTATTACCACGTCTTCGCAATACAAAAGAAACAGGTGTTGTGATTGTAACATTAGCAGAAGCTACACCTGTGCTTGAGGCAAGTCGTTTGCAAGAAGATTTAAAACGAGCAAACATCACACCAACTTGGTGGGTAATTAATCAAAGTTTATATGCAACGCATACGAAAGACCCTATCCTACATGGCAGAGCAATGTCAGAAATAGAATGGATGTGTGAGATCGAAAAAAGATCGAATGGACAATATGTGGTGATTCCTTGGAAAGCACAAGATATTGTTGGCTATAAAAATTTAAAACATTTAACAGTGTAAAATAGAAGAGGAGAGATTAACATGATTATTACAGATGGAGCAAAAACATATATTGAAGAAGTTATGAAAGAGCATGGTGTATTCACATTACGTTTTTCATTTGAAGGTGCAGGATGTTGTGGACCGAGCTGGGGAATGTCGTTAGCTGCAGTACAAGAAGACGATGTTGTACAAACAATTAATGGACTAGAGATTGCAATTGATAAAAAGGTTTTAGATACAGTAGATAAACTTACTCTTGATTTTGAAGGAAAAGGGGAAGAAGCAGGTTTGGTCTTCCACGGAGGAGAAAGCTGCTGTTAAAGATAGAAAAAAGATCTCCTTAAACGGGGCTGTTGACAAAAGGGAAGCGCTTTGCGTTTCCTCTTTTTGTCAACAGCCCCTTATCAACAGGTTCTCTTTTTCTATGTGATTTTATTCATTTTTATGAAAGTTATTTATTTAAAATAATAAAATAAATTGTCATGGTATAAGAGTGAAGCAATTAACCTAAAGAAAGTTTTGTTTCGGTGAAGGAGTAGTAATAGTATAAAAATTTATTAGAAATTTATTTTTATCTCGTATCCTTTCAATATAGCTTGAAAGGAGAATTCTATGAGAAAATTGTTTAAAGTATTAAAAAATATATTTGTTGTGTTCATTGCGGTTATTTTACTTGTAGCAGTATCTGTATGTATATACCATAACTACCAATTAAGTAAGGAATCAGTGTTAATGAAAAAGAAAGGAACGTTAGTTGATTTTAATAACAAAAAAATGAACGTATATAATGAAGGTAGTGGTGAGGATACATATGTATTTATGTCTGGTGCTGGGATGGCTGCGCCGGTTTATGAATTGAAAGGTTTGTATAGCAAATTTTCAAAAGAGAACAAAATAGCTGTCGTAGAAAGAGCGGGTTATGGTTACAGCGATGCTTTTGAAGATAACAGAGATATTGATACAATATTAGAACAGACTAGAAAGGCACTTATTCAAAGTGGAAATAAGCCACCATATATATTAGTACCACACTCTATCTCAGGTATAGAAGCGATTTATTGGGCACAAAAATATCCGGAGGAAATCAAAGGCATTATTGCGTTAGATATTGGTTTACCTCAGCAGTATGTGAAATATAAAAGCGAAGTAGATAAGTCAACATTAAAAATAAGAGGAATAAATATCTTAACAAAAATGGGTATTCATCGACTTCTACCTTCTACTACTTATAATCCTGAAGTGATTCGACAATCTTTTTTAACTAAACATGAAAAAGAAATTTATAAAGCAATATCGTATAAACAGTTTTTTAATGATGATATGAAACAAGAGCTCTTACATTCTTACGAAAACAGTAAAAAATCCGTTAACCTTCCGATACCAAAAGAAACACCTATATTATTTTTAGATGCAGTTGCTGATCAATCTAAGAACTCGAAATATACAAAACAACATTATAAGGATTATAAAGAATTTGCAGAACAACTTGAAATAGCAGATGTTATAAAATTGAGGGGGACGCACAGCATTTATTTATATCAGGCCGATGAAATATATAAGTTTTCTAAGGAATTTATCAACAAAAAAGCGAAATGAAGGTTTGCATGATGAAGGGATATAACATTTTAATTGTTGAAGATGATTTGATGATTGGTGATTTATTGCAAAAAATTTTGCAACGCGAAGGGTACAATGTATGTTGGAAGAAAGAAGGAAAAGATATTACTGAAATCATCCATGAGATAGATTTAGTTATAATGGATATTATGTTACCAGGTGAAGATGGTTATCAAATTACGAAGAAAATAAAAAACCTTGGATTAAATATTCCGGTTATTTTTTTATCTGCTCGAAGTGATATGGATAGCAAACTCCAAGGATTGACTATTGGGGAAGATTATATGATAAAACCTTTTGATCCTAGAGAGCTATTACTAAGAATGCAGAAAATGTTAGAGAATCAATACGGTACGTTTACGCAAATCAAACATTTATATATTGATGCAGAACATAAAAAGGTTTTCAATACTAGCTTGCATAATGAAGTTGCTTTTACTACGATTGAGCGTAAAATATTCTTCTATTTATATGAAAATAGGGATAGAATTTTAACGAAAGAACATTTCTTTGACTATTTATGGAAACTAGAAGACAGAAATCCCAATATCGTGAATGTACATATTAAAAAAATTAGAACAAAGATTCATGATAAAACGGGTGAAATTATTCAAAATATATATGGAGAAGGGTATCGACTAAATACCTATATGAAGAAATGAAATTAAAGAAGAAATACCAGCTATTATTATTTTCCGCTATTATTAGCGTACCATTGTTATTGCTATTGATTAGTGTCTCTATGTCAGTAATTTATAATATTGCCTTTAAAGCGAAGAACAAGCACATTCCTTTTCATGAATCATTTGCATATCCTACAATGCTAGTTATCTTTTTTGTATCACTATTATTGTTAGCCTTTTTATTTTCGAAATCAATTAACTCACTATTAAATAAGGTAAATATACTAAATAAAACGATTCGACATTTAGCTAGCGATAAAAAGATCCCGAATACATTAGATGTGAAAAGGGATGATGAAGTAGGGGAATTAATTCGCTCAGTAAATTTATTAATTGAAAGAACTACATATCGAGAATTAGAACTTAAACAGCAAGAGGAAATGAAGAAGGAACTTTTAAATAAACTAAGACATGATATTAATACACCTTTAACAGCTATGAGATTACAACTATTTTATTTAGAAGACCAATATAATGGCCAAACACAAGTACTAGAATCGTTATATCAACAAATACAGTATATTGCTGAATTAACCAATGAATTTAAATTGCAATCTACAGATGCATTAGAGAATTCTTATATTGTAAATGATGATGTGAATATACATAATGTATTAGAAACGATGGTTAAAAAATGGAGTTATCTGTATAGTATGCATGATATCGAATTAGTATATAATCCAATATGTAAAGATTTAATATGGACTAGTAACGATTTGTGGCTTCAAAGATTATTTGATAACATTTTTCAGAATACGTTACAACATTCAAAAGCTAAAAAACTTGTGATAACGATTGAAAATAGTGTTGTTTCTATTAGGGATAATGGAATTGGTTTTGATATGAATGGTCAAAGTACAGGACTTGGATTAAAAATAATTGAAGATATATCTAGAATGCTCAATATCAAATATACTTTACAGTCAAATAGAGGTGGGACTATATATTGTTTTACCGCAATTGAAAATAATACATAAGGGGTACTTATTATTATTTTGTAAAGGAATATGGTTTGAATATTTTGTAATTTAAATAGTTGAATTAAATCCATTTTGATCATTCTCTTTTCAAAATGGATTCTTTTTTAGTAGATTTAAGTTTAGGGTTTATCAAAAATAAACCTGTATGAATGTATTGGTTAATGAGATAAAACGGTACGACTTTGTTTCAAAGCTACAGCAGTAATAAGAGCCAACTCCTAAGAGTCGGCTCTTATTGTTTCTATTAGTTTAGTATTAATTTGCCTTCACAATAGCAGAGGAAGTTTGATCATTCCATGTTCTTGCGCCATCTCCCATACTAACTGTTGTTAAATTAATATATTTCCCATTGTTTACAATAGCAAGCGCACGTCCTTTTGCATTACTATGTTCATAAATTGTTGTATAGTCTCCAAATGGATGCGTAAGGATAGATGAAACCGCATCGTTATTTGAACCACCAAAGTTAGCTAAAATAACAGGGTTTCTACTCGAGTTCACAGTAAAACGTGCTCCCTTTAAATCTATGTCATAATAAAAAGTAGAATAAATCTGTGATGAAGATTGTAGAGATTTTGTAACGTTCGGAGAAACTGGATGTGTCTTTAAGTATGTTTCAAATTCGGCTTTGTTATCAAATCCAATTGTTTTAGGATTTTCATTCAATTCACCCGGTGTTACAACTTTATATGGCTGTGAAGAAGAATCTGCATAAGCCGCCGTATTTGATACACCAAACAACATTGTGCCAGTTAATAAAGCAGTAGAAAGTACACCCATAACACGTTTCAAATTTATCACTCCTATAATAGAATACGTACAAGTTCATTGTATAACTATTTCCCTTTTATTGGAAAGGGGTTAATTTATTTCTCAATAGGGGGTTTGATCGAGATACATGTAATTATATTAATGTTCGGTGGCTTCGCTTCTTCCTACGAGGTAAAAAAACCTCTACGTCAGAAGCTCCATCCCCCTCACATTCTGAACGAGCCACTTCCACTTTTTTTAAGAAGTTAGGTGGGAGATAAACTGCCCGTAAAAGCCCGATTGGGAGGGCTAATAATCAGTGGGGGATGAAGAAAACCCCCACTGATTAAAGTATCACTTTATGGTCTATGTACAATGTAATGAAAGGATTTTTTAATTAAAATAATTCACAAAATAAAAAGTCTCAAATGACTGTTTCTAATTTTATCTTTGCTAGAAATATGTTTTTAAAATATATGAGTTAGCTTAAAGATAGCTAAGTTTGTGAAGGATCACATTTAAATAGTTAGGTGTGTTTGTTTAAGAACGATTGTAAGAAAGGGTTGAACTTTATTCAACAGCTATATTTATATAGTTCAAAAAGTAATCTATTAATATAAGTTAAAAAACGACATAATTCCCCTCTTTTTTAGAGGAGGGCGAGAGCATCTGGCCATGCATAGAAGCGGTCAGGGCCTTTTTTTTCACATGCAATGTTTAAAACAAAGGGAGCAAGTGCGGGGGATAGGTCCTGCTGTATTTTGCATAGCATCGATTTGTATAGTGATAAAATGTTATAAATAAGGATTAGTTTTAAAATTTCACATACCGTATTTTTTATTAAAAAATAGGAAAATCAAAAAGTAATGTCGAATATATCATAAGTGGTAATAGATAGTAAAAAATATATATAACAATGAACGAATAGGAGAGGTACATATGGAACCAGTAGAAGCAGCTAAACAAATTCTTGCATCTCAATTTCCAAATTGTGATGCGGCTCTTTTAGGAGGAAGCATTGCAAGGGGAGAAGGAACGAAAACTTCTGATTTGGACATTATCGTTTTTGATAGAACTCTTTCTTCAGCATATCGTGAATCTTTCATAGCTAACGGATGGCCTGTTGAAGTATTTGTGCACAACTTTACGTCTTATAAAGACTTTTTTGCGAGTGATTGTAAACGTGGTCGTCCTTCTTTGCCGCAACTTGTTGTAGAAGGAATTGTGCTAAAAGATATGAAAGGGATTATACCAGTTATAAAGAAAGAAGCGCAGCAACTATTAGAAAAAGGGCCTGAACCTTGGACAAAAGAAATGATACAACAGAAGCGGTATTTTATTACAGATGTGTTAGACGACTTTATTGGTGCAACAAAACGAGAAGATGAATTGTTTATCGCGAATCATCTTGCAGGTCTTGTTCATGAGTTCGTATTGCGAATAAATAATTGTTGGACTGGGCAATCAAAGTGGTTTATGAAGACACTGAGGAAATATGATGAACAGTTTGCTGTAGAGTTTGCAGCGGTGTTTGAAGAATTTTATAAAACAGGAGCGAAAGAGCAAGTTATCGCGTTTGTTAATGGTATTTTAGATATGTATGGAGGACGACTTTTTGAGGGATTTTGTATTGGAAAGGTTGAAAAGTGATGGGACTTAAAAATCTTTTGATAAAAGATGTACAACAACTAATTCCTTCTTCTGTAGAAATAGGTTTATATTTGTATGACACTAAAACAAATGAAACTTTATGTATAAATGAAAATAAAAAGTTCCCTTTAGCAAGTTTGGCAAAATGGATTGTAGGTAGTATTGCTTTTCAGAAAAGTGAGCATATAGCACCAATGACAATCAAAGAGGCTATTCGTAAACATTCGAGAGAAGCATATGATTGTATTTTAGAAAAAATTGATATAAGAGAGATGAATATTGAATTACAGCATATGAAACTCGATATACTCGTTAATAAGGATAATACGAATATAACTAAAAATTGTGGAACACCAGCTAGTGTATTTCAATTCATGAAATTCTTATATAAGCATGAAAAAGAGAATATGTTTATCTTCGAATCTTTAAAAGAACAAGAAGACCCAGATGGTTTCCAATTCTCAAATCAATATGAATGGTTACATATGACTGGTGGGCTTGAAACAGTTTGTAATGATGTTGGTTATTTATATTTAGAAGATCGAGTGTTATTTTGTATTGGATTTGTTCGAGCATACGATGAAAATACAGCGTGGTATCAACTAGAACAAGTACTGAAAAATATAGGAGAATTAATTGTACAAACATATAAAAATGAGGAATGATTACATGGTTAGTTTACCGAATATTCAATTAAGAGAATTGTCATTAGAGGATATAGAAGACCGTTATCAATGGTCATTAGATAAAGAAGTAACACGTCACCTAGTAGTTCCAGATCAATATCCGCCATTCACACGTGAAGATACAAGAAGATGGATTGAAATGTGCATCAATCGAACAAATGGTTATGAACAAAGAGCAATTTGTTCCAAAGAAGGTGTGCATATCGGCTGGGTCGATTTGAAAAATTTCGATAGAACAAATAAAAATGCAGAGCTAGGAATTGCGATTGGAGATAAACGATATTGGGGAAAAGGTTACGGAATGGCTGCTTTATACGAAATGCTACAAATTGGCTTTAAACAGTTCAGTTTAGAAAAAATTTGGCTGCGGGTAGATGCAGATAATACAAAAGCGATGAAAAGTTATGAAAAAGCTGGGTTTGTATGTGAAGGATTAATGAGAAAAGATCGACTGAGACACGGAGAATTTGTCGATCGTTATCGTTTTAGTATGTTAAAAGAAGAATTAATGGAACTGTTGGCTATTATGAAGCAGTGACGAATCAACTTTTGTTAGTTGCACAAGGAGAAGGGTATGTGTGCGGAGAGAATAAAGAAAAGATTTATATTCAGGCGGGACAGGCTGCTTTTGGAAAAATGCTGAAAATCACGGAATAAGTACAAGTGCGGGTCTAATGGCAATTGTAATAGAAGGAGAAGAGATGTCGGTGAATATGCCTATACTACAAAAGTAGTAAATTCCTTATCCCTCTTTCAGTGGATTCCTTTACGAAGTATCTTTTATACACTAGTAATAAAGTGAAACTTTAATCAGTGGGGGTTTTCTTCATCCCCCACTGATTATTAGTTGAACCAATCGGGCTTTTACGGACAGTTTATCTCCCACCTAACTTCTTTGCTTTTGTTGAATTTTGAGGTGGGAGTATTACTGCCCGTTAATGCGGGATAAAAGTATAAACATTGTGAGGGATGCTAGATGATTACACATTTTGCAGATATAGAATTACAAACATTATCTATTGAAGGCGTAAAACAAGTATATGCTGATATACTGCAATTTCCTATTGCAAAGCAAACAGAAACGTTTATTCAGTTTCAAGTTACTCCTTTTACAACCATTAGTTTCAAAGAAATATTAGAACCAATTGTGCCAACTCATTTTGCTTTTCAAGTGCCGTACTCTCTGTTTGATGAAATCGCATTGTGGCTCACACGATCAGGTGTTCAAATTTTAAAAGATAAACAAGGTGAAAAAGTTACGTATCATTCTTCAATCAGTAAGGCCGTATATTTCAAAGATAGTGATGGAAATATTCTTGAGGTTATTTCACACGAATATGTAAAAGAAGAGGTTTTACAAAGAAATGGTCCTTTACAAGTTATGTATGTTCGAGAAGTGGGATTTCCAGTTCCTTCTGTTCCTATGTTTCGTGAATGGCTGAAACAAACATTGCAAATGAAGACGATGCATGACCAAGATATATTTAATTTTGTAATTGGAGGAACTGCACATGCAGTTGTTGTGAAAGAAGGAAGGCCATGGATTCCAATTGATATGAGAGCATTAATGCCTATAATGAACATTACCTTTGGAACTCCGGATATAGAATTTATCCAAAACGTAAATAAAAAAGAAAATACACTACATTTTAAGCAGTACTCTTATTCTATTAGGCTGAAACATACACCAGAGTTTTTACACGCTACTCCGAAACAACTGCATTTACCTTTATCTTTGTAAATAAACATGAAGTTATTATGGAAAAATATGGACTAGAGTTATAAACTTATAGTGTAAATATATATCCATTTTAATTTTTCGACACCTTTGTCTAGCTCTGCCTCCTAAGCCCTCATGTCTAAGAACCTTCCACACGAGAAGGTAAAAAACACCTTCTGTGTGAAAGAACCTTAGCCAACGGGCCTAAACAGTCGGCTCCGCTTTTCTTTATAAGTCGCTGTTATGCAGAATACAACATGACCTGCACTCGCTTTCTCCTTTTGTTTTAAACTTTGCATGTGCGAGCAAAAGGACCTGACCGCTTCTATGCTTTTTAGATGCTCTCGACCATCTAAAAAGAAAGAGGGTTTTTATGTCAACTTTTTAATGTGGATTTATATAGATTCTTTAAAAAATGGGGGATACATAGATGGTTCAAATATTAGTAATGGGTGGTACACAGTTTGTTAGTGAAGCATTAGCAAAGTTTTTCATTTCTAAAGGATATGAAGTAGATATTTTCACTAGAGGAACACGAGAAATTACTTATGAAGGAGTACGTACACATCTTATTGGAGATCGTAATGTTTCATTAGATATACAGAAGAATATTTCAGGTAAACAGTACGACTTTATTTTTGATATTACGGCTTATCATAAGAATCATGTAAAAACATTGCTTGATTATATAGATACAAGTAAATTAAAGCGATATGTATTATGTAGTTCAGGAGCAGTGTATGCTCCTTCTAATCAAACTTTATTTGAAGATTTTGAGCGAACAGAAAATTATAATTGGGGACAATATGGGCTCGATAAAAAAGAAGCGGAAGATTATTTATTTTCCTTACATAAACAAGAAGGATTTCCAATTACGATTTTTAGACCTTCGTATATTTACGGCGAAGGCAACAATTTGTATAGAGAAGCGTACATATTCGATCGCTTGACAAAAAACCTCACTATTCCTATTCCCAAGAATGTGGGTCCAGTGCAATTTGTGCATATTGATGATGTAGTTCGAGTGATGGAAAGTGTAATAGGTTCAGAACAATCTAATGGACAAGCTTATAATTTGTCATATCCAGAAGATATTACATGGAAGACACTTGTCGATACAGCAAGCCATATAGTAGGAATAGAGACACATACTGTGGAAATAGATGAAACAGCATTAGACCCTGCCATTTCAACACGAAATTATTTTCCGTTCCGTAATGTTACTTACACGATGAATATAGAAAAATTAAATGCACATCATTTATACGTGCCACGAGTGAATTTGCATACCGGTTTACAGAAGGCATATCATTTTTATCAAACTGAAAATGTTCAGTTAAGTGATGCTACTATGAATAAAGTTGATGAGGTACTTCGTATTTTTTCATTAAACAAGTAAAAAAATATAATATTATTATGTAAACTACATGTTGGTTAAATAATATAAAGGAAAAAATCTAATTTTGTAGAACCTATCTAAAAGCCCGATTGGACGGGCTAACCATCAGTGGGGGATGAAGAAAACCCCCACTGATAGAAGTTTCACTTTATATGTAAGAAAGGATGTAGCCGGATGATTAGAATGTTAACAGAAGTAGATGCAGAAAGTTATTGGGATTTACGTTTAGAAGCATTGCAAAAAAATCCAGAAGCATATGTTACTACATATGAAGAAGCAATCAAAAAAGAAGAGCCGATTCAAGAAGTAATAAAAAATTTACAAGGGGAACATAGCTATACATTTGGTGCTTTTGATGAGAATAATAAGTTAGTAGGAATTGTAACATTATTAACAGAATCAAGAGCAGTACTGCGTCATAAAGGGCATATTGTTGGGATGTATGTAAGTGCTCAAAGTAGAGGAAGAGGGTATGCACGTAATCTCATATATGAAAGTGTAAAAGAAGCAAAGAAATTAAATATAGAGCAAATTGGCTTATCAGTTGTTTCGGATAATATGGCAGCAAAAAAATTATATCATTCAATTGGATTTGAATCGTATGGTGTAGAAAAAAGAGCATTGAAAATGGATGAAGTGTATCGAGATGAAGAATATATGGTTTTATTTATATAAGAAGTGAAAAATACGTTTCGTTGGCTTAGCAAACAACTTCGTAATGTTTACGGCTTTAGGAATAATATAGATTAAGCATTAGGTGTAAAAAATAAAAAGATCATCTTTATGATGATCTTTTTTAAAATTAGTAGTTGATGCTATTAGTTAGTTTGTCGTACTTTTAATTTAAAGTCCCTACCTACATATCCATTATCTGAATGGATAATTACTTCGTATCTTCCGCTAGTTTCAGTTTTAAATCCTCTTATTTCTTGTGCATATTTTCCATTTGCTTTCGAGTTTTTCTCATCACCATCAGGATTAATAACAGTGAATTCAAAATCTGTCTTGACACCTCTTTCTAACCAAAAGTTAACTTTTGCACCTTCTTCAGCATAAAAGTAATATATATTATCTTCACTACCTCCACCAAAATAAAGTGTACTTTCATAACAATCTGAACCTAAGTAATGTGTTTGTTTAGGTCCATCGATTGATGTGCATTTTGCTGCGTATGACGTTGAAGGTGTCATGAATCCTATGGTCCCTACACCTATCATGGCTGCTAAAGTAAAATTCATAATCTTTTTCATTAAAAACTCCTCCTCAATTTTTGTGTCAGATTGTCATTACATTTTTGAGTGTACACTCAAAAGATAAGTAGAGTATATAAACAAAAAAATACATTATTCTACATATTTTTAAATATTTGAATAATAATTCAGTGTTCAAATATTTGTCATAATTTAAAATTGTTTCCATCAAGAAAAAATAAATAGTTTATGCATGACTTGTATATAAATTTATTATTTGAATATTCCGGAATAAGTTGATAAAGATAATTGAGGGGAAATTTTAATATATGAATGACAAATTAATAAGAAACGGCTAAATGAAATACTTCATGATTTATGTACATGCGACATGCTTATACGGGATGACATAGCGAAATCGAAGTACAGCGAGTTTAAAGAGGATATGTACTGTATTAGATCATTGTGATATATAAAGCGTTGATTCCTCTACTTGGTTCATGCAAGCAGTTAATGGTAAGCCAAGTCATATAGAGGAATAGTATGTTAGATATTGAGTACAAAGGTAAAATCTAATTGATGAAAAGGACGACTACGCACAAGTAGCCGCCTTTCGCACACCTAAGTCATTGTTGAAGGAAGCACTTGACCTTCTGGGTACAGAGTAGCGGTTAATGTACGACTTCTTATATCGGTAACAGTTCCCGTTGGTACAGCTAGCGCTATCCTTATCTCATAGGTATGAGTTCCTGATGGTGGTACATCAACCCACGTAATGTTAGGAGTTATTTCTATACTACGGTGTGCAATATCAGATTGTGACGTAAAAGCTATGTAAGTTCCGTCACGATATAAAAGGTAAGACAGTAAAAATTCAAAATCAGTAGGATTAGGACCAGGTGAACCCAAGTAAACAGTTGCCATTGATTCTAGTTTTACAACTTGGCGAGATGTAGGAAAAGGCGGGAGAGTAAGAATGGATACATTGGCTGGTGGTATAGGAATCCTTGTTAGGCTTTCTACAAAAGCAAATTGCATAATAGTACATACACCTCCTAATATTAAACAATCAATATATCTTATTAGTGATTTTAATAAGATAGACCTTTCATCAATCTTTACTAACGGATAGCAAATGTTAAATAAACTAAATACATTAACTTCTGATAATGTTATGTTAACTATTGATGTATGGGGTATACAAAAAGAAACTTCATGTCCTCCTTTAACAGTCAAATCGTGCACTTAAGTTTGAAAATTCAGAAAATAATGCATTTGAACCTTTTCTTCTTTCCAAGGTTCAAATGCATAAAAAGGCTATCAATAATAGACAAGCGTAGATTCATTTGCCAACACATATCAATATATTGTTAATGTAACCACATTTAATGTTCAGAGCGATTTGCTTTATCACAAGCCCCTTTACCCCAATTTTACGATTCGATTTCGTTGAGCATTGCGCAAGGAGGCGCCGGCGGTACTGTAGGTACTTTTAGTGAGTGACTATAGTGGCGGTGGTAGGTAGGTCGAAACCAAATTCACTACCATTAGTTGTAGTGGTGGACATTGAATTTATCTCGATGAAAGTGAGGTATCATATATTGTGAAATTTGAGGATAATACAGATCCAAACTCAATTTTGTCCGATGCTTTAAAAAATCTCGAAAACGCTGAAGCAATCAATCAAGTTGCAGATAACGTGCAACAAGTTCTGGGGACTGAACCGGGATCTACAGGAGGTCCAGTTACCGTTAATGATCTTCTTGCAGTTGATGAATTAGCAGATGAGACTGTACAACATGCGATTGCTGATGAGCTTGCCCCCCCTTGTGGATGCGTTTTGTCGATCTATTTAGCTTCAAGTGCATCATCACTTCTAAGTGGTAATTTCATCGGACTAGGTACCGATGGGGGAAATTTCTTCCAAAATAGTGTGGTAATAGCACAGACAGCAACAATTACGGGTCTCGTTTTAAGTGTCCGCGATGAAACTATGGCTAATAGGTTCCCGGTAACAGGTACAATATTTATAAGTAGAGATTGTACGAATACTCCTGTGAATACAAGTATTACTGCAACGGTAACAGCAGGAAATTGTTACGCATTTGCACCTGCTAATTTAGTTGTCAATCAATGTGATCTATTATCTGTTCAAGTTGTTACTAGTGACGACGGTGCCCTAACGGATGGAGCGGCAGCCACTATCCTGTATACTATCCCTTAACTCAATCTATAAATCAAAGAGGCTGACTCAAAAGTTCGTTGAATGACGAATCTTTTGAGTCAAGTTTTTATTTTATGAAATTCGACAAAAAAAGAAAGTAACATAAATGATGTTGTGTTGCATTGAAATACTCTTAGCGTGGGTTTTTTCGATTTGCGGTCTGTACCCGATGCCCATCAAGTTAAAATTTTAAACAACATAATAAAAGCCTTGCTATAAAACAAGACTTTCCTCAATTTACTATAATACAAGAAGCTATGAATATAAGTTTAATAATTTATCTATGGATAAATTATTAGTATCACTTAAATCAACAAAATATTGAAGTTGCCACAATTGGCTCTTCTTAGCTTGATCGCTAACAGGGTTATCCCAAATAGGGTAAATTCTCATAGCCATCTTTCCTTTTTGGCTTTGAGTTTTCAATATTTTTTCTTTTAAAAGAATCTCTTTTGGAAAAATAAATTGTCCTAGTTTATTATCATCAATACAAGTGATAACTAATAAGTCAGGATTGGAGTCATAAGAGAAGGCCTGATTTTGCATGTTTTCATTTTTCTCCCAAAAAGAAACAAATTGTCCAATTTTATTAGGAGTAATTTTCGATACCCTAAAACGTATGGTTTTGTTATTTAACTTGAATATCCCTCCTGCATATTCTGAATTTTGTCTTTCTTCTTTTAGATTAGTGATTATTAAGTTATTAGGTTTATAAACTATATTATCTAATTTTTCGATTATATTGTTAAAATTGTTCATGTGAATTCCTCCTCTATTTATATCTTAGTGTATCACAAACACCCGTTCTTATATGTCGTATAGAATACGATTCTCAAAACGATTATTTATGAGACAATCAGATATCAATCAAATTTCGTTGTTTTTTGCTGGAAACTTCTCCTAAAACTCACTTTAGAAACTATGTCCTAAAAATGTACATTTTAGATTTCTTGTATGTAGTTTTAAGTGAGCCTTTTAATCCATTTGTAAAAGTATACAATTGTAGAAAAATGTCGTAATGGAAGTTTTGGATGGATTGGAAACATTAATTATGCAGGTTTAGACAGAAAAGATCTGTGGGGAACTGTCAAACAATTTCAAGGTGAAGTAAAAGCTTGGAATAATGATCAACAAGGATAGAATATCTAGTAATTGGAGATTCTTTTAATTATGGTAATACAACCAGGGGTAGGACGCACATTTTAACGTTTTTATACGCTAAGAAATTCTCAAAGCTCCATAACACGAGTTGAATTATTAACGTGGGTTTTACGTCATTTAGTTAGCGGGACCCCTATACGATATAAAAAAGAGCCCTCTAATCCAGACGGCTCTTTCCCATGTACTAGTCAGTCACCACAACCTACTAAAATGTAATAATATAACAGGTGTTAACTACATACTAACATGTCCATAAGCGTGTATTTCATGCTAATGGTGAAGGTCCGTGAATAAATGACAATAAGAAACAATTTATTCCAAAATTACAAATTATGACAAAACCCCCACTTTTAAAATGGTAATATTTGATTATAGACTGAGTTTAATAGATAATTCGGTCGAAAAAATGTTAATGAGAAAAGAGAGGATGAGAACACATGAAAAAGATCGTTCGCAAGTTAATTGTTCCAGGACTAGGACTATCGCTTCTATTCACAGGAGGTACTGCTGAAGCTTTCGCAAGTGAAAATGTATCTAATAATTCGAGTACAATTAAACCCATTGTTAAAACAAGTGATATGATAGCTTCTAGCAAAGGAAAGGACAAAAATAAGGATAAAAACAAAGACAAAAGCAGAGAGGATTTTGTTAAAGCAACACTCAATCATGCATACAATATCGTTGGGCAAGGCAAAAAAAATGTAATAGTCTACAATCAATCTGTTCGAGAAGGAAGCTATACTCATCAGCTTCATGGGTATGATACATACTATACCGTATTGTATGGTGATATAACATATGGTGTTTATGTTTTTGACTATGGATATTTCAAAAGCACAAGTAATAACAAGAAGGCTGACTGGGCATTCAAAGGTAACTGTTCTAAAAAAGGAAACACCGTATCTTGTGCACCTCTTTGATTATATAGAATTACATAGAGAGTTTTATTTATGAACTGCACCCCAATTGTTAGACACGAACTAACAATTGGAGGTGCAGTTTTCTTATGAGGGCATTTTTGCCCAAATCCCCAAAAAGGGGGAATTAGCTTAATTCATTAAAAAATTATACGCCATGTTAAAAATGTATCCTATTGCTTGAATAAGTATGTTCTAAAATGATTGTCACAACTTTTTTTATCTTTATTAAATTTTTCACTTATAGAAACAAAGTTACCTTTTTAACATCCTAATTATTATAATTTTATGAAAAATATTACATTTTTATTTGTTTGTTAGTAAAATATTAAAGTACGTTAATACTTAGAGGAGGGATATGTGTGTTTTCAAAATGAAAAAAAGGATTCGTAACTACTTTATTTGCACTCACAACGTTTTCGACAGTAACATCTGCTGAAGAACTGCCTGCTGATCAACAAAAATGGCAGAATTGGGTTCGTGAACATGCGGTTAAATTACAAGAACCAACTGCTAGTTCGAATGAGGATTTATCATTTTTGAAACAAGCCTTACAGGGCAAACGTATTGTTTCACTAGGTGAGTCTACTCATGGTTCAACAGAAATGAATCAATCAAAGGTTCGTATCATTAAGTATTTGCATGAAGAAATGGGCTATGATGTGATTGCGTTTGAATCAGGCTTTGCGGAAGCGAATGCTGTATATCAAAATATAGATGATTTAACAGCTGAACAAGCCATGAAAAAAGCTATTGCTGGAGTTTGGCATACAGAAGATGTGGAAGAATTATTTCAATATATAAAAGAACAAAAAGAAAAAAGAACACCTCTTATTTTAACGGGATTTGATATACAAATACCCTGGGATGCTGCTACCGCTACATTTGCAACATCTACAAATAAATGGATTGGGAAATTGAATCCTGAAATAGGGAAATTACTTGTAGAGGCAGAAGGAGAAGTCGTGAAATACCGCTCTGTCTCTTCTTATAAGGAATTTGAAGCAATGCAGGTATCCCTTTTGGACAAATACGAAAAAATAAAAGAGTTTATCCAACAACATAAAAATGAATTGCAACAAGTAGCGCCTAAAACATCCTATGATGTAAATCTTCTAGAAAAGTCAATCAAGATTCGAATCGATACGCTTAAAACATATATTCCAAGTGAAGTGAAAGATCGGATAAATATTCCACCTGAAAAATATCCGGATGATTTCCCATTTTACACTCGAGAGCAAAGGATGTCACAGAATTTGGCATGGTTAAGCGAAATGCAATTTAAGAATAAAAAAATGATTGTGTGGGGACACAATTATCATATTAGAAGACAAAATTCTAAAATGATTCAAGCCGCATCCCCACGCCCATTCCCAAATATAATGGATATGATACCACAGTATTTAAAAAAGCAAATATACACAGTCGGTTTATTTGCATATAGTGGTAGCAGTTTAGGGTCGGATAATAGACAGATTATAAATGTAAAGGAAACGCATCAAGCCAATAGTATAGAAGAAATTTTGAAAGCTGCACAACATCCGCAAGTATTTGTAAATTTAAAAGGTGAGGAAAATCGTCCTGAAACCTCTTGGATGTATAGGCCTATTATTGGGCAGTATTGGGGATCTTACGATGAAACCATGATTCCTAACCAACAATATGACGGGATTCTATGGCTAGATCATATTAGCCCTTCACGAATTATTAAATAAAACAAAAAGCGCACCATCTATTGTATTGGTGCGCTTTTTGCTTTATAGGAGTTCACCATCATTTTTAGCAACTTAAAATTTTATAGCGCCCCCAAAACGAAATTTTGTGTTAACTTGTAACAAAAAAGCACATTTTTTCTTTTTGGGGATACTCTAAAATATTAGCTTGATGGTGATGTGTGGTGCCCCTGTTTAGTAAAATAAGCTTATCTTTCCATCCCTCATTTAAATGTATTATTAACTAGTTCCTCCCAATCTACAAAGGACAACTTATCTGTAATATGTTTTAATTCATTAGGAACTTCAACATAGCATATTAATTCTAAACTGTTACCATCTGAATCAACTCGTACTTTCACCAATTGATTTATGTCCCCTCTCTGTCGTGTGTATAAAATTACCAATACAAGTTAATGCAAAAATACCCAGTTGAGTAAGCGGGTTCTTTCAAGTTTGCTTAATGATTCCATTAATGTAAAAGATGATCCACAAAAATTAGCAACAGTTGAAGCGACGCAATCTGGTGAAGTATTATTCGCGTTATTTGGTGAATTAATAGTATTGTCAGCACCATTTCTATCAGCCTTGTCTTGGGTTGGAATGAGTCTTGTTGTCATAGGGATGATTTTACATAGTTTTGCGGCGGTTATGGAGAAAAAAGAGGAGAAAATAACAGCATGAGAAGATGATCTTTTAAGGTCGTCTTTTCCCTGTTTTTTAAGGATAAATTCTGTATAGTGAAGGATAATCCCTTTTTTTGATTAAAAATTAAGAAAAATATGATAATATATAAATGGTATATTAAAGAAATTTTAGTAGAGAAATAGGGGATTTATTATGAATATGAACGATTTAATTGCCAAAACAAAAATGCCAAATACAATTCGTACAATTGTAAGCGATTTACGAAAATTAGGTGTTACAGAAGGAATGAACGTTATCGTACACTCGTCTCTTAGTTCGATCGGTTGGGTAAGTGGTGACGCATTGGCTGTAGTAGAAGCTTTAATGGAAGTAGTTACAGAAGAAGGAACAATTATTATGCCGACTCAAACGAGTGATTTATCTGATCCGAAAAATTGGCAAATGCCACCTGTTCCAGAAAGTTGGTGGGAAATTATTCGTGATAATGTACCACCGTTTCATCCTGAAACAACACCAACGCGAAGTATGGGAAAAGTAGTAGAGTGTTTTCGGACATATCCGAATACAAAAAGAAGTAATCATCCTTTACATAGCTTTGCAGCGTGGGGGAAACACGCAAAGCAAATTATTGATGGACACATCCTTTCTCCTAGTTTTGGAGAACAGTCACCTTTGGGGAAAATGTATGATTTAGATGGATATATATTATTAATCGGAGTAGATCATGATTCGAATACATCACTTCATTTATCTGAAGTTCGTTCGCAATATCGAGAAAAGGTCCAAATTGGAGCACCGATTATTGAGAATGGAGTTCGCAAATGGAAAGAGTATGAGGAATTTGACTATGATTCTGATGATTTTAAGCCATTAGGAAAAGCATTTGATAAAACCGGATTGGTTATATTAGGGAAAATAGGGAACGCATCATGTAAATTAATGAAGCAACGAGAAGTCGTTGATTTTGGAACAGAATGGTTTTTAACTCAAAAACAAACGAAGCAAATATGTAATTAAAGGATGGGGAACATGAAAGGGAAAAAGGTACTCATAACAAGTGGCGGTTGTTTAGAAAAATGGGATGAAGTACGTGGGCATACGAATTTATCGACAG
The DNA here is from genome assembly GCF_044543425.1 of Bacillus sp. NPDC077411. Lineage (NCBI taxonomy): Bacteria > Bacillati > Bacillota > Bacilli > Caryophanales > Bacillaceae > Bacillus > Bacillus sp. NPDC077411. The sequence goes on along the minus strand of NZ_JBITWA010000022.1, from coordinate 38,947 downwards.
GAAGAATGGGAAAGCTTCTAGCAGAAGAAGCGCTGAAGAGCGGGGCTTCAGTTATATATTTACATGGTTATTTTGCAGAAAAACCTGAAGGGACTCATAATCTTTCTTCTCATTCTTTTGAAGGAATTATCGATTTACAAGAGAAAATGAAACAAATTATTACAAGTGAAAAAGTAGATATTGTCATTATGGCGGCAGCTGGATCGGATTGGATAGTTGATAAAATTGTCGATCAAGAAGGAAATATAATGGATCAATTAGGAAAGTTATCAAGCGATATGCCGCCGGTTATTCATTTTAAGAAAGCCCCAAAAGTACTAGCACAAATTAAACAATGGGATCCGGGTGTTGTGTTAGTCGGATTTAAGTTAGAGAGCGGTACAAGTCAACAAGAATTAATAACGAGAGCACAAATCCGAATGGAAGGTGCACAAGCAGATTTCATAGTTGCAAATGCTTCTCATGCCCTATATACCTCTGAAACGAATCACTATATTATTTCTAAAGATGGTGAAGTTCAGATATGTTCCGATAAAGCAAATACAGCCAAAAGTCTTATCAATAAACTTGCACTGATCCATTTTGAAAAAGAACAAGTTGTTTTTCATTAATGAGAGTTAAGAAAGAATACATATTGTAGGGTGAGAAGATGGAAAATTTATTAAAAAAATCGATTACATTTTACAAAGATCATTTAAATGAAATTTTTAAATAAAAAGGAATGATTACATGAATCATGCTATAACTCAGAAACGATGGATAATCTGGTTTGCTATTACGAGCTTGATTATCCTTTCGAATATTCTTGTTTATGCACTACCAATCATGTCGCCTTTACCAAATAGAGTAGCACTTGGTTCGCTATTTGATTTTATACTTACTATTCCAATCGTCACATACATACTTATTATTAGAAAACGATATTCACTAAAATACATCTTTCCTGTAATACTTGCAGGATACGTTGCTGCAAGATTTATTATTCCTAATCCGTATTTTGAATCTTTTTCGTTTATCACATATATATTAGTAGCTGGGGAAATTGCATTTCTTTGCTTAGAGCTTTATCTTTTTTACAAAATAGCAAGAAAACTACCTGCGATTATTCGCTCTTATAAGAAATATAGGCTCGCATATTCATCTTTTTCATATGCGAGCGAAAAGGCAGTATACGATTCCGTTTCCGAAAATGTTGTTGCGAATGTATTGTTATCAGAGTGTAAGTTGTTATACTACGCGTTATTCTCTTGGCGTAAAAAAGTATATGCAGGTTCAGATATGTTTACGTATCACAAAAAAACAGGTTCCATTGCATTTTATATTATGCTCATACATGCAACTTTAATTGAATCAATCGGTTTTCATTATTTTCTTCATCAATGGAATCCGATTGTAGCATGGATTCTGCTCATCTTAAATATTTACGCTACACTCTTTTTCTTAGCAGAAATACAAGCAATTCGTTTATGTCCATATGTTGTAACTGATAAAGAACTTATTTTACAAGTTGGTTTGACGAAACAGCTTATCGTACCATTTTATAATATTGAAAGCATACATCATTATAAAGGATTATTACCTTCTAAAATGGAACAAAAACAAATTTTTGATGCAGCAGTAAACGAGTTTATAAAAGAACCTGCGAAACTTGAAATCGTATTGACAGAGCCGATGAAAGCAACTATGCTTTATGGGTTTCAAAAAACAGTCACAAAAGTTCATATCAATGTGGATGATGAGAGAGCGTTTTATGATGCCATTATGAAGAAAGTTCAAGAGAGAAGCAGTCATGAGTGATAAAAAAGGATCATATTTCTCAACACAATAAAATAACCGGCAAGTACAAAGCTTGCCGGTTTTCATCGTCAAGAAATAGAAATTATGATAAAATGAAAGAGTAACTCATGGTCAGAGTGGTTGTTCTATTATCACTTCTCTAAGTGTTGGGAGGTGATAATTTGAGTGAACTTACGTTGCTTTTGCAAGGCGGTCTTTTTCTCGTTGCATTGCTAACGTTCGTCGTGTTATTAATCGACAAGCTCAAAAAATAACAACCCACTCTACGCCAATAGAAGGTGGGTTGTTTAATTCATGAGAAACAAATAGGATAATGAATAATCCACTCTGCTGAGTTATATGGGACTAGTGTGTTGCCGCACACTAGTCTTTTTTTACTTATATGCTAATCACTTATTTATGTGATTGTATCGTTCTTTTCATTGTTATTATAGCACAATCCTGTTTATGTAAAAAAGGAGAGCGTACGTTCTTCTTTTTGGAAGCAAATCTTAAGATTGAATTCCGTTTGTTGGCTTGAATAATCCATTCATATATTCTTTTAAGCTTTTTTTATAAAATACTTGGTTGATTGCATCGTTTACACCAACAATTGGTGACGGAAGATTGTAACTTTTTTTAGATAGATGAACAACGACATCAAACACATCAAAGAGACGAATAAAGCAAAATAATCCGTCTTTTCCGCTTAATAAAATGAAATAATGGTTTTCACAATCGGTATTTAATGTATTCCATAATGAACTTTTGCTTAAGTCTCGTACAATATTTCTATCTTTTAATTCAATGAAATCTATGTTAGATAAGATGTTAGAAATAACAATTGCATCGGGATCATGGAAATAACCATCTATTGTATGTACAGCAAATAAATAAGCCATTTTCAATAAGCTCATCTTATATTTGCGGTTATCAAGGAGTAATTCACGTTGAATAGAACCAGCAACTTTTGTTACTCGTTCTTCTTTCCATATTTCATTATGAAGTGATATATCGTGTCTTTTGCATAGTTTCATAATGAGAGAATTTGAGAATTGGAACTCATCACTATCCGTTTCTTTATTTGTATATTCTTCTTCATCATATATATCTAGAAGAAGAGGAGAGTCGATTTGATGTTTAAGCTGATCTATTTTATACTGTATTAACTTATGGCTAATTAATAGACGATCTACACTTGCTATTACGTTTTCATAGCATGTTTCACACACTGTGTTGATATAGTAATATCCACATAACACTTCTGGAATTACATATTGTTCTATACATGGTTTATCATCTCTACATATATTGCATATTGACATAGTCATCACCTTTTAGTTGCAAATTTTTATCTTATTATTTGCGGGCAATAAAATCCCATTTCACGACTTTGAGAAATACAAAGGAGATAAGCAGGGGATAACTGCCCGTAAAAGTCCGATTGGTTAATAATCAGCAGGGAATGAAAACTCCACTGCCAAAAGTTTTACTATATATGTCTTTATTGTAGTGTATTTATTTATGTTTTGGAATAAAGAACGAGGAAATAACATATAAATTTTTACTTCAATTTGTTACAATTATAAAAGAAATTTAAAAGGAGGCACTTTTTTTGAAATCAAAAGTTCATTTTTGGACATTAGAAGTATTGATGGTTGTAGCGATTATTTTTATCTGTACAAAAATTTCGTTTTTATTTCAACCAATCGGTATTTTTATATCCACTTTATTTTTCCCTATTTTAATTGCGGCATTTTTGTATTTTATGTTTAATCCCGTGCTGCTTTTTTTAGAGAACAAAAAAGTACCGCGTAATTTATCCATTTTGTTACTGTATGTATTTATTATTACATTAATAGCTGTTGCGGTCGGTGTTGTAGTTCCAACTGTATCTCATCAGCTGATGGATTTAGTAACGAACATGCCAACGTATATTAAAGTAGGGAGAGAATACATAACAGATTTATCGAATCATAGGCTATTTCAATGGCTTACAACACAGGATTATGTTTCGTTAGAGACATTAGAAAAGAATGCTCTTACGTATTTGAAAGAAATACCAAATACACTTACAGCGAGTGCAACTGCATTATTTGGAATTATTACAAACGTTGCATTAGTTGTTTTCACAGTTCCATTTATTTTGTTTTATATGTTTAAAGATGGTCATAAATTCCCTGGAGCAGCAGTTCGTTTTTTACCGGAATCATACCGTGAAGAAGGGCTTCGTGTTTTTAAAGAAACGAATGAAACCCTTGCGGCGTACATTCAAGGCCAAGCACTTGTTTGTTTATTTGTCGGAGCTTTCACGTTTGTTGGTTATTTAATCATTGGGTTGCCTTATGCTTTTATTTTAGGGATTGTGGCAGCATTTACGAATATTATTCCAAATTTAGGTCCGTTTATTGGAGCAGCACCAGCGGTTATTGTTGGGCTATTTGTATCGCCGATGCAGGCGGTATGGGTTATTGTTGTGGTAACGATTGTTCAGCAATTTGAGAGTAATATTTTATCACCACGAATTATGAGTGAAAAACTAAATATTCATCCTTTAACAATTATCATCTTAATTCTTGGTGTCGGAAATTTTGCTGGAATTATTGGAATGATTTTAGCGGTACCAACCTATGCCGTAATGAAGACGATTATTTCAAACATAGTAAGGCTTTTTAAATTGAAAAGGAATAAGAAATAGAAAGAAGACCAGTTCAGATTGTAACTGGTCTTTTTTCGTTCTAAGTATAAATATAATATGAATAATTAAAATATACGTATGGGTTATTTGATTTTCATTCGTTACCTATACTTAAAAATTTGTATTGAAAATTATTGAGTATAGCAGTATTCTATACATATTCAAACATTTGAAGATGTATAGAATACTGCTAAAGTCTTTAAAAGTAAAAGTAAGTTATGGAGGCGTTTGAATGGGAAACGAAATGCAACAGTTTAAGGCTGACTTTTTTAAAGCCTTATCACATCCCTTACGGATACGTATTCTTGAATTGTTGTCAGAGGGTGAAAAAAGTGTAAATGAACTTCAAAGTATTCTTAATAAGGAAGGTTCGGCAGTTTCGCAACAACTAAGTGTACTACGTGCAAAAAATATTGTTGTTGGTACCAAGGACGGGAAACGAGTTTTGTATTCTCTTCGGGATCCTATGATTATGAATTTACTGGAAGTTGCACGATCGATCTTTAATAACCATTTAATTGATACGATTTCAATGTTGGAAGAACTAGATGAAGAAGATGATAAAACTATAGTTAAGGAGGAAGTTGAGTATCGAAGTTAAGAAAGAAGTTATTATTCAACATGGCGTTGAAATATTTCACTCTGTAGGAGCTCATCACGTTTGTGATATTTGTATAAAGAGTGGAAATTCTTGTTGTTTTTCATGCCAGCATCTACAAGATGAAGTTGGGTGTCAAAAGAGAAATACGGCTTGTACAGCTTGGTTATGTGGGATTCAAAGCTTTTTATTTGATCAAATAGGATTATTGAATGAATGGAATCGTTTTTGGAGTGAAATTCCAGGTCAAATGTTTCGTAGAGATAGTACGCCAGATAAGGTATGGATTAAATCATTTATAGATACAGAGAAATTAGATAGCAGAGAGGGAGAACTTCTAGCAGAAAGGCTGAAAACCTATGTGCAAGAGGGTGGAGATATAGGTGAATTAGAATGTCATTTGAGCAAAACGTATAGTAAATATTAAGCTAATGATTTCCCTGTATAAGAGCATGAAAAATGTATTTACAATTTGAATTTATTAAAAATGGAAAAGAAGGGTTTATAATGAAAGGGTTATTTACAGGAAGATTTGAAGGATACTCGTTGGGGCACTTTCAAAAGGATCTTCTTTCAGGAACGATTGTCGGAGTTGTTGCGATTCCACTTGCTATGTCTTTTGCCATAGCTTCTGGGGTTAAACCAGAGTATGGGATTTATACCACATGTATTGCAGGAATTCTTACTGCGCTATTTGGTGGTTCAAGATATCAAATAGGAGGGCCGACAGGTGCTTTTGTTCCGATTCTTTTAAGTATTGTAATTACCTATGGATATGAAAATTTATTACTGGCGGGTTTATTAGCTGGAATTCTTTTATGTTTAATGGGAATTTTTAAATTGGGATCTTTAATTAAGTTTATCCCCCGTCCTGTAACAGTTGGTTTTACATCAGGTATTGCTGTTACTATTTTTACGGGACAAATTGCTAGCTTTTTAGGTTTAACAGGTATAAAAAAGCATGAGGCATTTATAGCAAATCTGAACGAAATCTTTATTCATATTAATACCATCAATTTTTATAGTATTATAACAGCTTTCATTTGCCTTATTGTTATACTCGTAACACCAAAAATCTTTCCAAAAGTGCCTGGTTCATTAGTAGCTATTGTAATTTCAACTTTAATTGCAACGGTATTTTTCTCAGGCCATGTACCGACTATCGGTACAGCATATGGTACGATACCTAATACACTTCCGCAGTTTCATGTACCAGAAATTACGTTCGATCGCATCAAACAGCTGATGGGTCCGGCATTTGTAATTGCAATGCTCGGTGGTATTGAATCGCTTTTATCCGCTGTAGTGGCAGATGGTATGACAAATAGTAAGCACAACAGCAACAAAGAACTTATTGGTCAAGGAATTGCTAATATTGTGACACCATTATTTGGAGGTATTCCAGCAACTGGAGCAATTGCTCGAACAGCAACTAATATTAAGAGCGGAGCTACTTCACCGATATCAGGTGTTATTCATGGAATCTTTGTTTTATTAATACTTATATTATTCGCTCCGTATGCTTCGCACATTCCACTTGCTAGTATGGCTCCCATTTTAATGGTGGTAGCTTGGAACATGAGTGAACAAAAACATTTTGCCCACATTCTTAAAATGAAGAGTGGAGATTCGCTTGTATTACTTGTAACATTTTTGTTTACTGTATTTACGAGTTTAACAACAGCTGTAGAAATCGGCCTTATTTTAGCTATTATTTTATTTACAAAACGTATGAGCAACATGCTCGTCATATCTAAAGTGCTTCCAGATCATACAAGAAAGAATGAAAAATTATTACCACATGTGGTGAATAAAACTCATGATTGTCCGCAAATTAGTATTTATACAATAGAAGGGCCTTTATTCTTTGGTGCTGCTCAAACATTTGAGCAAAACATTTTAGCAACTATTCATTATAAACCTAAAGTTTTAATTTTAAGAATGGGAAAAGTTCCTTTTATTGATACTACAGGAGAGTCCTATTTTAGAAGTATTGTTCATTCTTTTAAACAACAAGGTGGTATACTTCTAGTCTCAGGAATTCAATCTGAACTCGAAACAACTTTAGTTAGAAATGGGCTGTATGTTGAAATTGGGGAACAGAATTTCTTTGAACATACAGGGGATGCAATTACCTATGCTTTAGAACATTTGGATACAAAAAAATGTATAGACTGTAAACACTTTGCATTTCGCGAATGCACTCAACTTTCTCATCAACCTCAGAAGGTGAATACAGTAAAGGGTAAAGTAAATGCATTAGACTTTTAAAAAAGTAATAAATAAAAATTGAGAACAAGGTTGCATATATTTTTATATAACAACCTTGTTTTTGTTTGCATGTCAAATTTTATCCGGGAAAAGCCCGATTGGTGAGGGCTGATAATCAGTGGGGGATGAAGAAAACCCCCACTGATTAAAGTTTCACTTTATATAGTTTTGTTATGCGGAGTCTACCTCTACAATCCAAATCATAATTTTCCGCTTTGATAAACTCATTCTAAACATCTCCTTTCATCGCTATTTGGTATTCATAATTATAGATGGTTATAAAACGATATTTGACGATCTTTTACTTTGTCCATGATTTGTTGAACACGTTGTTCATGTTCAAGTTCTTCTTTGGATAGACGAGCTTTTTGAATCGTAATCGTTAAAAAGAATACATGAAATGTCATATATTTTTAACTCCTCTCAAATGTATAAAATTGTAAGAATGTAAAAATCGCACAAAAAAGCCACAGGAAGACAGAGTGCTCCTGCGGCAAGGCATGAAAAAGCCACAGGACGGCATTCGACCTCCTGTGGCAGAATAATTAAAATCATAGTAAATGCGCTTTTTAATTCTCCATATGGGTGGTCGAACATTTATTTAATTGTGAAACAGGTGCTGCATATACAGTTACTTTCATCATATTATTCGACCTCCTTTGGAAATTTTTTCTTACGTATGTAAGTATATACAATTAGGTAATCTTTGTAAACCCCAAAATTTTAAAATAGGATAAAATTTTTGAATTTTGATGAAAATATACAATTTGTAAGAGAGATTTCACAATGAACGTTGAGCAATTAGTGAGGAGAGGAATAAATTAAAATTGCTCATTTTCAGAGGAATACATTTTTGGGGAAAGACAGTTGTTGAAGGAACACTGTGAAGAAATGATGGAATTAATCTATTTAAAAACAGGAACATGAATTTTGTTAAAAAAGTTGGATGGGGGTACGATTATTGTCATGGCTTTTCAAACTGATTATCATTTAAAAACAGCAATTAGCACAGTACTATTTCCGTTTACAGCGGCAAATCTGTACATAAGAAAAAAGAATGAAACGAAAGAACCTGGAAGTATCGTGAAAGTCGATGGTCGCAACGTTCATGCTATTGTTTCCGGTGAAGAAAATTGAAATCCTACAGTTATTTTAGATGCCGGATTAAGCGGAAATTGTTTAGCTTGGTGTCTTGTCCAGCCTGAATTATCAAAATTTACAAGAGTGGTTTCTTTTGACCGGGCTGGATATGGCTGGAGCGATACGAGAAGTGGTGTATCGACTAGTCAAGAAGTAGTGAATGATTTGAAAATGGCCTTAGACAAAATGAGGATTTCGCCTCCTTATATTTTAGTGGGACATTCATTTGCAGGACTAAATATGCGATTATTTGCAAGTCGATATCCTAATGAAGTAGCAGGGATTGTATTGGTTGATGCGGTACATGAAAATCGATACATGAAAGAGGAAATGAATACAGACCGATCGCAGCAATACGTAAAAAGCTTAAAGCAGATGAGATTAGGATATATCACCTCTTCGGTTGGTTTACCGCGCTTATTAAAAATACCAGTAGGAGGGAGGAGTCTTCCGACGCCAGTTCAAAATCATGTAAAGCATGTAGGGTATACTCCTAGAGCATATGAAGCAGTGCATAAGGAAATGTTGTACAGTGAAGAATCAGCAAAACAAGTAAAACAAGCAGAGAATTTACGAGAAAACTTACCAGTAGTTGTAATTAGTTCTAATAATGCAGATCCAATATGGAAAGAGCAGCAGCAGTTGTTATGTGGATTAACGAACTGTACGAAGCATATTCAAACAGAGAATGGTCATTCGATTCAATTGGAGAATCCAGAGGTCGTGATAAAAGCCATAACAGAATTATTAAAGATAGAATAGATTGTCTCAGAGGCTCAATGTTTCTATAAAAAAAGAGAAACATCAAGCTTTCTTTTTTTCATAGATTGCGTAATGAAAATCAAAAAATGGGAAAATATATAAATTGCAAGTGAAAAATATGAATAAAAAGAATACACTTGTAGAAGGAGGGGTGGGAATGAAGGACTGGAAAGATGATATTTTTAGAATACTTGGAGTATGGTCTTTACTTGGTGCTTATATCGTTTTAACAATGTCGATGCGTTATTCATGGTTAACGTTGTATCAAAGTTTAACGGTATTAGGAGTACCCATCATTGCAATCGTATGGTATTTTGCGATAAGAAATGTACTGTTTGCAAATGTGTTGTTTATAAGAGGGATGCGTGTAACCATATATCTCGCCTATGCGTGGTCATGTTGGATGCTTCGAAATATTTACGGTATTGAAACTGAGAAAATTTGGCTTTCTATTAGTTGGCTACTTCCAGTATTATATCTTTATTTTACTGACAAAAAACCAGAGTGGTATGTACTTGGCGGCGGAGCATTGCTTTTCTTTTTATCAAATATAGATGAAACGACGTGGTTTGTTGTTTCGCACAAATGGCAATCTATTATTATAACGATTGCCTTAGTTATTTGGTACCGCCTAGAACGAAAAATGCCGGGTCGCTATTTATTTTATACAGCTAGCCTATTAGGATTATGGATGGTATATCTTGCATGTTTATATGAGGGAGGAGAGCCTAGCTACTGGGTAAAAGTCGTGTGTGCAATATTCATGACAGTCACATACTTGATCATATTCAAAAAAATAAAAGAAGGACATTTATATAAAATAACAACTGGTGCAATCTTAACGTCTTGGTCATTGTATGCATTGATAGACATAACGAATCTCTTTGTAAATTTAACTATGAATATCTCTTATATATTGATGGGACTTGTCGGTTTGTTTGTTGTTATTTCGCAGGTATTTTTCACTTGGCAAGAAAAAAAGAAACAAACGAACACAAACCCTCGGCAAATAGGAGAATATGTGCTATATGTTTTAGTGAGTTCAATAGGAAGTGTTCTTTTCCTTGCGAGTCTTTACTTCATTTTATGGGAAACAGTAAGAGAAAGCAGCATAATGATGATTGTAGGCGCCACGCTAAGTGTGCTTGGGATTTGGGGATACAAAAAAATAACAGCAAAATTTTTGCGAATTTTTTTATTTGTTTTTGCTATCACAGCAGGAATTACAACGCTTGCAACAAGTCACCATTACATATGGGGAGTGTTGTATGGTAGTTGCGTATTTGGGTATTGGTTATTTGCAAAATATAAGGCAGAACAATATAGTTTATGGTGGTTATTAGAAGGAGTCATCATAAGTGAATGTATAAGAAATGCGGAATATATAGCGGGTATGGGGTATCTCGTACTCATCCATATTGGCTTTCTCATTTTTGCGATTGTACGGAAAAATAAATTTTTATTACGAAATAGTGTTGGATTCGGAATGATATATGCATTTTTCTATTTGTTAGGAAAATACGAAGGTGCAGATCCTTGGTTTATCGTAAGTGCTCATGGCGGATATATATTATTTCTTGTACTAGGCATGTTATATGTAAGGGATACTGTAATAAAGCGAATTGGTATCGTTATCTATTTGTTTACGAATCTTATTATGTATGAGACAAATTACATTGGAAATTATGGATTAAGCTGGATGCTGTTTCTGGCAGGTGTTGTATTGTTACAAACAAAAAAGCAGCAAAAACAAGAGGGCGTTATAAAATATAACAGAACATACAAGAAAACACACGTATGGTTAGTAAGTATACTTTCTGCTTTTATTTTACTAGGTACTGTTACACAACAAGAATGGAACTATTATAACAGTAATATTGTATTACTAGAATTGGAAAATCCAGTGAAAGAATTAGAAGATATGAAAAAAGTCTGGTTTTCTCTCAAAATAGAAGCGGAAGCAAACGAAATGATGTTGAATCGTGAAACAAAAAAAGAAACAAAAACACCTGTGTTTATAAAATTGAAGAAAGAACAAGGAAAGAATTATCGCATAGATCAAATAAAGCTCGGTGACTACCCGGAAGAAAAAGGAATCTGGATAAAAGGATATATAAACTATGGATATGTTACGATTGGAAGTACACGTGAAGTTCCTGTTGCCCTTGTGAAAGGGGAAAGGATGTATGCAAAAGTCCAAATTGCGAAGAATGGAAATAGTAGAGTGATCGAAATTCAATGAAGTGAAAGGATAAGAAGTAATTGAATACGCCAAATGAAAAATCGATTCCTTATTAAGGAATCGATTTTTTTATTTAATATGTAAAAAGTCTGGAATTTTAATGAACGCCCTCATACAGAGTGGAATTGTTTGATAACGGTATCTATTTTCATTGAACTAAGAAAGATGTATATGTTAAAATGAAAAAATGACCACTAGAAAATATTTTCTTTCATTCTATAATTACCCAATTTTATTTTATCAAAAACACCTGTGTTTGTCAAACTTTTGGTCAAATTTTTTTGTCGATAAGGAGTGACAATATGGAGCAGTATGAACGAGAGCAGAAGAGAGAACAGCATCGAATAGAGGAAGTTGTAAAAAAAATTCAAGAGCGTGTGGAGAGTCTCCAACAATATGTAAGTAGCGGGAAAAAAGAGGTAGTTCATATTCGAAAAAACTTTTGGGACGATGTAACAGTTAACTTTGATAATGCTGAAGAGGCTATTGAAACAGCAGCAAGTATAAAGCAACAAGCAGAGTTGTTAGCGGAAAGAGAACGTAGTCACTATCATGCAGATAAGCAGCTTACCATGTTAAAACGACTAGAGCAATCTCCGTATTTTGGGAGAATTGATTTTTTAGAAGAAAGTGAAAGAAGTCCTGATCAAATTTATCTTGGCATTCATTCCTTTTTTGACGAAAGTACAGAACAATTTCTTGTTTATGATTGGAGAGCACCAATATCTAGTCTGTATTATGATTATTCGTTGGGATCGGTCGTGTATAAGGCGCAAAATGAAATGATTACAGGAGAAATAACTTTAAAGAGACAATTTATCATTCGTAACGGTCAAATGGAAAGTATGTTTGATACGGGAGTAACAATTGGTGATGCATTATTACAAGAGGTGTTAGGGAAGAATGCGAACACACAAATGAAAAGTATCGTTGCTACGATTCAGAAAGAACAAAATCAAATTATTCGTAATGAAACGAGTCGTTTACTCATTGTGCAAGGAGCAGCAGGAAGCGGAAAAACATCGGCTGCATTGCAGCGTGTGGCCTATTTACTATACCGATATCGAGATACATTACATGCAGATCAAATCATTCTTTTTTCTCCTAATCCAATGTTTAATAGTTATATATCGACTGTTCTTCCTGAATTAGGAGAAGAGAATATGAAACAAACAACATTTCAAGACTATGTAGAGGAGCATATAGAAAAAACCTTTCATGTAGAAGATCCGTTTACGCAAATGGAATATGTACTTGCGGGGAAAGAAGACTCAAAATACTTAGTACGCATGCAAGGTATCCAATATAAAGCAAGTGCGTCTTTTTTGAAAATTGTAGATAACTATGTGACGTATTTGAGACAAGGTGGAATGCTTTTTAAAGATGTGAAGTTCCGCGGAAATTTATTAATATCAAAAGAGGAAATAAAAGAGAAATTTTATTCTTTTCCTCTGTCGATGAGGATTCCTAATCGAATAAAATTAATTTCTGAGTGGCTACTAAAAGAATTAAAGAAAAGAGAGCTGCTAGAACGAAAAGAACTTTGGGTGGAAGAAGAGATACAGCTATTAGATAAAGAAGCGTATGCTAAAATTCATAAAAAACTTCAACAAGAGAAACAATATGATGCTAATACATTTGATGATTTTGAACGTGAACAACAAATGTTAGCTGCAATGATTGTGAAAAAGCATTTTAAGCCACTTCGTAAACGAGTGAAAGGTCTTCAATTCATGAATGTACCTGCGGTTTATGTACAGTTGTTTGCAAATCCGTTGTTTGCAGAGAGATTTACGAGCAAGAATGAATTACCGCTATATTGGAAAGAAATATGCCAAGAAACAGTAGAACGCATACAGCACTTTCAGATGGCTTATGAGGATGCGACGCCTTATTTATATATAAAAGATCAGCTCGAAGATTTACAACGAAATACATCTGCAAGGCATATATTTATTGATGAAGCACAAGATTATTCTGTTTTTCAATTTACCTTTTTGAAGCGATTATTTCCACATAGTAACATGACAGTACTTGGTGACTTTAATCAAACGATACATGCACATGCGACTGAAAATGGTTTTTCGCAATTGTGTGCTTTGTATGGAGAGGAAAAGAGTAAGAGGATTGAACTTACACGTAGTTATCGTTCAACGAAACAAATTATTGAATTCACACGGCAACTTATTTCAGAAGGTAACTGTATTGAACCATTTGAGCGCGAGGGGAGAAAACCCGTTATAACAGCAGTAGAAACAGATGAAGAATTACATCAAAGAATTATAAATCGAATTAAATATTTGAAAAAAAATAATCATAAAACGATAGCGATTATTTGTAAAACTGCCGAGGAAAGCAAAGCGGCATATGACATACTACAGCAACATGTACAACTTCACCTTATCGAAAAAGAAACAGCTTCGTTTGATTCGGGAGTACTTATTATACCTTCCTATTTAGCGAAAGGTGTAGAGTTTGACGCTGTTATTATTTATAATGCTTCAAACCAACAATATAGAAAAGAAAGCGAACGTAAGCTTTTTTATACGGCTTGCACACGTGCTATGCACGAGTTATATATTTATTATAAAAACGAATTAAGTCCGTTTTTATCAACAGTAGAGGTAAATGCTTATATGCAAGATAAATAAACGAAACAGAGGTCACGCTTCATAGCGTGACCTCTGTTTCGTTTACATTTTTATATGGTAGCAAAGCGTATTTTGTTGGATTAAATTTCCGCGCATCACACATAATAATGCGTAAGAAATTTTGATGATTTAGGATGGTTAAAATGTGGAAAACGATTGTTTCCTACCTTCCGGAGTGGAAAGTTTTTGGGCAAGCTTTTATTGTATTGTTCATCCCGTATATGATTTCAAAAATTTTTAGTTGGATTCATAAATTAGAAGGGAAATAAAAGAATAAATGATCAACTGTATTTATTTTGAGGTCAACCACAGAAGAATAACTTTATCAATATCCTCTCAGTCTAGAAACCATTTGCTGCAATACTAATGAAAATCTTTTGATTGCCACTGAAGTTAATATGGTATTAGGCTACCACTTAATTTGGATGCACACTAAGCTTTTTAAGAGAAAGAGTGATAAGAATGAGAGAGCAGAAAGTTAGTTCTATTTCAGATCCAAAAGAAAAGTTTATAGGCGATTTCACTTTGGACTTGGAACTTGTAAAGCAAGAAATTAGTGAACACTCAGATGTGCACTTTCGGGAGTTTAACATTGGGCGTACTGGTATTCAAGCGGCAATCATTTTTGTGGAAGGATTGTCAGATAAAGAGCTCATCGACACACACATTATGAAATCATTAATGAGTAATTTTTATGAAGAATATAAACATGACTCGTCTTACATGAAAGGTACAGTTTCAAAAGAGTTTATTAAAGAGCAAGTCCTTTCCATTAGTGAAGTAAAAGAAGTTTATGATATAAAAGATTTGATGTCAAAAGTATTGACAGGTTCAACGGCACTGTTGATTGATGGCTCACCAGATGTATTAATTCTTAGTACAACGAAAGGGAGAACCCGGAACGTAGAAGAGCCTATCTCAGAGGTGTCAGTCAGAGGTCCGCGGATAGGTTTCACAGAAATTTTAAGCGATAATACCGCTCTTTTACGACGGCATGGTGAAAATGCAGGCTTATCATTAGTAAAATTCCAAGTAGGGAAGCGGGCAAAAAAAGACCTTGTCGTTGCTTATATGAAAGAGATTGCTGATTCGGAGTTAGTAGAAGAAGTTAAGAGGAGAATTCAGAAAATTGACATTGATAATGTACCGGAATCAGGATATGTAGAGCAGCTCATTGAAGATAATTACTTTAGTCTTTTTGCACAAGTACAGAGTACAGAGCGTCCTGATCGCGTCATTGCTGCATTGATGGAAGGGCGGGTTGCAATTTTATTAGACGGAACACCTTTTGCATTAATCGCCCCAGTTACATTTAGCATGATGATGCAATCACCAGAAGATTATTATGAACGTTGGATTTCTGGCACGCTTATCCGTCTGTTACGTTTTGGAGCAGCTATGATTGCTCTTTATACACCTGCTTTGTATATTTCGTTTATCTCGTTTCACCCTGGATTAATTCCGACTAAGTTAGCTATTTCTATCATAGGAGGACGGATAGGTGTTCCTTTTCCCGCGATTATAGAAGCACTGCTTATGGAAGTAGCTATCGAAATTTTACGGGAAGCCGGACTGCGGTTGCCAAAACCAATTGGCTCGGCCATGGGGATCGTTGGCGGACTGATCATTGGGCAGGCTGCGGTAGAAGCTGGAATTGTTAGTCCTATTATGGTTATCGTAGTAGCCGCAACGGCCATTTCATCATTTGCGCTCTCACATTATAGCACAGCGATTCCACTTCGCATCCTTCGCTTTGTAGGAATGTTTTGCGCGGCCTTGTTTGGATTGTACGGGCTCGTTCTGTTTTTTCTCTTCTTATGCGGTCATTTGGTAAAGCTGAAGAGTTTTGGCGTGCCCTATGTTAGTCCAGCTGTTCCTTATCGATCAAGTGATTGGAAAGACTTTATAGTTCGGGCTCCATTTCAGATGATGAAACGTCGTCCAAAGATGCTAAATACGAAAGATCCAATACGAAAAGGATAGCTAACTTTGAAAAGGAAGTGACCAGCGATGATTACCAACCCTAAAGATCGAATTGAGACTTCACAAGCAGCTGTCATTCTTATCAATTATGTACTTGCAGCAGGTATTCTCACCTTACCTAGAACAGCTGCAGAGAAAGTGAAAACACCAGATGTTTGGATAACTGTTATTTTAGGCGGGTTGATAGCGATGATTATGGGGGTAATCATTGTAAAATTAAGCCAGCAATTTCCTGGAAAAACATTTTATCAATTCAGCCAAGACATTGTAGGAAAATGGATAGGTGGGTTACTTAGTCTATCTATTATCGTTTATTTTTGTACCCTTTCCTCATTTGAAGTAAGAATATTGGAGGAAGTAACAAGTTTTTTTTTACTGGAAGGAACCCCTGGCTGGGCTATTATTATGACATTTATGTGGGTAAGTCTCTATTTGATGATAGGCGGCATAAATCCAATGGCTCGTATGTTTGGGATTATATTCCCAATTACAGTCTTTCTTTTTTTGCTGACTGCCTTTATGAGTATTGGGATATTTGAGATAGATAATCTCCGTCCCGTATTAGGATTGGGTGTTATGCCAGTACTAAAAGGAATCAAAACAACAACTCTCGCTTATTCAGGTGCTGAAATCATGTTGCTCCTTTTAGTGTTTATGAAGAAGCCGGACAAAGGTGTAAAAGTTGTATTAGTTGGAATTGCTATTCCTTTGATTTTTTATGTAATTACAGTTGTGATGGTAATTGGAGCGTTTTCTATCGATGGAGTAGTAACGAGAACATGGCCAACGTTTGATCTCATGAGAAGTTTTGAAATTCCTGGTTTAATATTTGAACGGTTTGAATCTTTATTACTTGTAATATGGATTATGCAAATCTTTTCAACTTATACAATCTGTTACTATGCTGCTGCTTTTGGATTAGCTCAACTTTTTAAAAAGAATATTCATTCATTTATGTATGGGTTATTACCAGTTGTTTACATCATTGCTTTAATCCCAAAGAATACTAACGACTTATTCATACTGGGAGATATGATTGGAAATGCTGCTTTGTTTTTATTCGGTGTATTGCCAATTTTTTTCCTTATGATTGTGAGATGGAGGAAGGGAAAGAATGAAACGAAATCTCAATAATATAAGATTCCTCCTAATTTTACCATCAGTACTTTTCCTTTTTTCTCTTACAGGATGCTGGAGTAGTCATGAAATTGAAGAGCTTGGTTTTGAAGTAGGTTTAGCATTTGATAAGGGCAAGGAGGCGACTATTGAAAAAGCACTAGAAGAAGAAGGCGGCGGATATTCAAAAAAAAACCTTATAACCACTACCTATCAATTTGTTAAACCGCAATCATCCAGTGGGGGGAAGGGCGGGGCATCGCAAGAAAAAGCCTATACGAATGTTTCTGAAACGGGAGATTCTCTTCATCAAATGATTCGTGAAGTTTCATTAAGAAGAGATCGCCCCGTAATTTTCCACCATACGAAAGTGATGGTTATTAGTGCAAATCTCGCTCGTACGTATAGTTTGAAAAAGTTACTAGATGTGTTTCTTCGTGATAATGAGATTCGACCAAGCTGCCTCATGTTAATTAGCAAAGAGCGAGCTAGTAAGACGTTAGAAATGAAGGAAACCGGAGAAATTCCGGCGCTTCGTCTGTATGGAATTGCAGATAATCAATATAGAACATCAAGGATTTTACCTCCTGTTCCTCTTGCTAAATTACCAGGTAAGATGCAATCAGAGTCCAGTTTTCTTTTACAAAATGTAGTATCAGCAAAAGGGGAAGTAAAATTTTCGGGAGCTGCTATCATAAAAGGAAAGACAAAAAAACTGCATGGTTTTTTGTCTGAAAAGGAATTGGAAGGCTTAACCTGGATAACAGGGAAGGGAAAAGGTGGTTTAGTAAAAGGTGTTGATAAAGAGACAGGACAACCGATTATGTATGAGGTGGCGTCTATGAAAAGTACAATCACTCCACACGTTAAAGGAAACAAAATTTCTTTTGATGTAAATATCGAATCAGAGGGGCGGATATCTGAAAATTGGGTTACTTCGGAAACTCCTTTTAAAAATAAATTTCTAACAAGAGCTGAAAAAGCTGCTAAAAAAGAAGTGAATCGGTTAGTGAGCCATACATTAAAAAAAATTCAAAAAGAGTACCAGGTCGATGTTGCCGGTTTTGGAAACAGATTAAGAATTAAATATCCAAAAGAATGGGAAAAGGTCAAAAAAGATTGGGATAAAACATTTAGTAAAGTTCCAATCAAATATAGTGTAAAAATAAACATCAAAGGTTATGGAGCAAAAGGATCTTAAAAGTGATCGTTTTTAGAAAGAGAAAAGAACAGTGAGTTAAAGTATCACTGTTCTAATTTTTGTAAACCTGACTTTGGCCTCATTGTT
This sequence comes from Bacillus sp. NPDC077411, assembly GCF_044543425.1. NCBI lineage: Bacteria > Bacillati > Bacillota > Bacilli > Caryophanales > Bacillaceae > Bacillus > Bacillus sp. NPDC077411. The sequence goes on along the minus strand of NZ_JBITWA010000022.1, from coordinate 20,422 downwards.
ATTCAGATTTCATATACACTAATAATTTATCTACACTGACAATGGTTTTCTCATTTACAGAGGCATGACCCTTTCCGAGAACGAATCCACGTCTATTACGAATAACTTCATAATATAGGTCTAATCGATCACCAGGCTGAACGGCTCCTGAAATTTTTACTCCTTCCAGTGATGAGAGAAATCCTAACCCATCAGTATTTCCTATGCTGACAAATGCTCCGAGCTGTGCAATTGCTTCAACAATTAACATGTGTGGCATCGTCATTTGTGATTCTGTTATAAACCATTCATTGCAACTTATATTTTTATACCCTTTTACCCACTTGCCGGATTCCATTTCAACGATACCATCGATCATTAAAAATGGGTACCTATGCGGCAGAATGCTTTGAATGTTAATTTTACTCATGCATTACCTCCTTGATTATATACTATTGTGCAGTACTATATAAATCCATTTTAATTTTTTGCTATCTAAGTCGCTGCTATGTAGAACAACATGACCGCTTCTATGCATGGCCAGATGCTCTTGCTCGCCTAAAAAGAAAGAGGGTTTTTATGTTGTTTTTTTAATTTGTATTCAATTTTTGATTAAAGCACTCTCATTAGAAAAAATGCCACTATTTTTAATGTTGTTAACTACTTGTTTTAATTTTTCTTCATTTTGAACAAGGGCAATGCGAACAAAGCCTTCTCCATGTGGACCAAACGCATGACCTGGTGTAACAACGACATTAGCACGATCAATTAATGCATATGCAAATTCTAAAGAAGTATAGCCTTTTGGAATTTCTGCCCATATAAACATGCTCCCAGCTGGTTTTTCGACATACCAACCTATTTCTGTCAGGCCATCAATAAATGTATCTCTTCGTTTTTGATAGATTGACCGATTTGCTGCGCAATATGAAGCACCCTCTTTTAGAGCAACAGTTGCTGCTTTTTGAATGGGAAGAAAGACGCCATAGTCTGTATTTGATTTAAATTGCTTGAGCGCTCCGACAATTTCTTTATTTCCGATTATATAGCCAATACGACTGCCAGCTAAGCTATAGCTTTTAGATAAAGAGTTGATTTCCACACCGACATCTTTTGCTCCAGGAACCGAGAGAAAGCTAATAGGTTTTTGATTATCATAATAAAATTCAGAATAAGCGAAGTCATGAACGACAATAATATTATATTCCTTTGCAAAAGCAATCACATCAGTAAAAAATGATTCCGTTGCCATTGCTGGTACTGGATTACCAGGAAAGTTTAAAATCATCATTTTTGCTTTTAGAGCAACTTCTGTTGGAATTGTATGTAAATCAGGGAGAAAATTATTTTCTTTTTGTAATGGCATAAAATACGGCGTTGCCCCTGCCATTGCAAGTCCTGTTGCGTATGCTGTGTAACCAGGATCTGGAACAAGAATAATATCATCCGAATCAGCAAAAACCATTGGTAAATGAACAAGCCCGTCTTGTGATCCCATTAATAATAAGATTTCATTATCAGCATTTAAAGTAACACGGTGATTCATCTCATAATATTCTGTTACAGCCTCATGAAATTCTTGTGTACCTGTTAATGTATATCCGTAATTATTTCTTTCATTTGCTGCGCTTACTAGTGTTTCTATTACAATATCGGCTGGTGGCATATCAGGATTTCCAATACTTAAATCAATAATTTCATGACCTTCTGCCATTTTCTTTTTTTTATATGCTGCTAGTTCACTAAAAATTGATGATTGAAATGCTTTCATTCGAGTTGATAGCGTGTAACTCATGAATAACGCCCCCTAAAATACTATTGTTGTTATTAAAATTTATCTTGGTATTCGTATTATTTTGTTTTTCTGAAAACACACATAAATTCATTTTACCATTTTTGGCGGGAATATAAAAATAGCGATGATAATAAAATTTCCTTTACCGTATTTTTTATAATAAAAACAATACATATATATAAAACTCAAACTGTTAGATTATCTGCTATTTTTATAACTAATTTTTAAAAAGCAGGAAATAATAGAGAGTGTATATCGACAAAAGGAGAAATAAATAATGAAACAAATTCCTATTGGTGTATCAAATCGTCATATTCATGTGACAAAGGAAGACTTAGAAAAGCTTTTTGGAAATGGTTATGAGTTAACGGTAGCAAAAGGGCTTTCTCAGCCAGGAGAATTCGCAGCAGAAGAAACACTTACAATCAAAACAGATAAAGCAGAAATTGTGAAAGTACGAATTCTTGGACCTGTTCGCAAATTTACACAAGTAGAGATTTCGAAAACAGATGCACGTAATCTTGGTATAAATGCTCCGCTTCGCTCATCAGGAAACATTGATGGAACACCTGGTATTACCTTAATTGGTCCAAATGGTGAAATTCAAATTAATAAAGGGGTAATTGTTGCTGAGCGGCACATTCATATGACACCACAAGATGCAGCTCAGTTTCAAGTGAGTGATGGACAATATGTGAGTGTTAAAGTTAAAGGTGATAGAGGATTGACTTTTAATCAAGTGTTAGTCCGAGTGAAGGATACATACGCTTTAGACATGCACATTGATACTGATGAAGCAAACAGTGGAAACATAAAAACAGGAGATTTCGGTGAACTGATTTTATAATAAGGGAAGCCATCTCAAAAATGAGATGGCTCCTACATATTTGGTGTTTGAGAAGTATTTTTGCTTACTTGTTTTTGATGTAAAACTGAAATGAAAATAATAAATAAAGAAATAACACCAAAGATAAGTACCATATATTGCAATCCGATTGTATCCAAGAAGAAACCAGTTCCAAGTAAGACAATTTGGAACATTACACGATCAAACATATTACGGAATGAGAATATACGTCCATGGTAACTTTTGTCAATTTTCGTTTGGAAGATTGTTGACATAACAGGAAAGAAGCAGCCAACACTAAAACCAAACATACCAAAAGAGACAAGTGTCATCCATTTTATATCGCTGAAAAAGAGAGATAAGTGGGAGAAAGCAATACAAAATGAAAAGATATACAGTAACTTATATGATGAAACACGTTCGGATAAACGTTTAATGACAAACGCACCAAGCATAAAAGCTAAACCTTCAATTGTATAAATAAACCCTTTAATTGTTGTATCATGCTGCATTTCACTAATATTTATGACCATTAAATTAAAACCACCAATAAATAATAGTGGAATAATACTTAAAATTAAAGCGCGAAACGCAATTGGGATTTCTTTTAAAATGCGAAATACTTCCATAAAACTTGTATTTTGACGTTTCTTTTCATTTGTAATATTTGTTTTTGTATCTTCAAAGTTCAATAAAAAAGTAGAAAAGAATAAAAATGCGTATGCAGCCATCGAAAAAGCATACATATATTTCAAACTCATTACAAGGAGAAGAACACCGCCGAGCGAAGTACCAACAATACGAGCGATTGTTCCGATATTCATGTGAATTCCGTTCATTTGTAATAGTTCATGCTCCTGAACAATAAGTGGGATAACAGATTGCAAGGCAGGGAAATAAAAAGCAGCAGAAATTTGAATGGCGATCATAAATAAAATCATAAATGATATACTTTCGTAGTGAATAGCGAAAAACATAAAAATAACACTTACTACACGGCCAAATCCTGCATATAAAAGTACGTTTTTCTTGGAATATTGGTCAATAAATCTTCCAGCCATGGGACCAACGAGAACTCCAGCTAATAAACCAATAAACATAATAACGGATTTCATAAAATCAGAGGGAACATGCTTTTGCATGAATTCTAAATTACCTAAAATTCCAAGCCATAAACCGACCCCAGCAATAAATTCACCTGTTAGAACAACCCATACATTTTTATTATGCCACATAGAATAACCTCTCAATCTTTTGTTAAAATGAAAATCGTATAAAAGTCCTCCTTTTTATTTTATCTTCGAACTTTTTGAGTCAGAGTATATATTACGGGTTCAAAAGAGGAATTTCAATTTTTTTGACTTGAAAATTTATAGGGAATAGTAATAAATATTTACGCGTTATACTACTAAATTTTTTTATGCGAAAGATAACAAGAAAAAGCGCGATGAGTTTGGCTCATCGCGTTTTCCACTGTCTATGTATGAAAAGGTCAGTATTTGGTAGTAACAATAAAGACGATTTGTACATATGTAACAAATAACCTAGCTCCAGACACAACTAACACTGATAAGCCGAATCCACTAAGCAGTCCCGTCAAAATACGTAACAAATTATTACTCTCGCGCCACTTTTTCAATTGTGTATATCCATCAACAAACATTGGAATTTGCGCTAATATACCGATTGAAATTGGCACAGTATAGGTTATAAATAATAAAAATGGGATAAAAAGATAGCCGATTAAAATACCTGTACATCTCGCGCAGATAGGTAAAGGCGTTCCGTTCATATGAAAACAACGGGACGGCTTTCGATGGCATGGAACTATGTAAAGTACTTTTTCTATATACTTGTTAACCATTACAATCTCCATCACAAGAATCTAAGCTGCACTCACAGCACCCACCGAATAAATCGCCTACATCAAAACAACTATCTTTCTTTTTATGTTTTTTTCTTTTGTATGTAAATAGTGTAAAAAGGGTTGTTCCAACACCCAAAAGTGCAAGTATGCCTGCTAATAAATTATTTCGAGAAACAAGTAAAGCTGCGCTTATATAAAAAAATAAACTTGTAATAATAAAAAGATGAAACAAACGAATCCCCTCTCTAAAAAACAGAATCATATAAATTATATCATAAATATTTGAATATAACGGCCAAACCCTGCATATAAAAGTACGTTTTTCTTGGAATATTGATCAATGAATCTTCCAGCCATGGAACCAACAAGAACTCCAGCTAATAAACCACTAAACATAATAACGGATTTCATAAAGTGAAACTTTATCAACGCATTATTCCATTCAAAATAAATTGTATTTCGTCTATTGAAAATAGAAATAATTTCCTTTACAATTTACCTACCGGTAAGTAAATAAAAAGGAGATTAAAAACCATGTCAATCAAATATGAACAAATATTAGAAGCTGCATATAAACTATTTGCCGAAAATGGATTTGAAAAAACCAGTTTATCTATGATTGCAAAAGAAGTAGGTGTGACTAAACCTGCCATTTATTATTACTTTTCTTCAAAAGAAGAATTAATTAAAGAATTGTTTAAAGTAATTGTAAAAGAAATTAATTTCTCTAAATTTTTTTCAATTTGTAAATATAGTAAAGAAAATTTCGAAACACAGCTTATTCATGACGGAATTCGTATGATACAAGTTCAAAAAAAAGACGTTTATTACTCCAAGATATTAAATGAATACGTTGTGTTGAGCATGCGCGAAGAAAAGTATGGAGACTGGTTACAGGAAATATTACAGGATTATTTAGAAGGGTTTATTGAAATTTTACACTTTGGAGTTGAGCTAGGAGTACTAAAAAATGAAAAAATTGAAGCGAAGGCACAATTGCTTACTTTAGTTGTAGAGGGGTTAGATAAATATGTAGGAAGTTCATTCAATCTCCATGTTGAAGAAATTTGGAGTCTAACGGTAAAGAGTATTTTATAAAGGGGAGTAATACTATGGTTGAAAAATCAAAAAGAATAACAGGTTTCGATTTCGCTAGGGCACTTGCGATATTTGGAATGGTCATTGTGAATTATAAACTAGCAATGGGAGCAGATGGTAATGGGGCAGCGTGGATTATTAATTTCACAGGCCTTTTTGAAGGAAGAGCGTCTGCAATATTTGTTATTTTAGCTGGAATTGGTATCTCTCTTATGACCAAACGAGCACGTATAACGAAAGACCCTACTCTTATAAAAAAGAGCAAGCATACAACTTGGAGAAGGGCAATCTTTTTATTCATACTGGGAATATTCTTATATATAGTCGGCTGGAGTGCTGATATATTACACTATTATGCATTTTATATGTTTCTATCCTCTTTTTATATTGTCGCATCAAATCGTACTCTTCTATATTCTTTCATCGGAATTTTAACTACAGCGCAAATTTTTCAACTTATATTTGATTATACGAAAGGCTGGGATGCATCTTTCCATGAATATCCTGCATTTTGGACGCTAGCAGGTTTTTTACGTAATCTCTTATTCAATGGATTTCATCCTATTTTTCCTTGGCTTTGCTTCTTATTACTCGGTATGTGGCTAGGAAGGTTAGATTTTACGCGAAATGATATAAGAAAAAAATTATTATGGTATTCCTCTTTTGCATGTATTGTATTAGAAGGTCTTTCATTTTTTTTAATTAAAACAATAAGCCCCTATATAGGCAGAGACATTGCAATATATATTTTTTCCACAAAGCCTATGCCTCCAAATCTATTTTATATTTTATCTAGTTCAAGCACGGCTATTATCGTGATTATCTTATGTATATATGTCACAGAAATTTTCACTAAAAATGTAATTACAAAATCTCTTATTCTAACAGGACAAATGGCATTAACACATTATATTGGTCACGTCCTCTTTTTATTTGTTTTAGCAGCTGGAAATTTGTTAGGAAGTCAAACTCTATATATTTCGCTTATGTGGTCTATTGTCTTCTTTATAATTGTAATTATTATGTCCTATATTTGGCGATCCCGTCTTACAAGAGGCCCGATTGAATTACTAATGAGAAAATATAGTGATCAATGATTGAGAATATGACATATTTTCTATCTTGTGAGATTTATAGTAATCGATATACTTGATAGAGTGGAATATATTTAGCAGGGAGCAATAACAATGATTCGTGTACGTATTGAAGGAACAGAAACTGAAGTTATGCAATTTTTAAAAGATATGCCTGAGGTGCCTGGATATGAAAGAACATATTCACGTGAACCGCGAAAGGGAAATAATCCGAAGTATACAAATAGCAAGAGTGTTTTAGCATATCTCACATATAAGCAAAAAAACAAATAAAATAACAGATAATAAAATAACCGATCCTATTTAGGGTTGGTTATTTTATTTTGTATAAGATAGAGAAGGACTATATTTATAGCCTTAATGAGTAGTTAATGAGGTTTATATGGAAATACGACGAATACAGAATGTTAATTTTTATGTTTTTCAACCAATAAAATACAAAATATATTGACTGTTTAATTGAGAAGTATTATCATTTTAATTGTTATATTGATAGTGATAATCATTATCAATAAATTGATGATAGATAAATGAAACCCTAAAATTTATCTCTTAATTGACAAACTATATAAAATCTACTTGTTTTACAAAAAAGTAATTTGTATTTTAGTTTGTCAATTACATACATTTTAAGGAAGGGAAGTGGCTATATGAATCTTACAGGAAAAGTGGCACTCGTTACAGGTGCTGCCCAAGGTATTGGGGAAGCAGTAGTACGCATGCTTGGTGAGTATGGTGTACAAGTTGTTGCTGTAGATAAAAATATAACTGCACTCGATAAACTTGTTTTTGATCTAACAGCTAAAGGTATTTTTATTAAAGCATTTGTCGCAGATGTTCGTGACAGCGTATGTGTTGAAGATGTTGTCAATCAAATTGAAAATGAAATGGGGCCAATTGAAATTTTAGTTAATGTTGCTGGCATACTTCGTATGAGTCCTATTGATTCGTTGAGCGACGAAGAGTGGAATGAGGTCTTTTCAGTTAATTCCAATGGTGTTTTTTATGTATCTCGTTCAGTGAGCCGACGTATGATGTCTCGCAAGTCTGGTTCGATTGTAACGGTGGGCTCAAATGCTGCATCTGTACCACGAATGCATATGTCCGCCTATGCAGCGTCTAAAGCAGCGGCAACAATGTTTACAAAATGTCTTGGTTTAGAGATGGCTAAATATAACGTTCGGTGTAACTTAGTTTCTCCAGGTTCAACAGATACTGAAATGCAGCGGCAACTTTGGACTGATGAAAACGGAGTTAAAAAAATGATTGCAGGTTCGCAAGATACATACAGATTAGGAATTCCATTAAACAAAATAGCAACTCCTTCAGAAATTGCTGAAGTAGTTCTGTTTTTAGTTTCAGATAAAGCAAGCCATATTACAATGCATAATTTATGTATTGATGGCGGTGCTACTTTAGGAGTCTAAATAAATATAGGAGGCTGTAAAATGATGAATCATACAACTGCTTTAAGGGAATTAGCGACAAAGCTGTTAGATGACTATAAAGCTGGGTCTTCTTTCTTTTTTGCTTCACCTTATCGAACCATACTAGCGGAAGGAGTGTTTGCTACAGTGAAGCATAATCAAGTAGAAAGTTTTTCAGAGCTTGTTCATGCTGTACTAAATAACGCAAAGCAAGCGGGCCATCATAATCCCATTGTTGTAGGTGCGTTACCTTTTGACAGACAACGACCTGTACAGCTTGTTGTACCACAGGAGAGCAGAATTGCTGATTGTTTACAATTCGATGCTCAAGATCAAGTCCAGTTGTTTTCTACACTTACATATGAAATGAAACCTGTTCCATCACCTTCAGAATATATGCGTGGTGTAGAACAAGGAGTAGAAAAAATAAAAGCAGGTGACTTAAAGAAAATTGTCCTATCTAGATCACTAGATTTGAATTCTCCAGAAAAGGTTAATATTCAAAAGATACTTCGTGATTTAGCAAAGCACAATAAACACGGGTATACGTTTGCGGTAGATTTACCGAAGAGTGAAGAGGAAAAGAATAGTGATACTGCACCACAACGCAGTCGCACACTTATAGGAGCTAGTCCAGAACTGCTTGTTTCACGTAATGGAATGCAGGTCGTTTCTAATCCACTTGCAGGATCTAGGCCTCGAAGTGAAGACCCTGCAGAAGATAAGAGACGAGCAGAGGAACTACTTTCTTCAGCTAAAGATTTACATGAACACGCTGTTGTTGTTGAAGCGGTAGCTGCTGCATTACGTCCGTACTGTCGTATATTACATGTTCCGGAAAAACCGTCATTAATAAATAGTGAAACGATGTGGCATTTATCTACAGAAGTAAAAGGAGAATTATTTGATACATCCGTTTCTTCATTAGAACTTGCGCTTGCGCTGCATCCTACACCGGCTGTTTGCGGGACTCCAACTGAAAAAGCTCGGGAAGCTATTAAAGAAATTGAACCGTTTGACCGAAGATTTTTCACTGGGATGCTCGGCTGGAGTGATTTAAATGGTGATGGGGAATGGATTGTTACCATTCGATGTGCAGAAATTGAAGAAAATTCACTTCGTTTATTCGCAGGAGCGGGGATTGTTGCAGAGTCAAAACCTGTGGAAGAATTAGCCGAAACATCCGCTAAGTTTCGTACGATGCTACGTGCCATGGGATTAAATAATGAATTACTGGAGGGATAAATGATGTTAACAGGATGCTGCGAGTGGCCGAAGGAATTTGCAGAACGATATAGAGAGAAAGGTTGCTGGCGCGGAGAGACGTTTGGAGAAATGCTACGAGAACGTGCAGAAAAGCATGGTGATCGAATTGCACTTACAAGTGGAGACACGTATGTAAGTTATGCTGTACTTGATAACAAAGTAGATCGTTTAGCTGCAGGTCTTCGAAGTTTAGGAATAAAGCAAGAAGATCGAGTTGTTCTTCAATTACCTAATGTTGTGGAATTTTTTGAAGTATGTTTTGCGCTTTTTAGGATCGGTGCACTTCCAGTCTTTGCATTGCCATCACATCGAAGTAGTGAGATAAGTTATTTCTGTGAATTTGCTGAAGCAACGGCTTATATTATCTCTGATAAACAGCTTGGATTTGATTATCGCAAGCTTGCTAGAAAAGTAAAAGAGAAAGTACCAACGTTACAACATGTCATAGTTGTAGGAGAGGAAGAGGAATTTATAGGAATACATGACCTCTATATGAATCCTGTCAATCAGCCCCAAATACAATCTAATGATGTAGCGTTTCTACAATTATCTGGCGGAACAACGGGGTTATCTAAATTAATTCCACGAACGCATGATGACTATATTTATAGCTTACGAACAAGTGCTGAAATTTGTAAGTTGGATAAAGACAGTGTGTATCTAGCTGTACTTCCTGTTGCGCATAACTATCCACTTAGCTCACCAGGAGTTCTTGGAACATTATATGCCGGAGGAAGGATAGTGCTTGCTTCTGGAGGAAGTCCTGATGAAGCCTTTTCTCTTATCGAAAAGGAACGCGTTACAATAACAGCACTTGTACCACCACTTGCGATGGTATGGCTTGATGCAGTAGCGTCTCGAAATAATGATTTATCGAGCCTTCAAGTTTTGCAGGTGGGTGGTGCGAAATTTAGTGCTGAAGTTGCTAAGCGTATACGCCCGACATTTAATTGTACATTACAACAAGTTTTTGGTATGGCTGAGGGATTAGTGAATTATACGAGATTGGATGATTCAGAAGAAATCATTATTCATACGCAAGGAAGACCGATGTCCGAGTTTGATGAAATTCGTGTCGTTGATGAGAAGGATCATGATGTGGGGCCGGGACAAGTAGGGGGTTTGTTAACTCGTGGACCCTATACAATCCGTGGTTATTATAAAGCTGAAGAACATAACGCTAAATCATTTACTTCTGATGGATTTTATCGCACTGGCGATCTTGTCAAAGTGAATGAGCAAGGTTATCTAATAGTGAAAGGTCGCGATAAGGATCAAATTAATCGCGGCGGCGAGAAAGTTGCAGCTGAAGAAGTTGAAAATCATCTTCTAGTTCATTCAGCTGTACATGATGTAGCAATTGTATCCATGCCAGATGATTATTTAGGTGAACGTACTTGTGCCTTTGTAATAGCACGCGGACAAGCACCAACTGTAAGTGATTTGAAAAGGTTCTTAAGAAATCGTGGGATTGCAGCATATAAGATTCCAGATCGCATCGAGTTTATTAAATCATTCCCACAAACGGGTGTAGGGAAAGTGAGCAAGAAAGAATTGCGTAAAGTTATTGCTGAAAAACTTAATTCTACAGTGCAGTCATAGATTGTCTATAAAAAATTTTAATAATACTCGGAAGGAAGTGATTAGATGGCTATTCCGGCTATCTCAGTATACACAATGCCAGTAGAGGCAGATTTACCAAATAATAAAGTAATGTGGAAGCCAGATCCTAAACGTGCAGTTCTTCTCATTCATGATATGCAAGAGTATTTTTTGGATGCATATCATGCAGCAGAATCACCGAGAGTAGAACTTATTTCAAATATTCAATCAATCAGAAAAGCATGTAAAGGACTTAGCATTCCTGTTATTTATACAGCGCAGCCAGGTGGACAAACAATAGAACAAAGAGGATTATTGCAAGATTTTTGGGGAGCTGGCATTCCTGATGGGCCTCATAAGAAAAAGATTGTAGATGAACTTGCTCCGGATGAGGATGATATTTTCCTTACAAAATGGAGATATAGTGCTTTCAAGAAAACAAATCTTCTAGAAATTTTACACAAACAAGAACGTGATCAGCTTATTATTTGTGGGGTTTATGCGCATATTGGATGTCTTTTAACGGCGTGTGAGGCATTTATGGATGGGATTCAGCCATTTTTCATTGCTGATGCAGTTGCTGATTTTTCACAAGAACATCATAAACAAGCTGTGCAGTACGCATCTGATCGTTGTGCAGTAACTTTAACAACAAATTTATTATTAAAAGATTTACAGAATTTGAATGACGCTTCTTCAATAGAGGGAGATTCAAGGTTCACATTACAACGAGTACGTGAGCAAGTAGCGGAATTGCTTCGTGAATCACCATCTGCTATTGGAGAGGATGAAGATTTATTAAATAGAGGAATGGATTCAGTTAGAATTATGAATTTAGTAGAGAAGTGGCGCCAGGTGGGGGTAGAAGTTACATTCGCAGATTTAGCTGAACGTCCAACAATTTCTGAATGGTTTAATTTGTTGTCCTCCCAAACAGAAAAGGTGCTGTCAAATACGGATAACATGATAAAGGAGTAAATACGAATGTCTAATTATCAAGAGGTTCGCTATTCATTGTCAGGTGCGCAAATAGGTATGTGGTTTGCGCAGCAACTTGATCCAGAAAATCCAATTTATAATACTGGCGAATATATAGAAATACATGGTGTAGTAGATGCAAAAATATTTGAGTTAGCAGTGCGTAAAGTTGTAACGGAAACCGAATCTTTACATGTCTATTTTGAAGAAGATGAAAACGGACCATGGCAAGTTATTGATAATTCTCCTGAATTTTATATGCATATTATCGATGTTAGTGCAGAGGAGAATCCGACAAAAGCCGCTGAAGCTTGGATGAAATTAGATTTATCTAAGCCGATTAACTTGAAAAAGGACAAGCTGTATACAGAGGCGCTCTTTAAAGTTGCTTCTAATCGTTTCTTTTGGTATCAGCGCATCCACCACATTGTGATGGATGGCTACGGTTTTTCGTTACTTGCAGAGCGAGTAGCAAAAGTGTATACGGCATTAATGGGTAATCAATCGTATGATGAGCGTTCATTTGGACTCTTACATACTATGTTAGAGGAGGACGCAACATATCGTGCATCAGAACAATTTGAGAAAGATCGTAATTTTTGGTTAGAACGCTTCCAAGATCAACCAGAAGTAGTAAGCCTGGCAGAACGTGCTTCTAGAACATCAAAATCATTTCTGCGTCAAACAGCTCATTTGTCTCGTTTAAGTACAGAATCTTTGCAAAAGGTTGCACATAAGTGCAGTGCAAGTTGGCCAGAGCTTGTTATAGCCGCAACTGCCATCTATATTTACAAACTAACAAGTGCAAAGGATGTAATTCTAGGTTTACCGATAATGGGACGATTAGGATCTGCATCTATTAATGTTCCTGGTATGGTTATGAATGTAGTCCCGTTCCGCTTATCTATAAGCTCCGATTTGAGTTTTGCTGAGGTTGTTCAAAATGTTTCTCATGAGATCCGTAATATACGCCTTCATCATAAGTATCGTCATGAGGAATTACGGCGAGATCTGAAATTATTAGGAGAAAATCAAAGATTATTTGGTCCAATGATTAATATAATGCCATTTGAGTATGGTCTAAACTTTGCAGGAAATCGTGGAATGAAACATAACCTTTCAGCAGGACCAGTTGATGATCTTTCAATAAATGTGTCAAATGAGTTTGGTGGAAATGGTTTGAAGATTCATTTTGATGCAAATCCTGAGGTGTATAACGTGGAAGAGCTACTAACTCATAAAAAAAGATTTGTGAATCTTCTGGAAAACATCTCGAATCTTCAAGTAAATTCACCGATTGGAAAACTAGAACTCTTACTTCATGAAGAACGTAAGCAAGTTTTGGTCGAATGGAATCAAAATACGAAGGAAGATTCATTCGTAAGTGTACCTGCTCTCATTGAAAAACAAGTAAGTAAATCTCCTGATTCTACTGCTGTAGTATGTAATGGGATGGAGCTTACCTATAAAGAATTAAATGAACAGGCAAATCAACTTGCTCATTTCTTGCTAGAACAGGGCGTTCAATCTAAACAATTCGTAGCGTTAGCATTTCCAAGATCTGTAGAGATGGTTATCGGGATGCTAGCAGTTCTTAAGACAGGTGCAGCGTATTTACCAATCGACCCAGAATATCCAGAGGATAGAATTACGTATATACTAAGCGATGCTCAGCCTGCTTGTACCCTAACACATTCTTCTGTTTTGGCTAATTTACCGAATGAGAGTCACACAACAATAGTTGTACTTGATAACAAGGATACAAAAGAGGAGTTAAGGGGATATCCGAAAAGAAATCTAGATTCATTTGATAGCGTATCACTTTTAAATCCTGCATATACAATTTATACTTCGGGGTCAACAGGTAAGCCAAAAGGTGTAGTTGTGCCAATGCAAAGCTTAAGCAACTTTTTATTGGCAATGCAAGATGAATTCTCACTACGTGCAAATGATTGTTTGTTAGCAGTTACAACTTTTGCGTTTGATATTTCCGCTTTAGAAATCTATTTACCACTTATTAGTGGATCGAGTGTTCGAATTGCTCAGAAAGAAGCAGTCCAAGATTCGACTGTATTAACAGAGATTATTCAAAAAGAAAATATCACAATTATGCAGGCTACACCGACACTTTGGCATGCGCTTGTAACGGATTATCCAGAAAGGTTAAGAGGGCTTAAAGTTCTTGTTGGTGGTGAAGCGCTTCCTTCTAATCTAGCATGTAAGTTAAAAGAATTAAATTGTCATGTTACCAACCTTTATGGACCAACTGAAACAACCATTTGGTCAACTTTAATGAATATGGATGAAGAGGAGAACAGTACACCTTCTATTGGAAGACCGATTTGGAATACGCAAGTATTTGTACTAGGTGCAGGTCTACAACCTGTTCCACCTGGAGTAATTGGTGAATTGTATATTGCTGGTACTGGACTGGCAAATGGATATTTAGGAAGACCTGAATTAACAGCTGAACGCTTTGTTGCTAACCCATATGGATCACCTGGTACACGCATGTACCGTACAGGTGACCTTGTCAAATGGCACATAGATGGTTCGCTAGATTATGTTAGTCGTGCAGATCATCAAATTAAGATTCATGGATTCCGCATTGAGTTAGCTGAAGTGGAAGCTGTATTACAAAAGCATCCTCATGTGGAACAAGTCGTTGTAATTGTTCGTGAAGATCAACCTGGTGAGAAGCGCTTAGTTGCTTATATTGTACCTCATGCTGAAGGAAGCTTTGACTCTGCAGGGTTTCGGACATATGCAGCAGAAAGCTTGCCAAGTTATATGATACCATCTGCGATTATGATTTTATCTGAATTGCCGTTAACACTGAACGGAAAAATTAATCGTCAAGCACTGCCGGCACCTAATTTTAATTTATTTGTTAGTGAACGCGTAGCTAGAAATCCAAAAGAAGAAATTCTATGCGATTTGTTTGCAGAAGTACTAAACCTAGCGAGGGTTGGAATAGATAATAACTTCTTTGAAGTAGGTGGTCATTCTTTATTAGCTGCTCGTTTAATGAGCCGTATTCGTGAAACATTAGGTGTGGAATTAAGAATTGGAAAACTATTTGAATCGCCAACTGTTGCTAAACTCGCTAAACAGCTAGATAGTGCTCAAAGTGCAAGACCAGCCGTTCAAAAAATGGAACGTTCCAAGGAAGTACCACTTTCTTTTGCGCAGCGTCGTTTATGGTTCTTAAACTGCTTAGAAGGTCCAAGCCCAACTTACAATATTCCGGT
The DNA here is from genome assembly GCF_044543425.1 of Bacillus sp. NPDC077411. Classification (NCBI taxonomy): domain Bacteria; kingdom Bacillati; phylum Bacillota; class Bacilli; order Caryophanales; family Bacillaceae; genus Bacillus; species Bacillus sp. NPDC077411. The sequence goes on along the minus strand of NZ_JBITWA010000022.1, from coordinate 5,218 downwards.
AGTGATTCGGATGTCCGGAGAATTAAATCATGAGGCTTTGCAAGGTGCATTCTATGATGTTATCAATCGGCATGAGACGCTGCGAACAATTTTTCCAGATGCGTTTGGTACATCACACCAGCAGATTTTGGAGACTACTGATGCTATACCGAATCTAATAATCACACATACAACTGAATCAGAATTACCTGAGTTACTTGCTGAAACGGTACGATATAGCTTTAAACTGGCAGAAGAGTCCGCTATTCGAATCCAACTTTTTGAAATAAAGCCAAATGAGCATGTACTACTTGTATTATTACATCATATTGTTGGCGATGGCTGGTCTTTAAATCCGTTATTAAGAGATCTTGCTGCTGCTTATCGGGCACGTTGTCAAGGTGAATCAGTTCAGTGGAAGTCACTTCCGGTGCAGTATGCGGATTACGCTCTTTGGCAGCAAGAGTTGTTAGGAAGTGAGAGTACACAAGGTGGGCTCATTTCACAACAAATTGATTTTTGGAAAGAAGAGTTGAAAGATTTGCCAGAGCAACTGGAATTACCTACAGATTTTCAGCGCCCAGAGGAAACGAGTTACCGCGGAGAAACGATACATTTCCATGTGAATTCTGAGTTACATGAACGATTATTAGAGCTTGCTCGTAAAAATAGTGTTAGCTTATTTATGGTCTTACAATCTGGCCTTGTAGCATTACTTACACGGTTAGGCGCCGGAACTGATATTCCGATAGGAAGTCCAATTGCCGGACGTAATGATGATGCTCTCGGAGATATTGTTGGATTGTTCGTAAATACACTCGTTTTACGTACAGATACATCTGGAGATCCTAACTTTAGTGAACTTTTAAGTCGTGTGCGTAAGGTCAATCTTGCAGCATATGAACATCAAGATGTCCCATTTGAAAGACTTGTTGAAGTATTGAATCCCATCCGTTCGAGAAATAGTCATCCACTATTTCAAATTATGTTAGCTTTTCAAAATACACCAGAAGCTACACTAGATGTGCCAAATTTAGAAGCAAGCATTGAGATTGAAAGTGTTGGGTCATCAAAATTTGATCTTACTATTGAATTAAGTGAACGTAACACTGCTGAAGGTACACCAAATGGCTTACACGGCTTAGTTGAATACAGTACAGATTTATTTAAACGCGAAACAATAGAAAAACTCGCTGCACGTCTATTGCGATTATTAGAAAATGCTGTGGAAAATCCAGATCAACCGATTGGACATTTAGAGATCTTAACACAAGAAGAGCGTCAAACAGTACTACAAAAATGGAATAGTGATGTTCAGCTTATATCTGAAATGACTTTACCAGAATTATTCGAAAAGCAGGTTCAATGTACTCCAGAAGCTACTGCAGTAGTATTTGAAAATACTACAATAAGTTATGCAGAGCTAAATAAGAAAGCAAATCAGCTCGCACGCCTATTGATTGCGAAAGGTGTTGGACCAGAAAAAATGGTTGCTTTAGCAATGCCAAGATCGTTAGAAATGGTTGTCAGCTTATTAGCAGTTCTGAAAGCTGGAGGTGGATATTTACCGTTAGATCCTGACTATCCATCCGATCGCATCGCGTTTATGCTAAATGATGCAGAACCTACTTGTGTCATTACAAATACACAAGTAGTAATTGATTGTGGCAAGACACCCAAAATTGTAGTTGATGATTCGGAAATAATTGGAGAATTAAGTAAGCATAGTGAAGAGAATATAGGAGATATAGAACGAATACAACCGCTATCACCTTTACATATCGCCTATGTTATTTACACATCAGGTTCGACAGGTAGACCAAAAGGTGTAATGATTCCTCATCAAAATGTCTTTAGACTATTTGAAGCAACAAATCATTGGTTCCAATTTAATTCAGAAGATGTTTGGACAATGTTCCATTCTTATGCTTTTGATTTCTCGGTTTGGGAGATTTGGGGACCACTATTGTATGGGGGACGTCTTGTTGTTGTACCACACAGTGTGACCCGTTCACCTAAAGAATTTTTAAATCTACTTGTTTGTGAAAAGGTAACAGTTTTAAATCAGACACCATCAGCATTTTATCAACTTATGCAAGCAGATCGTGAAAATATTGAAGCGGGGCAAAAACTTTCTTTACGCTATATTATCTTTGGCGGTGAGGCACTGGAACTTAGTCGTTTAGAAGATTGGTATAGTCGTCATCCAGAAAATTCACCTAAACTTATCAATATGTATGGTATTACAGAAACAACTGTACATGTGAGTTATATTGAACTCAATCAAAATATTGTATCTTTACGAGCAAATAGTTTAATTGGATGTAGTATACCAGATCTTAAAGTGTATGTATTAGATAACTATTTACAGCCGGTACCACCAGGAGTAGTAGGAGAAATGTATGTTGCAGGAGCAGGGCTTGCCCGTGGTTATTTAGGACGTGCAGGATTAACTGCCGAACGATTTATAGCAGATCCATATGGAAAACCGGGTACCCGCATGTACCGTACAGGAGATTTGGCACGTTGGCATCAAGATGGAACATTAGATTATATAGGACGTGCAGACCATCAAATTAAAATTAGGGGTTTCCGAATTGAACTAGGTGAAATTGAAACAGTTATTATGCAGCACCCTCATGTTGAACAAGTGGCTGTTATTGTACGTGAAGATCAACCTGGTGATAAGCGTTTAGTGGCCTATATTGTTTCTTCAGAACATCATGTTCTTGATACAACTGCAATGCGCCAGTATGTAGGATATAGTTTACCTGATTATATGATTCCATACGCTTTTGTTATGATCAGTGAATTACCTCTAACTCCAAATGGTAAGTTAGATCGCAAAGCATTACCGGCACCAGAGTTCACTATATCTACAATAAGTAGAGGACCACGAACACCACAAGAGGAAATTTTATGTGATTTATTTACAGACATTCTGAATTTACCGCGAATTGGTATTGATGATGGTTTCTTTGATATTGGTGGTCATTCATTACTTGCTGTTCAGTTAATGAGCCGAATTAGGGCAGCACTTGGAGTAGAGTTGAGTATTGGGACCTTGTTTACAGCACCAACAGTTGCTGGGCTTACCGAAAGACTTAAGATGGGAACAAGCCAAAGTGCGCTAGATGTAATTTTGCCATTAAGAACAGGTGGAGAACAATTACCTATGTTCTGCGTGCATCCAGCAGGTGGACTAAGCTGGTGTTATGCAGGGTTAATGAAGTCTTTAGGAACGAATTATCCAATTTATGGTGTGCAAGCGCGTGGTATTGCAAAAAATGAAGAACTACCAAAAACATTAGAAGAGATGGCTGCAGATTATATTGAACATGTTCGTGAGGTTCAGCCGTACGGTCCGTATCGATTATTAGGTTGGTCTCTCGGAGGGAATGTTGTTCACGCGATGGCGACCCAATTACAAAATCAGGGAGAAGAAGTTGAACTGCTTGTTATGCTTGATTCTTATCCAGGTCACTTCTTACCGAATACAGATGCACCTAGTGAGGCAGAAGCGCTCATTGCATTGCTGGCATTAGGTGGATATGACCCAGATAACATGGATGGAAAACCTCTTGATATGGCGAACGCTATCGATATACTTCGCAGGGATGGAAGTACGCTAGCTATTCTTGAAGAGGAGACGATTTTGAATTTAAAAGAAACATATGTAAATTCTGTCGGTCTTTTAGGGAAGTACGTTCCTAAAACATTTTATGGTAACCTTTTATTCTTTAGATCAACAATCATACCAGAATGGTTTAATCCAATTTCTCCAGACACATGGCATAGTTATATAGATGGAGAGATTGAATTGTATGAAATTGATTGTCGGCATAAAGATTTATGTCAGCCAGGACCGCTTACAGAAATTGGACAAGTATTAGCTAGTAGATTACAAGGAATGAGAGGGGTAAGTAAAGTATGACGAATCCATTTGAAAATGATAATTTCATGTATAAAGTGCTAGTAAATGGGGAAGGCCAGTATTCTGTCTGGCCATCCTTTCTTGATGTACCATCTGGTTGGGATGTTGTTCACGAACAAGATAGTAGACAAGCTTGTCTAGCATATATTGAATTACATTGGAATGATATGCAGCCAAATCATCTTCGCTCGCTTGCATGCACTCCATCAGGGAAGTAACAATGAATTGCATTGTAAAAAAATATTACCTAGACTAAACGGAAAATCTGGTAATATTTCCACTCAAGTGTTGTACGAGAAAATAATACGGAAGTTTCCTTTATAAAATATAGAGAATGTGAAAGTGAGTGATTTTTTATGAAAGATTGGGAGGTTGTTGATTCCGTACCACTACTTACTAGAGATAGTTGTCAAATATGGTGGGCGCGAATTACAGACATACAACCATGGCATTATGACTTACTAAATGAAACAGAACGAGAAAGAGCAAATGTATTTCATCATTCCCACGATCAAGTAAGGTTTATTATTGGATGTGTGATTAGTAGATTAGTATTAGGTGGGCAGCTTAAGATGTTTCCTTATCAAGTCCCAATAGACCGTACCTGTTCTAATTGCAAACTACCACATGGACGGCCACAATTACCTAATGGAATGCCGCATTTTTCTGTATCGCATTCAGGCGAAATAGTAGGAGTTGCATTTACTGCGTCAACACCTGTGGGGATTGATGTGGAACAATTGAGACCAAAGATTGACGTGATGACAATGTCTGAAGGAGTACTAACGGATCAAGAATTTGCTCAGATTAAAAAATTAACAACAGAAGAGCAAGTAAAAGGTTTTTTAACATATTGGACAAGGAAAGAGTCACTTTTAAAAGCAACAGGAGAGGGGCTTAGTATTCAGCCTTCTAATCTTAGTGTGTCTAGTCCAGCCTCTTCTCCTCAGTTACTTTTATTTAAGAACAAACCAGAACTTGTGGAAATTACTTCTATGATAGATTTGTATCCAGAAGCCAATTATGTCGCAGCTCTTTCTATACTAAGTAAAGAGGTAAAAGAAATTAGACAGTTTCATGCAAAGCGACTTTTAGATAAAAAGCCGAACATGACTGTATCCTACTAGAATAAGTTGGTTCGGGTAACTATTATTTCATTATTTATCCCGCTATTCGTGAGCAGTAATACTCCCATTTCAAAATTCAGTGAAAGCATTGTCCAGCTCCAGTGGCTAGAATGTTCGGTGGCTTCGCTTCTTCCTACGAGGTAAAAAAACCTCTACGTCAGAAGCTCCATCCCCCTCA
>NZ_JBITWA010000021.1:0-64083 GCF_044543425.1 Bacillus sp. NPDC077411 | reverse complement strand
TATGTATTTCAAGCCGGCCATCAAATAGGAGTCGTATTAATTGCAAGTGACTATGACTATACGATTCGTCCAAAAGCAGGGACGAAACTTACAGTGAAATTAAGTGAAGTAACATTACCAATTGTAAAATAGAAAAAAGCCTCCGAATGTGGAGGCTTTTTTCTATGACAGTTTGTCAATCTAAATGCGACAGTTTCTCTTGAAACGCTACGTGAGAGAATGTTAAGTGATGTCATTACTTAAAAAGAATCTCTTTCTTTTATCCTAATTGATGCGCATGGGGTAGTATCACATCATGGTGAAGTATTATCTAAATGAATTATAGAGAGAACAATTAAAGCATCCAATGAGGTAATTTTTTCTTTTGGAATAGAAAGTTCTTTTGGTCAGTTACATATGATTCAGCGTGGTCCTTCCATACCACTTAAAAAATCCAGTGATAAAAAAAGAGGGAAGAGGCATTTTTTATTGAAGTCTATTTATAATAGCTTTTTAACCTGTTAGGTGGGACCGTAAAGTAGAGTATTAATCTTTTTGAAGAAATTTCTTTCTTATAGTACTTAGCATGCTGTACTAAAAAATTTAATTTTGAAAGGAAAATCAATAAAAATGAAAACGAAAAAAAGAATAGGGAATAAGTTATTACTTGTCAGTGCAATTTGTGCGATAACTATTCCTTCAGTTTCATTTGCGGAGGAAGTAATTTCACCTAAAAATTTCATGAGTTCTTCATGTTTGTATGAGGGACGGAATACGGATATATTGAAAACAAATTTATATCAAGATACATATAATAATCTGTTCAATTACCAATTTATATCGACATTAAAGGAAACCAACAAAAATATAAAAAAAATAGACAATACTGACGATGAAAATCCTTTTATATCTACTACTCTTTCATTTATCCGTTATATGCATACTGAAGATTATAAATCTGCATTTAATTTAACTTCTCGATCATTACAGAAAATAATATCCGAAAAATGGCTGAATAGCTATTGGAAAGAACTTCCTGCTCAATTACAAGCAGGTTCTTTTATAGAAATTGGAGAGATTACACAAAAAGAGACAAATTCCGTTCATACAAATGTAGAGATTAAATTAGTTTTTGAACAATCTACTGTACCGTTACTAATTAAACTAGATCCATCTGGAAAAATAGATGATTTTCAACTCAGTATGTCGTTTAGTCCTGTTGCAGATCGGCCATCATATAGTAAGCCTGAATCATTTGTTGATAAAGAAGTAGTAGTTGGAAGTGGTGCATTTCCATTACCAGGAACATTATCTGTTCCGAAAGGAAAGGGTCCTTTCCCAGCAGTTATTCTTGTTCATGCATCTGGAGCAGCCGATCAGGATGAAACAGCATATGCTTTAAAACCATTTCGCGATTTAGCTGAAGGTCTTGCCTCGAAAGGAATTGCTGTCCTTCGCTATAATAAACGAACCTATGAACATGGATTGAAAACAGAACTTAGTCCTTTTTATACAGTTGATAAAGAGACAACAGATGATGCTCTTCTTGTGACTCATTTCCTTCAAAATGAACCTATGGTAGATAGGAATCAAATTTATATTCTTGGCCATAGTCAAGGTGGAATGATGATTCCGAATATGATTGAAAAAGACCAAAATCAAAATATTGCTGGGGCAATTGTGATGGGAGGAGCGGCCCGTGCATTCACAGACTCTGTTTTAGATCAATTGGAGTATCGCCTTTCTATTGGAGCAATGAAACCAGAAGAATATAAATTTTACAAATCGCAATTTGAATTATTAAATGACCCTAATTTCTCTAGTCAGAATCCTCCAAAGGATTTTTATTTAGGATCACCAGTATATTGGGATTCTATCCGTAAAATTAAAGCAGCAGAAATGTCAAAGGAACAAAAAACACCGCTTCTTATTCTTCAAGGAGAAAGAGACTATCAAGTTCAATCAAAAATTGAAATTCCTTTTTGGAAAGAACAATTAAAAGAGCGAGATAACGTTGATTTTCGACTATATCCAAAGTTAAATCATTTCTTTACAGAAGGAGATGGGGAGTTAAGTAAACCGGATGAATATTATAGTCCTGCTAATATCCCTGAGTATGTTATAAATGATATTGCTACTTGGGTGCAAGGGAAATCGAAATAAAATTAGCAAACATATTTTTTAATAGCTATTTTCAGTTCTTAAGGTAGAATCATTTTTAATAAGATATATATAATTATATTTATAATGTAAATAACTATAACGAACGGGGTAAAGCTTCTTATTCAAATACTTTAGATTCTCATATCTGGGGGCATCATCCATGCCTATTGATTTAATATTTGAAAGTATATACAAATCCCCCCTAAAATGAAAAAATACGCTATTCTTTCTGTAGAATCATAGGAAAGGATGGCGTTTTTGTATGTCTATTTCTGTATCTGATGAGTTACAACTATTTGCTCAAGAAATTCAAAAATTTTTATCCCAAAATATCTTACGAGCTCTTTCTAGAGATAATGGTTTTGTGCAACGAACCAGTAAGTACTAAGCAAAAGATTTAGTCGCTTTATGTGTAGGGATGAGTCAAAATGTTGCAACGACTTCTTTAACTCATTTAATATTAGGCTTAAGATGGGAAAACATATTCAAAATCAACCGATCGTAAAAAATTTAGAAATGTTAATAAAACCAGAAATAGATTATAAAAATATGAAACCTATTTATTCAACTTTCGCTCCCTTATTCTAGATACCAATCAAAGGCATTTTTATAAAGAATTTTTTTTACGGCTTCTTCTTCAAAGTTATTTTTAATCAACTCTATATCTGAATATTGGAACGGTATCTTTGCCCTTGTTGAAGGTAGGTCAGTTCCAAACATTAACGCATCAGGATTAATCGAATAAATTGCTTTCATTGCTTCAGCAGCATCAAAGTCAATCCTTCCAAATCCAGTAGCTTTTACTCGAATACCTTTCTCTACTAAAGTTAATAAATTAGGGAGACCTTCTTTTGATAAACCTAGATGATCAATTGATACTTTTGGCAGTTTTTCTAATATATTAGTTATCTCTGGTAAGGCATTTGAATTGATATAAAGTTCTGTGTGCCAATTTACTAATTCATATACTCTTCTAGCAAAATTGTCTAAACGTGATATATCCTCTGAACCACCTCGATTTACATTAAAACGAAGTGCCCTAACACCTTTCTCATTTAATTTAATGATTTCATCATCTGATGTATCATAGGGTAGCTGTGTGACACCAACAAAGTTCTTTCCTAATGTTTGTAATGCATTTACTAAGTAAGTTTGATCAAACTTTTGAAAGGAACCAGAGACAATTGCCCCACCAATTACATTTAAATTGCTGACAGTTTGTAAATAATTTTCAGACGTAAATGGATCTGGCATATATCCTTGATTTTCGTACAATGGAAATTTTGGATCAATAATATGTAAATGTGTGTCAAATATTTTCATAGGTTTACTCCATTCAAACGAATTTATAAATAAAGCATAGCCTACTTTTTGTCAGAAATAAATTCGTTATTAATTATTACAACTTATAAGTATATCTAATTAAAATAGGATAAACATGGAAAAGATATTAAGAAAGAGTTAGAATTTGATGGGTAGTGTTTATGAGTATTAATAATTTTGTTGGTTAAAATTTTAAAAATGAACCGCTCTGTTGGAATATGTAGATTTTAGTTTTTTAAACTCTTGACCTATAAAATAGAAAGTAGAGAAGCGTATAAATATTTTAATGAATTAGGAGGATTTAAATGATAGAGTTTCAAAAATTATCGATTTTCGAATTATTTCCTGCGGTTGATGAAGCTGAGATTAAAAAAATAAAACTCTATCTACTATAAAGAGATTATTTTAGGTTGAAAAGAATTTACTGAATTAAATCTTGATTGGTCAAAAATTTTTCAAGAAGGTTGTGAAACATGTTTATCTCAATTTATGTTAGAGTGTAAGATACAAATATTGTTAATAATCAATATTGATATTGATTAAATCGAAGGAAGGTTTAGGTATTGGATGTGGAAGAATATAATTTAGTTAATCGAAATAATTGTATGAAACCTAATTATAAAATAGATGATAAAGAAGTTTCTTTTGACATTTATGTTAGCCCTGATAAAGAAGTGTGTATGATAGGGAGAATGGATAACAATTATATTTGTTGGGCTTCGATTACCCATCTTGATGTAAGTGAATTGAACGTTGCTATTTTCGATTACGTATTGAAACATAGACCTGTTATGATTTCAAATGATTATAACGCATTAGGATTTCGGTATGAAGAAGTAATAAAATGGCATAAATTCCGAATCTTCAAAACGTTTTATAGAGATGGTAGATATCGTTACTACTCTCAAGCCAGTTCTGCCTATTTAGGAAATGACGAAAAATCTTTTTCTAAATATATGTCAGGGGAAATTAATAAGTTTTATTATTCAGAGTTAGCAAAATGTAACTATCGTTTGATAGACAATAATTATATTAAAATATTGGAAGGCTATAAAAATCTTTTAACACAAGAGGAAAATAATGGATATTATTATGAAATGAAACCTATTATTTCTATATTAGAAAATGAAGGTTATCTAAAATTATGTCCAAATGAGGAAATCAGAAATATATATTTGGATTGTATGAAAGAATGTTCTAACTTATATAACCAATATATGTCATCGGTACGATAAATTACTTATAAAATAAGTGCAGCCAAGGTGAATGGTAAATTAGCGTTTAAGGTATATATTAATTAATAGTGGAATGAAAAATAAAGAAATTTGAAAGTTTAAATACAAGTGCAAAAATATCTTTGATTATAAGGCTGAATTTAATGTGTGCCTTGGGGAATGTGATATAACTATTTTATTAGGTTCAGTAAACAAAACTAAAACTATAGTTAAAATAAACAGAATTGAGATGGGTTTTAATTCTGAGGAAGAACTTCAATTTATTAAAATTAAAGAGCTAGCAAAAGAAGAATATTCCGAATTGAAAGCTAGTCTGAATTTACAAGCGTGTATAAAAAAATAAATGGTAGGAGGAAAAAACTTTGCAAAAACCATTTCATCATTTAGCAAGGGGAATCTTTATAAAAGATAATAAAATATTACTTGCACAAGCCAGAGGGTATGCAAATACTTTTTTACCAGGCGGTCACATTGAATTTGGGGAGAGTGCAAAAGATGCATTGATAAGAGAGATTCAAGAAGAATTAGGAATTAGATGTACAGTAAATAAATTTCTTGGATTAGTTGAACACAAATGGGAGAAAAATGGAGAATTACATTGCGAAATAAATCAAGTATTTGAGGTTGATGGTAATGAATTACCAAATAATTTGAAGTCTAGCGAATCACATCTTAAGTTTTTTTGGTGTGATGGAAAAGATTTGTATGATAAGAATTTACAACCTTATCCATTTAGGAAACTAATTAAAAATTACTTAAACGGAAGAAAAGACGTTTGGTGGGAGAGTTCATTAAATTTAGAAATTGATGATTCAAACAGAAACTAAACTTTTTTATTCTACTAATGGGTTTTAGTTTAATAAAATGAGAGAGGATAGCACATAATAGTCATGTATAATATGTGTTATCCTTTATTTTTCAAAACTTTTTATAATTCAGGTCTTGATAACGTACAATTTTCTTTTTTGATTTGTACTTACATCCCAGAGTGGCCCCTCATACTTTGAATCGTTTTCGTCTCCCTCATATAGTTACATCAGAACCAATTACTCCTGTATATTAAAAATTGCAATACCCGATGAGTGGACTTGATGAACCTATTCTAAGAAAATAATCAGGAATATAACCATAATCTTGATGACCACCATAACCATTATCATCAGCATAGGCCCAAACCTTACTTCCCATGTAATTCTCACTATTTACGTAGCAGTATAGGGAAATGGTATTTCCAGCTGGAATTATTTCTTTTTCACTGCTTATTGTTGGTATAGAATACATATTCAACTCCTTTTTTACTTGATAAAAATCTGCATATGTTACTGTTTGATTAGAAAATAAAATAGATCCAGATATTGCAAGTGAGAAAACGGAAAATAACACTTTTTTAAACATATGTCTCCTCCTATTAATAAATTTGTAATGCCTACAGAAAATCTCCTCATGTCTATAATGATGTTATAGATTGCTTGGTATGCATTAGGGAAGAACTCTTACTAGGTACAATAATAGTTTTTATACTTTAACAGACATGCCCTATAGTCCAAAGTAGACCAAAGAATTCAATTCTATTTTTCACACAAGGATAAACAAAAGGATGATAACCATCATATTTGTATCATATTGTATTAACTGTAAACTATTAACATTAAAACCAGAATAATAACAATATCCATATTGAGAAAATTAATACAAAATGAAAACGTTTGTTACTTTGCCCCTGGTTACAGCAACGCTGGTACTGAGCCTATTTGTAACATAGTTCATAACTTAAGGGGAATTTTAAATTAAGAGATCATTAAGCTGGGTAAAGAAATAATGAAGAATGGAACTATTGTCAACAGAACAGTTGATAGGACTACAGCTTATCAGTTACCTTGATGAAGAAGGTAACATTACTCATTTCCATCCAGTATTTCCAGAATAGTTATTTAGTATAGAAAAAGGTAATTTTTACTCCGCAAGTGCTCCTACAAGTGATGCAGGTGGTGAAGCAACAATGATATCAGAGATCGTGATTGAAAAAGTATATCTTGCACAATGGGCAACAGATTTACGTAAATCAATTGATGACTAGCGGCTATTGTAAAAGGAATTTGGATAATTTTATTGAATGGATTTATCTATGAAAACAACATTCGCACATTCAAACCAACCCACAATTGAATCACTTCAAGCTCATTTACAGGTAGGTGGATATAGTGGTTATTATCAAGTACTGGATGTTACTATTGTGGGAAGTTAGGCGCATGCCAGACGTAAACTTGATGAAGCCTTGAAGGCTTTACCGTCTAGATGCAGAATACCGAAAAAAATGAAGCAGACAAATAGTAACTCTAAAATATATGGAAAAAGTTATTTGTTTTGGAATTGTTTTACGTTTACAAAAATACTATACGAGGAGATGTAATACGTGAAAAAGTTAATCGAATTCAAAAAAGTAACGAAAGAATACAAAATAGGAGAAGTGTCAATCAAGGCCCTTGATGGTGTTGATTTTTCCATATTTGAGGGAGAATTCGTCGTTATTTTGGGTGCAAGCGGTGCCGGTAAAAGTACGATTTTGAATATACTTGGCGGAATGGATACGGCTACCTCAGGTCAAGTGTTTGTTGGTGATCAAGAAATAACAAGATTCAACGAAAAAAAGTTAACAGAATATCGTGGTGAGAAAGTTGGCTTTGTATTTCAATTCTATAACTTAATTCCAAATTTAAACGCTCTAGAAAATGTTGAATTTGCCACTGAAGTATGTAAAAACCATCTAGATGCTAAAGATATTTTACATAAAGTCGGATTAAAGAATCGTATCAAGAACTTCCCTTCCCAACTCTCTGGGGGAGAACAACAAAGAGTTGCTATAGCTAGAGCTGTTGCAAAAAATCCTTTACTTTTACTTTGTGATGAACCAACCGGAGCTTTGGATTATGTTACAGGTAAGTCTGTATTAAAACTTCTTCAAGATTTGAACAAGGAAACGAAAAAATGTGTCGTTTTGGTCACACATAATTCTGCAATTGCTCCTATGGCTGATAAAATTATTAAGGTTAAAAGCGGAATGATAGAAAGCGTTACGATTAATGATGAAAAACAAAGTGTTGAAGGGATTGAGTGGTAAACATGAAATTATTTTTAAAATTATTAAGGGATATTAAACAATCTATAGGGCAATTTATAACCTTAGTTTTGGTTATCGCAGTAGGTTCTTTTTTCTATGCGGGTCTAGTAACTTATAGCAATAATTTGAGTGCGTATACTAAGGCTTACTTTAAAGAACATAATTTAAGTGACCTAAATGTGTATTACAGTCAACTTTCCAAATATGATGTAGCTAGTTTAAGCGGAATTGAAGGCATAAATAAAATAGAAGGACGTTATACCTTTGATGCCAAGCAAGCCTTTGAAAATTACAAAACTTCCTTAAAAATTCATTCGATCCCTGTAAAGAATGGAATAAATACGCCTACTATGATTGAGGGGAGTATCCCGTCAAAGAAAGATGAAATCTTATTAGATTCTCGTTATGCAAAAGAACATCATTATCGTGTCGGTGATCAAATCAGTATAAGTACGAATGAAAGAAATTTTGAGTTTACAATTAGCGGATTGGGTGAGAATGTTGAATATACAAAAAAGAACGAAATACAAGATCATAAAACCTATGGAGTAGCTTATATTGCCGAAGAGACAATACCTGAAATTGTAGACGGCTTTTACTATAATGAAATCATTATTGATGCTAAAGAAGGGTACGACATTGACAAATTAGGTAAATCAATTGAAATACAATCCAAACAACTAACTTATTTGGACCAAGTAAGTAAAGAACGGACTTTCAATTATTCTAAAATAAGTCAAACGATATATAATAATGATTTAATGAGTAAAGTTATACCTTTAATTCTTTTTTTGATTGAAGCCACTATATTATTTCTTACAATGTCGAGAATTATAGATTCTCAAAGAAATCAAGTAGGAATTATGAAGGCTTTAGGTATAAAAAACAGAAATATCATGCTTCATTATATGGGGTATCCTGTGCTGGTAGCCATAATAGGCTCAATTATAGGATGTGTTATTGCTGCTGTCGTATTTGTTCCATTAATAACTGAGTCTAGTGCAAGGGCCTATTCTCTTCCTAACATTAAATACCCACTTTCTCTTTATTCCATCATTCCTCCCATTATTTTCTCTAGTGCTTTCGGACTCCTGTCATGTTATTTAAGTGGTAGAACCATATTAAAAGAACGTGCGGCTCAGGCTATGCGCCCTAAACCGCCAAAGAAGATGAAAAAGCTATTTATAGAAAGAGTTCCGGGTCTATGGGGTCGTATTTCCTACAGTTATAAACTTATTTTGAGAAATATATTTTTAAATAAACAAAAAGCTTTGGCGAGCTCAATTGGTGTTGTTGTAAGCACTGTTTTATTGATAACTGCTTTTGGCACTCAAGCAGCCTTGCTAAAAGTAGCTAACCAAATTGAAGATGTTTATACCTATGATTTAAGAGTCGATTATACGATGGGGACATCTTCTGATACGATAAAACTACCCTCCGGTATTAAAAATAGTTATTTTTTATCCACTTTTCCTGTTGAATTCATAAAAGATGATGAAAAAGAAAATGCCACTTTAGTTATTACTGAAAAAGAAAACAATCTCATCCATTTCTTTGACGAACATAACAATAAGATATCTTTAGAAAATAATGGTGTGCTGGTACCAAAATCTTATGCTGACAAATATCATATTTCAGAAGGGGATATAATCAAAATAAAGTTCACAGCACCAGAGCTTAAAAATAAATCTGTAGATATGAAGGTTTTAAATATATCTACACAGTATTCGAATCCGTCGTTTTATAGCACACCAGCTTATTTAAAGAACTTTGGCATAGACTACATCCCAACCTCACTTTTAGTTGAAGCTAATAACTCTACAGATCTTACAAACGTTCGTAACTTCTTTGAACAAGATCATCATGTAAATACAATTGCAGATAAGAATGATCTAAAGAAATCAGCTCAATATATTTTGAAACAAAACAGTTTTGTATTCATATTGTTTATCACTTGTGCCGTCATACTCTCCTTTGGCGCCATATATACAATATCTTCCATAAACATTTATGAAAGGAATCGTGAGCTTGCAACACTTAAAGTATTAGGCTATCAAAAAAATAAAATAAACAGATTAATATTTTTTGAAAACATTATACTAACCACATTTGCGGTAATTGTAGCTTTACCGATAAGTGGCTATGTTTATACAATTGTTGTAAAGGCTCTGTCTAGTACCCATCAACAAATACCAGATAAATTAAATATTTTTATCATGTTAGTTTCTATTATTCTTGCGTTCTTACTTACCATTGTATCTAACTTACTACTTAAGAGAAAAGTTACCAAAATAAATATGATCGAATCATTAAAAAGTATAGAATAAATTCCTTAAGGAAATGGACAAAAATGGGCGGTTTCACCCTAGCGCGAAAATAACCCGCTCCGAAATGATGACCATAATTGTCAAATGGAAAAAGCTTAGTAACACGTTGTAATCAGCTCGTTTCTCTGCTACGGTTGAACATTGAGCAGAAGGAAGAAGCGCAACTGTGAGCGAGAAGGGATACATGAAATGATATGCGGATAGAGCGTTCTGTTCGAATCAGCCGCTGACGCGAGTAGAAGCTGTAATTCTATTCAACTGATTGAGAGGCACAGGCCTAATTGCAGGAACGCTGCAGCAAATTCTGTTTACACATCTAGATGGGGTAGCACCACACATCTATCAACTTAAGCCTTTAGGCTATTTTTAAAGTTAGAAGCACGTTACTATTCTCTTATATTAATAAGAGGGAGTGACGTGCTTTTTATGAATACTAACAAAATAACCGAGCATGAAAAACAGCTAAGTATGGCAAATGACATGAGCTTATGAATAGCTGTAAAAGAAACCGTAAGTATCATGTAGATTTTAGCCGGTTACAAGAGGATAATAGGAAATGAAATACAAGGCACCTTAATTGATGAAATTGCAAATAGGGTTGTTGATACGCGAAATCAAGACAAGGTTCCAGCAAGAAGAAAATGAGACCTGAAGGATTAGCTCCAATAGAGAAAAAGGGGTATGGGAATATGTGGTTAAATTATTATTACGATGAAAAATAAATGATGAGCTTAAGGAGCTTAAGGCTTCACTTGCGGTGCGGAAAGGGAATAGTGGTTCAGGTAAGTGAGATCGCGAGGCTAGTAAGATAATTGAAGCAAAAGGGGGAATTTGATTTTTAATGAATGTATTAGCTAATATGAGCAGCATGTATAGGATTGATGCTAGTAGAGCTCCATCTACAGAAGAAGAAATGAAAGCACTTCAAGAATTTTCAACAATAGATATACCTATGGAATATATAGATATAATCCGTGTAGGTTCAGACATAGAAATTAATATAGGTAATGAAATGTATATTCGTATTTGGGGAGCTTCGGGTTGTGTAGAATTGAATGAAGCTTATTTTATTCAAAAGTATATTCCGAACTCTCTTGCAATTGGTGATGATGAAGGTGGTAGAACGTTAATATATTTTAATGGAAAAAATGAGTTTGGATTATATATAGTTGACTTTAATGATTTAGATGTTGACGAGACTGTATTTGTAGCACCATCAATTAATGATTTATTGACTAAGAATGTAGGAGTAGAGAAGATATTACCTTATTAAGGAGATATGTAAGCTATAAAGAATGATGAAAAATCTTAATGTCAAGCAGAAGAGTTGGAATAATTACAGTTCGAAAGCGTAGTCTCATTGAAAAGGGAGACCCTCTTTGGTAAACTACACAGAAGTGTGCCCGTAAGGTGAAATTTCTCTTTGAGGTATTTAAGAGGGTGGAGGGTTTGTTCAATTAGGAAACAGCTTTTATCATCCTTTTTTGGTGTCTTTAACTGCTCGTTCTCATCCCTCCATTGACATGGATTATTTGACCAGTGACATAACTTGAATCATTACTGGCTAAGTACACATATGCTGGGGCAAGTTCATACGGCTGACCGGCTCGCCTCATTGGTGTCCCATATCCAAAACTCATCATTTGTTCAGCTGGAAAACTGGAAGGTATGATTGGTGTCCAAATTGGCCCTGGTGAAACACCATTTACACGAATTCCATCATTAATTAAGTCAAGGGCTAGTGATCGAGTAAATGTAATAACGGCCCCCTTTGATGTAGCGTAATCAAGATTTCCCTGCTGTCCTTCATATGCGGATGCTGACCCCGTATTTATAATCGAACTCCCTTGTTTTAAATAAGGTAAAGCGGCCTTCGTTAAATAAAAAAAAGAAAAAACATTGGACTGAAAAACTCGTAGAAGTTGCTCACCGGTAATTTCCGTTATTCGTTCTTTCGGGAAAGATTCTGCACAGTTATTTACAATAATATCTACTTTACCAAACGCATATAAGGTTTGCTGGACCACTTGATGACTTGTTTTTTCTTGTCCTAAATCTCCAGCAATAACAAGACAACGTTGTCCTAGTTGCTCAACACGCTGTTTCGTTTCTAATGCATCAATATGCTCATTTAAATATGCAATAACAATATTTGCTCCTTCCTTAGCAAATGCATATGCAACTGCTCTTCCAATCCCACTATCTCCGCCTGAAATAATTGCTACTTTTCCCTGCAATTTGCCTGCTGCTCTATAGGTGCTGCTTTCTGAAATAGGTCTTGGTACCATTAAGTATTCAAACCCTGGATGAAATGGCTGATGTTGAGGAGGGAACTGAACAGGTATCTTTTCTGTTCTTATTACGTATTGTTGTTGTTTCATTTTTCTTCTCCTCTCAAGGTCTTCTTTGTTAACTTATGCCTAGAAAGGGAGTTTAGTTCATCCCTCTTAATTTAATCATTTAGTAATGCGTACAGCCTAATACCTGTTAAAAGTGAAGGATAAATGTACAACATCGTTATTATACTAATTTGTCTTTTAGTTTAAGTACAATTTTTCACAAACTATCTATACTAATGTTAATATCCAATAATGAAACAATTAGATTAACGCTATAACTTTTTATATACCTCTGCGTATGTTATTTTCAATTGCTTCCGTAACTGTTTGTTTTTTCCTTCCAGTTTTTTGTATTATTGATATTATCAAATTCCATTTTATTCAATTTATTAGAGCTACTTCGAGTAAAAGAAATAATAGGGAAGCAAAAAATAAAAACTTTAAAATAAATGAACATAGTGTAACCATAATAAAGAAACTTGGCACCACTTTTGCTAGTTAGGTCAAGTTTGCCATTAGAGATGGTAAATATATTGAGTAAGTGGAGGGAATTATGAATTTAAAACAATTTAATGCTTTAAATGAGAATAAGAAAGTAATATTTTTTCTAGGTTTATCAGAAAAAGTTATTCCAATTTTTTCTCAAAATGAAGACAAAGTTATCAGTAGAAATAGTATTAATATTTGTTGGGAGTGGTTAGTGAATAAACACAGTATTGGAGAAGAATTATATGATGTTTTAGATGATGAAGAAAAAGGAATAACAATTATCCAAGAAATGTCTGGAAATGATAGAGATATAGAAGCGTGGAATTGTATTATTGATGCAGTTGCTTATACTTGCCGTAAAGCTTTTGAAAATCAGAATGTTAAATACTTTCCAGAGCCAATAGAGTTAGTTGATGATAATTTAGTAATTCATTTTCTTAATTGCTTTAAGCAATGTGTTTTAGACGCAGTTAATGAGATTGAACGAGTAGAGAAATTATTACGGAGTGATAACATTATTAGTGTTAATGATTTTAAATGCATAAATAAAGAAGTTTAGAAGTAGTTTATCCCGCATTAACGGGAGATAAAAAAACTCTCCACTGATGGAAGTTTCACTTTATAAATTGGTATTAAGTAAAAAGAAGGTAGAATATGTTTCAAATTCGATATAAAATTTCAAGGAATATCTTGGATATAATTGATGATTTAAAGGGAGACGCAACTATTATAGGTGGGGATAAATCTTCTAGCAAGGACTGTTGCGAATTCTCTTAACACAATTGTTTTATCTATATGCGTAATAGATAGCAACAGTTCTTGGGTTTACGGATTAACAAACACAAATGATCAACTAATTCCAACATAGATGGTACTAAGTTGTTATAATTAATCTTCTAATGTATAAGCAAATTCCTTTTTAAAATTTTAGTACTGAATAGTTATCAACGGTAAGTAGAATGAAGTAAGCATTAAGAGAGTAAGACAATGAGTCAGTGGATGACCCGCCCCCCTGAAAGGTATTTTTGTTGTTTATATAATTTTTATTGGTAATCAGTAAATAGTCTAATCATTTTCCATACAATATGAATATTTTAGTAGTGGAAAAGACAATTAAGAGGTCTCGCCACACATCTATCAACTTAAGAAATTAATTGTTTCTTAAAACGAAAAAATGAGCAGAATTCTCATGAATAGCTGTAAAAAGGTGAAATTTAGTTATAGGGAATGTATCAAAATATTAGCTTGATGGGTATACGGCAGGACCCTATTTTTTCTTGAAACAGAACAAATTTATATAATGAGGAAATCTCCACCATACTATATATATCTAAGTATGGTGGAGATTTGGTTTTAAAGCGTTTTTGATAAATTCATATTAAGTTATTTTACTTGCTAAGCTCTCTTTGAGCTCCCCTATAGCTTCCGATGATATTTTGATAACTAGGAAGATATTTAGCAAGTAAGGCTCCAAAGCCTTCAACGTCATTTCGCCAGTCACGCTGTAATTCTGCTGCAACGCTAAACCAATTCATTAATTGGACCCCTCCATGAGCCATACGCATAAGGGCAGCATCTGCAACTTGTTTACTAAAAGTTCCTGATGCATCGGTTACAACGAACACCTCATACCCCGCGTTTACAGCAGATAGTGCTGGGAACGCAACACAAACATCAGTAACAACTCCTGCAATAATTAGTTGTTTTTTACCTGTTGCTTCAATGGCTTTAACAAATTCTTCATTATCCCATGCGTTAATTTGTCCAGGCCGAGCTATTTTTGGCGCACCAGGAAGGAGTTCAACCAATTCTTGCATTAGTGGGCCATTAGGTCCGTCTTCAAAGCTTGTTGTTAAAATAACTGGTAAATCAAAAAACTTAGCGGTATTAGCAAGAGCCAAAACATTGTTCTTGAATTCATCAACACCATAGTCACGCACTAGGCCGGAAATAAGACCAGTTTGATGATCCACTAGAAGAACGGCGGCATCATTTTTGGAAAGACGAGAATAGAGATCAGACATTTTATAATCCTCCTTTAATTCATGTAATAGAAGAAAGTTCATATAGCGGGAGATTTATGTTAAACTCCTTTGTTTGTTACAATTCGTTTATGATTAAATGGATTGTTGACATTGGTTTATCTATAAAGTGTCAACGGTATTTTTAACAATGAAAAATCATCATAAAAAAATACTTAATGCGGTATTCTTTAGTTAATCTAGAACAGGAGTGTGGTCGATCCAATGAATAAATTGTTGTAAATAACGCTGAAGATATTGTTTTGTTTTTTCGTCAGTAAGCACTTTCTGATCGGAGTCAATCTTTTCATGTACTTGCGAAATCAATACTTTTTGAAATGGGAGGACATGAGCTTGCATGGCTTCTAGTATTTGTCTGATTTGCATTTGAGCAAAGACAGTCCCTAATCCCCCAGGAGTTGCTCCGATTAAGCCAACCGGTTTTCCACTAAGAACGGAGGACTCCCGAGGTCTTGATGCCCAGTCCAGTGCATTTTTTAGTGCGCCTGGAATTCCAGAATTGTACTCTGGACTTACGATAATGATACCGTCAACGCCCTGAATAGCGGATTTAAATGATGTTATTGTTTCTAGAGCACCGCCAATTTCTAAATCTTCGTTAAACAAGGGAAGATTGTTTATTTCGATCCAGCGAAATTGAGCAGTATTACTCATATCTGTCAATGATTGGGCAATGATTCGATTATAAGAATTTTCTCGTAAACTTCCACAAATAAGGCCAATGGTTTTGGGCATACAGATTTCCTCCTTGTTTGCACTCACCTTTCAAGATACTATGTCCTATTTCATCACTCCTATAATAGAATACGTACAAGTCCATTGTACAATTATTTTCCTTTTATTAGTAAGTGATGAATTTATTTCTCAACAAAGATAATTAGTTTCTCCTTTTTTGCGGGAGCAACCTTCAACCTTGCAAAATATACAGTTGGGTATTTTTCACCCTCAACTACAGATAAAGTGCATACGACCTTTTTTTGAAGAAGTGACCTGTCCATTTTCTGAGCTTTTCGCTTGGCAAGCTGTACCAAATGTATGTGTACATTGCCACAATTTTTAACAAAAAATGTGGCAAACTGTTGGTGGATTTTACCTTATACCTTTTATATATTTAAACGTATAAGGAGATGAAAAACATGATTGGTATGAATATTCGTATTTTGCGTAAAAAGAATAAAATGAGTCAGGAACAATTGGCTGAGAAGGTAAATGTATCGCGACAGACCGTAGCAAAGTGGGAAAACGAGGAAGCCTTGCCCGATATTTTTAAATGCAAGATACTCTCTGATATTTTTCAAGTAACCTTAGATCAATTATCCCGTGATATGAGTGAAAAAGAGGCAAATCAGCTCGGTCCCAAGGGGAAGCAGTTCTTTGGTGTTGTGAAGGTAGGAGATCGGGGGCAAATTGTGATTCCAAAAGAAGCACGCAAAATGTATCAGATTCAAGCTGGTGATAAGCTGGTTGTTTTGGGAGAAGATGCGACAAAAGGAATTGCTTTCTTAAAAAGTGAGAATTTCATAGAATTTGTAGAGATGATCCGAAAAGCTGAACCGATGGAAGATGAGGCAGAATGAGAAAAATCATATTTTTTTCGATGCCCGCACATGGTCATACCAATCCGACCATTCCGGTGGTAACTGAGTTAGTAAATAGAGGGCATCAAGTTTGGTATTATTCCTTTCTAGAATTTCAAGAGAAAATAGAAGGCGCTGGTGCTACATTTATTGCTTGTGATGAATTCTTGCCCCAGCTGTCACAAAAAGAATTGGATCGTAAGAGTGGCAAAGATTTTGCGGCATTGATTGAAATGGTTGCTGATACGACCATTTCTTTGGACGAAAAGGTATGTAAGGAATTAAAGGAAATTCAGCCGGATTGCATTGTATTCGATTCTTTATGCTTTTGGGGAAAATTATTTGCCAAGAAACTAGGAATCCCATATATTTGTTCGACTACTTCCTTTGCTTTTAATCAGTATACGGCAAAACTGTTGAAGCGGAGTTTCACGGAACTATGGAGAATGATCGTGGGCTTGCCACGAATAAACAAAAAAATTCAGTTGTTAAGGGAACATGGATATGAAATAGAGAATTTTGTATCGATGGTTCAAAATGATAATGAAACAGACACCATTGTTTACACTTCGAAAGAATTCCAGCCGATGGCGGATACCTTTTCTGAGCGTTATGCTTTTGTCGGACCATCCATCAGGCACTCTTTGCCGGTACAGAATAATAAAAAAGATAGAAAAGTAATCTACATTTCCCTTGGAACTATACTTAATCAAAACCAGGATTTTTACCAAAAACTTATCCAAGCATTTGCAAATACGGACTATAATGTTGTAATGTCAGTTGGTGAAAAAACTGAAATTTCTTCTCTTGGTAACATACCAGGAAATTTCACAGTGAAAAACTTCGTGGATCAGATATCGGTACTACAGACAGCAGATGTATTTATTACCCATTGCGGCATGAATAGTGCGAGTGAAAGCCTGTATTTTGGAGTTCCAATGGTTTTATTTCCGCAACATAGCGAACAAAAATTAGTGGCTGATCGGGTTTCCAAACTGGGTGCAGGATTAAAACTGAAAGGGAAGAAGCCAAAACATTTGGCAACAGCGGTAGCTGAGGTGTTGGCGAATCGGACATATCAGGAAAATGCGCAGAAGCTGTCAGAAATCTTTCGGAATGCTGGTGGTGCAGTAGAAGCATCTAATGTGATTGTGACTAAAATTGGGGAGAAATCTTAATGGCCTGATAATTCTTTATGAAAACAGACTATCGTATTGGAATAAAACAACAACAATCGGGTGCTTTAATTGAATAAGGATTACAGAAATGATAAAACTTTTTTATAATAAAGAAAAGGTACCCCTGCTACAAGGTACCTTTTCCATGAGTTATATACATATTTATGCATAGATGATATCAAAAATATTATCTATGGTAAAACCAAAAGCTATTAATATAATTATAAAAGGGTGGTCTACTTGAATATTTTATGGGATTTTGATGGAACATTGTTTGATACGTATCCTGCATATACAAACATACTCTCTTTGGTGTTGGGAGAAGCAGTAGATAAACTGGAAATCTATGAAAAGCTAAAAATCTCGTATTCGCATGCAATTAATTACTATAACATTTCCAGCAATCAAGAAGAAGAGATAAAAAGATTAAAGAAAACATTATCTCCAAAAGATATGAAACCATTTGATGGTGTAGAAGAAATCTTAAAATTTGCAAATAAAAATGTAATTATGACACACAAGCATAGGGACGGAGTTTTAGCCATCTTAAAATACTATGGATGGGATAAATACTTTGTGGATATGGTTACGATTGACGATGGTTTCCCTCGTAAACCTAATTCATTAGCATACATTCATTTGCACATAAAACACGGAATCGATCTGGTTATTGGAGACAGAGAATTAGATTTATTACCTGCAAAAGAATTAGGAATTGCAACGTGCATGTTTCAAAGTCAATGTGATGTAGCTGATTATCATTTACAAGACTACTCGGAATTTTTTAATACGGATATTCCATTAGTGAAATGAGTGTTCAGTTAATAATAACTACTGTAAAAGGATTGAATCTCGCCTTTCTTATTTTTTGATTATCAACATAATTTTTAAGGATTTTTAAATTAGGGGTCACCTTACATGCCTATCAACTTAAGAGACTTTAATACCCTTAAATACAAAAAACGTTATCCTTTCTAAACAAACTAGATTAGAAAGGATAACGTTTTTTATGAATTTCTCGACTTAAGATCATTTACATCTGTTGTATCAAGTTATACAGCAAAAACCAAAGAAATAACAAGATTCTAATCTGCCTGTTCCACCTCCTACAGAAGAATGGGCGGAAATCTCATCAATATGAGAAAAACCGTATTGAAAAAAGTTTAAACGGAATTACTTATACTTCATTTTTCTTATTGAATCAACGACGCAGATTAGTTAAACATTAATAATCAAAATATCAGAACTTTAGGAAGAAGGGTGGGGGTTATGATGAATAAAGAGATTCAAGAATTGTTTGACGATCTCAATTTATTTGCCAGACAAATTGCAAACGTAAGATTGTCAAATTTATTATTTGATGTGTATGAATTTAAAGATGAATATGCAATGCAAGTAGACTTAATATTCGCTAGAAAAGGTCAATTTAATAATATTCAAGAGGCATTTTCTGCACTATTTAAAAAGGAGTTGTTCGATGGAGAGGAATGGGATATTAGTGATGAGCCAGATCCTTCAGATGAACAATGGATAACAGCACTAAAAGATATCTGGATTAATGCATATTATACAAGAGTATGTGCTTGCATAGAGTTAGTAAACAAAGATGATTTTGTAAGTAGATTTAAAAGGGATCTAGCTGATGTGAATGCACCAGAATCAGTTGTTAAAGAACTTTTAATTAGATTAAATCATATTGAAACAATACAAGTACAAAAAGGGTATATTTATGATTACATATTTGGACAATCTGATAACCATTACTTTTTGTTTGAATGGGGAATATATGATTAGAATTATTACGACTATTAAGATTGTGAAGAAACGTACTTAACGTAACGGGGACGTTAGTGAAATAACGGATAACAAAACAATCGAACTTTTTTATAAAATTTTTATACCAATTAGCAAGAAAAGACTTCATTTTAATCAATCTTTTTTCAAAATGGAGTAAAGAACGGAAGGATTACTAAAAACACCAATTTATGAATGGAGAGAATGTGAACTAAAAAAGTATTTGATTCATAAAACTGGGATTTGATGTAAAAGTGTTGGAACTAAAGTAAAATATAGAGGAATTTATATAGTGTAACAAAGTTAATTTTATACTTAAGGAAGTTAGTTGTTAAGTCATTTGGGGGATATTAAATCCTCAGAAAGTGCAGCGATAATTGGAAAATTGTATGAGAATAAAAGTTGATTCTTATGAATGGGCTTTTTCTTAAGAATTTTGATATATGTGGGAGGATGGTACTAATGAGTAAAGAGGAAGTTATCGAAATAATAAAGAATGCTCCAAAAAAGTTTTTTGTTGGGGCTTTAAAAGATAGTCAAATCAAAAATATTGAGAAGGGGCTTAATGTAGATTTACCAGAAAGTTATAAATGGTTTTTGCGGGAATATGGAACTGGAGGAGTTGCTGGGATGGAGATTTTCGGAGGTGGACTCCATGAGGTTCCAACTTGTGTAAGAGAAACTGAAGAATGGAGGAAATACGGCTTACCAATGGGGTTCGTTGTAATACAGAACTATGGGGCTAATGTGTATTGTCTTGATACTTCACGATTAGAGGAAAATGAGTGTCCGGTTATTGACTGGGAGCAAGATGAAGAAGAGGGAATAAGAGAATATAAAAACTTTTATACATTTTTAGTAGAAAAATTTTCAGAGAGTTTTTAAATAAATTAAGATAGCGAAAATAAAAGGGCTGTGTCACAAGTCGGTATCACTGTGACACATTAGCTGCCAAATTTACTGATTGTTTTAAAGAGTATGTGCTATATGTCAAGGCTTGTATTAAAAATATAGAAACAAATCAGACTTGAATAAGATTAATGGTAAAATTGAGAAGTATGGAAGACTTGATAAAGAGTATAAACTAGTTGGTTATAATTAAAAGGGTCTTAATATTAAGGAAGGAAGTGCAAAACTATGGATTTCGAAACAGTTATGCAGGAGCTTGAAGCCCTCAGTAAGGAACGAACTAAAAAAATGTACATATCCAATGGTGCGCACGAGCCGCTTTTTGGCGTCGCTACAGGTGCTATGAAACCAATCGCAAAGAAAATAAAAATAAATCAACGTTTAGCTGAAGAGCTTTATTCCACAGGTAACTACGATGCAATGTACTTTGCAGGCATTATTGCAAACCCAAAAGCTATGAGTGAGTCGGATTTTGATCGTTGGATGGATGGGGCGTATTTTTATATGCTGTCTGATTTTGTGGTGGCAGTAACTTTATCAGAGTCAGATTTTGCACAAGACGTTGCTGATAAATGGATTGCAAGCGGTGACGAGCTGAGAATGTCAGCGGGCTGGAGTTGCTACTGTTGGCTTTTAGGTAATCGCCTAGACAATGAATTTTCCGAAAGTAAGATTTCCAATATGCTTGAAATTGTGAAAAATACGATTCATGATTCGCCAGAACGAACGAAATCTGCTATGAATAATTTTCTATACACTGTGGGGATTTCATATTTGCCGCTACATGAAAAGGCAGTCGAGACTGCAAAGGAAGTAGGTACAGTAGAAGTAAAACGGGACAAGAAAAAAAGTAGTTTCCTAAATGCTTACGAAAGTATTCATAAAGAAATTGATAGAGGGAGGATTGGTTTCAAACGTAAATATGTAAGGTGTTAAAAATTAGCTACTTTCAAGTACTAAAGTCAATATTACATAAATAAAAGGGGTACAGACGAAATGAACGGTATAGGGAACTTAATTGAAAATCATGTCGAAACTTTGTTTCTTATCTTTGTAAATATAATTGTACTGGTATTTCAAAGTATTGTCTTTGTAAGAATAGCAAGAGACTGGTTTAAAAGTAAAGATATAGAGAAGTTAAAAGAAGATAAACAGTATATTAAGAAGTTAACTATAGTATACATAGGAATTATGGTAATAGGTACTATAACAAACTTACCTTTATTCGGATTTATATTGTTAGGTTTTATGTCTAACACTATTATATTAACGTCTTTAAAGATAGAATTGTCTGATACAAAGTCAAATCAGTTGAAGACTGTAAAGAACTCAAATTTCATGTTATGGTTTGTAATAAACGCTATGCACTTAGTATTATTCTTTATTGAGGAAATAAAACTTATTAAAAGTATTTAGGGGGTGGACTTATGGATAACGATATGACTTCGTATGCTTCACTGATGAACTATATAATAATTGCATTACAACTAGCTATTTTTCTAATGGTGGTTCTTTACTTTATTAAGAAAGACTTATTAATAGCTATAATTAAGAAGATGATAAAGAAAGACATTAAGATAGAAGATATAGGTCTTTTAAATGCAGTAAGATACTTATTATTTAAAGGTATTATTATTCAAGTAACAGTTACATTGATTTTAAGCTTTATGTACGGATTATCTCAAGTAACACCTATGTATGTGAGTTTTGTAACAAACATCGTTCTTTTAGTATTTTTCTCATTTGAGTTAAACTATAAAGTGGATAAGAATACTTTTAATAAAACAAAAAGAAATGTATTCTTAATACTGTCATTCCTTGTCACAGTGGGGTACTTTTCAGTAGTTTTAGACTTCTTTAGTCAACTATATTGACAAATCTATAAAAATATACACTAGTTAAGTAGTATATTTTTAGATTCTATATTACTTAGTTATTTTTTATTCTAACAATCCACTTAGCTGCGCATATATTTTTGTGGTTTCACTCTTTTCATGATTAACAACGGATTACTTCAAGAAGTGCTCCGTTGTTAATCATGTGAGTCGCATAACTATGCCGTAATTGATGTGGATGAATACTCTTTTTAAGTCCTGCGCGACTTGATATACGTTTAATGGTATATCTCATAAGGTCAATACTCATGCGTCTTTTGGGTCTTCTTTCGGTGATAAACAAGCAGCAATCCTCATCGTCCCGTTCGTCTAAGTATCTTTTCGGCCACAAGGAGCAGCGAGTATTGAAGTACACTTCTCTTTCCTTATCGCCTTTTCCATGTGAAGTATGCAATGCATTCGGTATAAGAGATATTAAACTAAGAGTCTTATAAATAAGAAAAGATGTAGAATAATCTACATCTTTTTTCGTCTTACATATTCAAAAATTTTTGTATAAGCTCGACGATGATGGGAATGGACTTTACTTATTAGGAGCATCCGGTGCAATGTATACGAATGAAGGCTGGGTTCAGTATGAGGGAGAATGGTATTACGTTTACGATTCAAACGCATAGGTTGCGTTTTTATTATGATTAAGCTCAACTATAGTTGAGTTGTTATGACTCTGATGAATTGTAGCCCTGAAATAAATAGAAAACTAGCAAAATGAAATGTGCTAGTTTTCTGTTTGCCCTTATAAATGTGAAGAACAAATCTTGTGTAACTTCTCAGCAAATTCTTTATAATGACTTGTATTATAGCCTCCATGATGTCCGGGAAACTCCACGATCTCTGTTCCAATTTGTTCTGTTAATGCGACTGCGCAGTGATAAGCGAAAAAATCCCGTGAGGCACTTCCACCAGCTGGAAGTACCTGCATTGATGAAGATTTTAATGCAGTCTTCAAAGCATTGATATCAAGCGAATGATTAAGAATTCCTGGGATTTCATACTCGACGAAATACATTGAATTACTGAAAATACGCTTTGTTTGCACATCCTTTGAGTACTCGGGATTATTAGTGTCCACTCCTAAATTTGATAATAACTTTACGACCTCACTTCGATGATTCTTCTTAAGGTCTTCCATAAATTTTCTAGCCTGCATCTGCTCCTCGCCGAATAAAAGTTGCAATAAGACTGGTTCATGAGGGATCAGTAGCTTTACTTGCTCCGGATGGTGTATACATAGATTAAGTCCGATGACAGCACCGGAACTGCTTCCGAATACGTACGCCGGTTCATCGGTCAATTTGGCTATGAGGCGATGAGCGTCGTCACTGTGTGTTTCCACGGAGTAATCTTCAGTTCGATTGGCGAGATTACTGCGGGAATGGCCCCGGCGATCGTAAGTAACAACGGTATACCGATCAGCAAGATGGTCAGCAACACTAAGGAATTTGTCAGCGTCACCACCACCGCCATGAATGAAAAGAAGTACAGGGCCATTTCCACGTACTTCATAGTAGATGCTTGCTCCAGGTACTTGCAATGTTCCATTCTTTACTACAATCATTGATAAACTTACTCCTTTCTTCTTATTCATTGTGAAATTTTTAATAAGGTTTTCCAATTTTTATTACTTTTAACTATGGCTATATTCATAAATCGCTAGACTTCTTTACTTTATATGATTGACGAATTATATAAAATGCAGAAATTAACTAAGAAACAAACTCACCATATCTCAATGCAACAATGAAATTGCTACTGTGGGATTCATTATAATTTTTGAATGATATAGGCGATACATATTATATGAGAAAAGATTGTACTTAAACTAAAGGGGGCGTTAGTGAAATAAAGCTTATTCTCCCTTTTCGGAAGGATGGGTAAAAACACCCAAATTATAGTTTCAATTCTTTTTATTATTCATATATACTAATTATATGCAAAAAGGGAAAGATGATTTATCTCTCCATAATATCCATTACTATATCAAGTTAACGAGTAACTCCACCGCCAAGTTGTTGTTCAGCTAATGATACTAGACGTTTTGTAATTTCTCCACCAACAGATCCATTTGCACGAGCTGTTGCGTCTGCACCAAGTTGCACACCAAATTCTTGTGCGATTTCATATTTCATTTGATCAAGAGTTTGTTCAGCCCCACGTACTAACAATTGATTGCTGCTTCCACTGTTATTGTTTAACATGTTATGTCACCTCCTTCACTCTTTAATATGTAAAAAAGCATTCGGAAATATATAGTCCTTTTTGGGTATTGATTTTTATTGTTTTAACACATAATTCATACTTATATTTCACAAAATAGTATTGTGTAGGAGAGCAAAAATTTTTTTGCCATATGGGTATCATGTAGTGAGTAAACCTCCTGAACATGATGAAACGGGTTGTGCTTTATGAAAGTGCAACCTGTTTTTATTGAAAAGTACTATTTCTACATGAAAATTAAAAGATAGGAGAATCATTTATGAAACATATTGTGGCATTATTAATTAAATATACCGCTATCAGTGCCGTATTATTGATGATATTAGGTATATTCCAGAACATCTCGATCCCTAGAATATTACTGATTTCATTACTAATTACAGGATCGGCCTACTTAATAGGAGATTTATTTGTTCTACCTAAGTATGGGAATATGGTTGCTACAATTGCAGATTTTGGGTTAAGTTTCTTAGGAATTTGGGTGTTAACTTATCTTCTTACAGACAACAATTTCGCTCGTAATATTGTTGCATCTTCATTTTGGTCGGCGCTTCTTATCGGTGTGATAGAAGTATTTTTTCACATTTATATGAAAAAAGCGGTTTTATATGAAAACAATGATTCACGAGAATCAACTAACATACATCATGATAGATATGCTATGGAGATCTCACATGAATATTTAAACCGTTCTGAAATAGAAAAAGTAAGATCCATGCAAAAGGAAAACGAGATAAAGAATAAAACGAAATAAAAAAGTGGCTTTTAGCCACTTTTTTATTAAGCTTGTTCAGTATTTTTAACATGTAATGGCGGAGGAACTACCCAGCCTTTTTTCTTACTTAGACGTAGTAAAGTTACCCCAGCTTGTGCTTTTTTCATATGGAATTGTCCAAAAAGCATTCCTACATCTTCTCGAAGACATTTTCCCATTACTTGACTACAAGTTACTAATCCTGCCGCTAGACCTGCAGAAACTGCTGCTGCAATTTCAGCATCATTGATGCGTGCCCCAGGAGGAATATCTTCAATAGACGCAACTGGTCTTTCTGGAGGTGCTGGCGGTAAAGCCACTCCATTTACCTTTAAAAGAGTTTTTAGTTCCTCTATTTCAGAAGTCATATCATTCTCAATTAGGTTTTCTAAGAACTTTTTTAAATCTTCATCACCCGTGTGATTCATAAATACTTGATGTCCAGCAACAGCCCCTTGTGTTGCAAGAAGATAACTCCAAATATCAAATACTTCTCCATAATGCAAAGGCTCATTTTGAGGATTTCCACTTAATACACCCATTTTAAGATGCCTCCCTTTTGTAAATATCATAGTTAGTATGCTTTTCAATATTGAAAATAAATTTTTAAGTATATTTGTTCCTGTAAAAGACTTTTTAATATTCATGGGAAACACCTTCCCCACAAGATATGTGTTTGTAATCTAGAAAGGAAATTTTTTGATAAAATACTCAAAGATTATTATTTAAAATAATCAACAATCTGTGAATACAAATGTATTCATTATGAGAGATTATTTTAAACCACATGGGAAAAATAGATATGTTAACTACTGTAACTTGCTATGTTTCCAATAATCAACCATATCGCTCACCCTAAGCTTTTCCACTTTTAGGTGAAGTTAACGAGTAAATCCACCACCAAGTTGTTGTTCAGCCATTGCTACTAAACGTTTAGTGATTTCACCACCAACAGAACCGTTTGCACGAGCTGTTGTATCTGCACCAAGTTGTACACCAAACTCTTGCGCGATTTCATATTTCATTTGATCAAGTGCACTTTCAGCTCCTTGAACCAATAATTCATTACGATTTCCGCTTTTATTGTTTGCCATATTGTATCACCTCCTATGTTTTTAATATGCTACGAACCACAGAAAAACAAGTATTCCTTTTTATGGTATTTTGTTGCATCTGAATTTGAGTATAAGTTTTATTGTTCTACTTAAAATATGGATGGAGGAGCCAAAAAGGGGAACTGTTTTAACATCTTTTCATAACAAGGTTTGTTTGAAATGATTGTGTTATTCTTCCTTTTCTCTTGCTTGAATTCATATGGAAAAGGAGTGATAAGTAAATAGGATCTAATACAAAAGGTGTTCATGAAGTGAGTTGCATGAAATGTTAACCTTTAAAAATGTATGTATGACAAAATCAGCTGTTATGGCTGGCGTAGCACAAGATCCAGCTCTACAAAGTTTATTACAACAAGATGTGAACATGTCTATGAAACATTGCCAAGACTTAAAGAATTTACTATCTCAAAAACTAATATACAAGAACAGTTACAAGTAGATTTAATGACTACACAAACAAATCAACAACGCCCTCTTTAAGAACTAAAAAATATACGGAGTACATAAGAACATCCCCTGCTTGCTACAGAAAGCAGGGGATGTTCTTTGTTAATTATCTTTTTTAAATACAGTACTAGAATATAAAAAATATACGGGCATAAATCCCCCTAAATTTGGGGAATTTAAAAATTGTTGCTTATCTAAAAAAGAGAGGTATGTTCTATGTATTATTACAAAGAGGAATTGATTAATATTATTAAGCCAGACAAACCAGATCCCGCCGCTGCGAAGGTTTTACAAGAAATACTTGGCGGACATTTTGGTGAAATGCGTACGATGATGCAATATTTCTTTCAAAGTTCAAATTTTAGAGGAAAAGCGAAGCAATATCGGGATTTACTTCGAGGTGTTTTTCTTGAGGAAATTAGTCATGTAGAGCTCGTTCAGAATACAATTAATCAATTATTAAATGGATCTGGTGAACCTACGCCAGGTAATGCTGGTATAGATAAAGCACCGCTTGATGAGGCGGTTAAACATGCAAATCCTCACCATTTTATTGTGGGTGCTCAAAGCTCATTACCAGTAGATGCAGCCGGTAACCCATGGAACGGATCTTGGGTATACAGTCATGGAAATCTAATTAGTGATTTAATGGATAACCTAGTTCTTGAATCAACGGGTGTGCTTCAAAAGACAAGGATTTATGAAATGAGCTCAAATCAAACTTTTCGTGAAACACTTGCCTTTTTAATTGTTCGTGATAATGCACATCAAAATGCATTTGCGAAAGCATTAGAAACTTTAGGCGTTGAATGGGGAAAACTTTTTCCAATACCAAACTATGATATCAATAAGTATCCCGAGTGTAGAAAGTACGTAGAAATGGGATTTCATAATGCTCAATTTAATTTTAGGTTAGATGAAACAAGAATCGGAGAGATTTTTCAAGGTGAATCACCAAGTAGAAACAAAGAGATGTTAAGCGTAACGGAGCCGCCAAAAGGTTTTCCTGTGCCAGAACTTCCTGAAATGCCAAATGAACATAGTCCGGGATTAAAAGATATGGAGCTTTGAGATTATTATGACCAACCTTTTACAAATGGTTGGTCATAAATCTAAATTAGAAAATCTCTATATGGATTCAAATAAGCTTGGATGTTTTCAAAAAGGAGGATATTCATTTTGAGTACAGTAAAAAATACACTATCCATTTTTGCTTTAGGTGGAGTTAATGAAATAGAAAAAAATATGTATGCAATACAATACTCAGATGATATTGTGATTATTGATTGCGGTTCTAAGTTTCCAGATGAAAGTATCGCAAGAGCTTTCTTGTATCGCAACATTTTTTAGTCCAGCGTTAATTCTACAAACGGATTCAGTTTTAGGTATTTATTGTACTCTTGTTTTGATGAGGATAGATACAAAATACTTACCACTTGGTTACGTCGAGTCGTTGCATGCAAGATACGTCCTTTTACTTCACGACTTTTGGAAAAGCGAACCAGGACAAGTTTAGGTACTTTCACTTTGTTGTCTACAATAGCAATATTTCCGTTCGCTTTCTTGGTTGTTTAGGATTAAACTTTATTCTTTTTAGACTTGAATCGTGGAATAGCATCTGCGAGATTTTTCAATGTTGATTGAAGAACAATACTATCGACTTCTTTTAACCAAATTGTATCCGGTGGATTCTTTAATTAGGTTAGCGCAGCAGGACATGTATGAATGATTTAAACTATATATATTTATATTCAAAATTCATTCAGTATTTATTTTTCAAAGTAAAAAAGATAAGATCTTGGAATCTTATCTTTAGTATAAAGAATAATTAAAAAGGATTAATGAGAAAGAAGAGATTTTTAAGGTTTCAGAATAACTTTTATACAATTATCTTCACGATTATTAAAAATTTGATAACCATAACTTGCTTCTTCAAGGGGGAGTTTGTGTGTAATGATCTCCTTTGGATCAAATTCACTTTTTGTTATTTTTTCAAACAATTCGGGCATAAAATGAATGACCGGGGCTTGTCCCATTCTAAGATTAATATTCCTACTCCAAAATGCACCTAGTGGAAATGCATTATAGTTGCCACCATAAACACCTGTCATTTGGACCGTTCCATATTTTCGTACGGCTTTTGTAGCAATTTGTATAGGACCAAGTGTTCCCCCTTGTAATTTTAATTTTTGTTCAATAAACTCCAAAGGCGATTTCTTTCCATCCATACCCACACAATCGATGACGACATCCGCGCCACCATGCGTAATTTCTTTTAAATGTTCTCCCATATCCGGGTATTTTGTAAACTCAAATACCTCAACATTGTTAATCTTTTTTGCATATTTTATTCGATAATCCAAATAATCAACTGCAATTACACGCTTGGCACCTTTCATCCAAGCAAATTTTTGTGTCATTAATCCAACAGGTCCACAGCCAAGCACGATAACAGTATCACCTGATTTTACACCTGCATTTATTACACTCCAATAAGCTGTTGGTAAAACATCGGATAAAAAAAGTAGTGACTCATCCTCAAGCTCGCATGATTCTGGTATAAGAAAGGGAGTGAAGTTACCAAAAGGAACTTTTAAATATTCAGCTTGACCACCTGGGTGGTTACCAAATTTCTCTGTATAACCAAAGTATCCACCAGAATCATAATGAGGATTTGAGTTATCACATTGACTTTCCATTTCATGTTGGCAATAAAAACAATGTCCGCAGGCAACATTGAAGGGGATAACAACACGATCTCCTTTTTTTACTTTAGTGACATCAGGACCCACCTCTTCAACAATCCCCATTGGTTCATGACCGATAATGTATCCTGGGGGTAAAGGCATATTACCTTGGTATAAATGTAAATCGGATCCGCAAATAGCAGTTGAAGTAATCTTTACAATAATATCATCTTTTTTTTCTAATCTCGCATCATCAACTTGTTTAACCTGTACTTGATTCGGTCCTTGATAAGTTACAGCTTTCATATTCACATGCCTCCTTTTTTAACATTTTCTCAAATATATTTTTAATCCCGCTACTTTAGGGCAGTAAGACCCCCACTTCAAGATTCAGAGAAAGCGAAGAAGATAGGTGGGGGATAACTGCCCGTAAGAGCCCGGTTGGTTTAACTAACCATCAGTGGGGATGAAGAAACCCCCCACTGATGGAAGTTTCACTTTATATTTATTTATAATACAGAAATCATTTTCCTAGTTAGTAAAGAGAGACCAGAATTGAATCAGGGGGAATACATAACTTTGTTATGAAGTGTTTTCATATTGCCTTCTCTTCTCTATGTCTTCTAGCTATATTTTAAGAAGAAAATCAATATTTATACATGTTAAAACAGATTAAATTTCCATAAAAAGGAGGAGCGCATCGTCCCTCCTTTTATAAAACTTTAATTTAGTAATGAATAAAATATTTCTATTGTAAATTAAGTAAGAACTTTAGGCTTTTAATGTTTCATAATAAGGATTATTGTTAAATATATCTTCCGTAATCAGGAATAGCTACTTTATCAAAATTCTTTACTAAACGATGCAATTCATTTCTTAATTCTTCCCCAAACATAGGTAGACCGTGCCCTGTCACTACAGATTTAGGATTTAACTTCTCAAGTATTTTTATAGACTCCCAGGCGTTCTCCCAATCGGTAGTAAGATATCTTGGTGGACCATTTAATTCTTTTTGTTGAATCAATACTTTATACAATGAATCTTGTCTTACGGTAACAAAAGCATCTCCAGCGATTAAAAAACCGTCCATATTTCGAAATAAAGATATATGTCCAGGAGTATGCCCTGGAGTATGTATCCAACTCCATCCAGGCATATGGGGAACACTACCATCCGGAGGCAACTCATGTATACAGTTACCTAAATCAATGCCCTCATTTGGAAACAAAGGAGAAATTTTCGCTACAAATCCACCCTCCACAGATCCATCTGGATCTGGATAGTCTTTTTCACCATTTAAATAGGGGATTTCTAGCTTATGTGCATAAACTGGAACATCCCATTTTTTTATCAATTCAATTGCAGAACCAACATGATCAAAATGACCATGAGTCAATATAATTGCTTTGGGTTTACTATGTTTACCAAATTTTTCTTCTGCAAAATCTATGATGAGATTCATCGATTTTGGCATTCCCGTATCAATTAGAACCCATTCGTTTGGATTTGTAGAATCACCAACAAAACATACATTAACAATTTTTATACATAAACAATAGATGTTGGATGTAACTTCGATGCTATTTCCATTGCCAAGAGAAGTTAAAGGTAAAATTGTTTCATCTAAATTACTTTTCAATTCTTGATTCAATTTTTCATTCATAAGAGCAAACTCCTTTTTACATTATGCTCTTTAGTATGTAGAATTACTAAAATAATATTACCATTGGGTTCAGCCGCATGCCCATCAACTTAAGGAATTCATTCTTCCCCAAAACGAAAAAATGAACTGAATTCTTAAAAATAACTAACTTTAGAGAAGGAAAAACTTTGTTTAGGCGGTACTTCAAAAAACTAGCTTGATAGCGGTGTGGCGATCCCCCTAAAAGGGATTTAGTTAAATAAAAAATAAGTGATTGTGTTTTTAGGTCTCGTTCATAATTTGAGTTATTCCATTTAAAGGGCGCGATTGTGGAGCAAAATAGATAGGAAATGATCAAACTTTTTTATAAAAAAATAAACCAACTGAAAGTATTAAGAGCGTGTTTTGATCAATTTGTTTTTTTAACACGCTCTTTTTTATGATTGTTTATCAGGGTTATTAGTATTAATTTGATCAAACTTTATTTTAAAGCAACAGCTTTATCAAGTTACTTTTAAGATTCATCTATATATGAAAAATGATTTTTAGTCATCTTGAACGATTTGAATTGGATATAAAATGTTATGAGTTCTATAATTATTTTCGTTGTGTTTGAATTAAAACTTATTTTACATAAAAATTCGTTGAGCAACTTCTATAATTGCAGCAACACCGGATAATAATACGAAACCACCTAGGCAGGACATAACAACAACTTGATTGAATAATAAATCTTGATTTTTTTTCATGAGAATTCGCTCCTTTAGCATATTTTTTAGGTTTGATTGGTTATCTACTATTAGTTTATATGGAACCTGATAGTAGAACCATCGATCAAGAGGATAAACTGAGTGAACCCGAACTGCTCTCTACCGTCCATAGACGCTTCCCAGATTTAAAATTGGCGATTGATCCAGATGAGTTGATTTATAACCATAATGGAGTGGTACGTTTCATTGCTAGTATCCCAATGATTTTCTAACCTTTTGTGATATGTTGTTTTTAAATTAGATACAAAGCCTAGTTGAAAAAATAGGGAATCGATGATGCCCTCATTCAGCCTTGTTCTGGACATACAAGTAGGCAATCGCTTGAAGTGTATTCGAAATTAGCTATAACAGAAGCGCAAGAAGAATATAACTAAGTGATTTCTTCCTTTCCTGTGTGAAAAACTTCTGTGTTTCTTTATGATTCATATATTTATTGGGAAATACTTTGAACTTTCAGGCACAGATACTCTTTCTACCCTATTATAGAAGCTATTTTGAACGTAAGGAATTTGTAAGGAATAGGTAAGGAAAAAGAAATTTTCATTGTGTATGATCAAAATATAAATAAGCATGAAAGGTGGAACAGATATATGATTTTTACTGCTGACGATTTAAACAAATTCTTCTCTTACTTACTCAGTGGTAAATGACTAAAGGAACAGCAACTAAAACAAATGCTTACTACAGTTCCTACAGGAAGAAAAGGAATCGATGGATATGGTCTTGCAATCTATGAAATTAAGCTTCCAAACGGTGTCTCGGTATGAGGACACACGGGTGGTGTTCCAGGGTTTTCTACTCTTACCGGAGGTACACTTGGAGCCAATCATACGTTGGCCATCAATTTGAACAGTTCGGGTGGAGCTAACATTACTAATCCTTTTAAATATATTTTACTTGCTGAATTTAGCAAGTAGGCAAAGAGGAAAAACGGATAAATTTTGTCATATTTTTTATAGCTAAACAAATAAGTGATGAAATCGATTACTTATCTAAGGAGGCAATTCTCTCATGAAAAATAAACTCTCTGGGGTATTAGCTGCTACATTGGCACTAACGATGACCCTACCAACAGGGGCGATAGCGTCTTCTAGCAGTAAGACTCCGGTTGTAGCTAACCAAGAAGTTGCTAGCCAAGAACTGGAGAAGATTGCGGCAGAGAAGGCTGCGCTACTCACGAAGTCCCATGGTACGACTAGCGTGCAGTATGCGCTAATTGATAATGGAAAACTTATTTTGTCGGGTCAGACAGGCAAGAACGATATGGAAGGGGAACAGCGGCTGACTAAAGATACTATATACGGGGTTGGTTCAGTCAGTAAAGTGTATGCAGCAGCGGCTGTAATGAAATTGGTTGACGAAGAAAAAGTCGATTTGGATGCTCCTGTCGTCCACTATGTTCCTGATTTCAAGATGAAAGATGAGCGGTACAAACGCATTACGCCGCGTATGCTGTTGAACCACTCCTCCGGCTTGCAAGGTTCCACGTTTAGTAATGCATTTTTATTTAACGATAATGATCCCTATGCCCATGATGTCTTGTTGCGGCAATTGTCCAACCAGAGCTTGAAGGCGGATCCTGGTGCGTTCTCGGTATACTGCAACGACGGCTTTACGCTGGCCGAGATTTTGGTGGAAAAAGTCAGCGGTATGAGCTTTACCGAATTTCTACATCAACGGTTTACAGAACCCTTAAAGCTGAATCATACGAAAACGCCGCAGGACAAATGGGAAGACGAAAAGCGGGCTGGACTTTATTTTCCGGCGTACCAAGGGCAGCTTCCCATTGAATCGGTGAATGTGATTGGTTCGGGAGGGATCTCTTCCACGGCAGAAGATATGGTACGATTCTCACAATTATTTATGGGACAGGGAAAAGGGATTCTCTCTGATAAGGCAGTCAAGGCGATGGAGCAAGAGGAATATAAAAAAGGAATGTGGCCGGGGGATGGAGATAATATTTTCAACTATGGTCTTGGCTGGGATAGTGTGAAACTATACCCATTCAGTGAATATGGGGTAAAAGGCTTGGCTAAGGGCGGCGACACGGCACTGCAACATGCTATACTGGTCGTGCTTCCGGAACAGAAGATGGCAGCGGCTGTGTTGTCATCCGGTGGCCAAAGCTCTACAAATCAACTGATGGCAACTGAATTGCTGCTCGCCGCGCTCAAAGAGAAGGGCACAATTAAGGACATCAAGCCGAACAAATCCTTTGGCAAGCCGATCAAGGCCAAGATGCCTCAAGACGTGGCGAAGAAAGCGGGTTTTTACGGCAATAGTGAAAGTCATTTCAAAATAGAAATTACAAAGAATGGAGAACTGTTCTTACCATCTAATCGAGAAGAAAAATATGTATATACTGCGAATGGAAGCTTTATTAATGAGAAGGGTACTTCCAAGCTCAACTTCGTCACC
Organism: Bacillus sp. NPDC077411; assembly: GCF_044543425.1. Taxonomy (NCBI): domain Bacteria; kingdom Bacillati; phylum Bacillota; class Bacilli; order Caryophanales; family Bacillaceae; genus Bacillus; species Bacillus sp. NPDC077411. The sequence continues at coordinate 29,665 of NZ_JBITWA010000021.1, read as the reverse complement.
GAGAAGAATGGAAGAACTTATTTGAGGGAGAGCACATATAAATCGACGCCAGGCTTAGGGCAAGATGTGATGACTCACTATTTAGCCGAGAAACTAGAAGACAACGTGCTACCGAAGAAAACCGCTGCCACATGGGCGAAGCGGGAAGGCGTCAAGTTCTATCTCGTAAACGAGAAATTTAGTTCTATTGAATATCTCGTTCAACCGAAACTTCTTACCACACAAATTACTCGCAAGAAAGGCCTGGCGGGCTATTGGGACGGCAGAAAAATTACAGGCCCGAACACCGCGGCGCATCAGCTCCAGATTCCTGTGATGAACGGCCGTGATACGACGGAAACTCATTTCTATACAGAAGGCGGCAATGAATATATGGAGATGACCGGATTGTTATACGTAAGTGAATCCAACGTAAAACCGCTTGATGCAGGCCAATCATCCAAAGTTACGCTGCAAGCAAATGGGCATGCGAAATGGTTTACGATCCCGCAAGCGGCAGCAGGGAAAACGATGATCGTGGCGTTGTCATCGAAGAGTTCGTTCGCGGTGTATGATGAGAAGGGAGTATGCGTCAATTTTACCGTTGTGAGCGGCAATAACAAAGTAAAACTGCCGAATAACGGAACGGTTGTATTTGCTGGCGCGCCGAATTCGGAATTTGCAATCACGTTGAACTAGCTACAATTCAAGATAAACTTCAACAAAACCAGTACGACACAGAAAAGGTGTTTTGCTGGTTTTGTTTGTATTTACGCATTATCTTTACGAAGAGGCTTTCCACGAATAATATCACGCTCAAACTATGCAAGAACAGCTAGTATACCAGTTTTCAGGTGAAGTAAATTATTCGATTTATAATTCATTGCAACATTGACAATTATACGAGAAATAGTTGGCGGTATTGGCTTTTTTGGTGATCCCGATTCGGGCGGTATGATTGAAATTGGCTTTGCTACTAATGAAAGCCAACGCCGTAAAGGTTATTGTTTTGAAGCTGCCCAAAATTATTAAACTGGGCCTCGAACCAGGATGAGGTCAAATGTATTACTGCTAGATGTGAACGGGACAACATCAATTCTAACAATGTTTTAGAGAAGTTAGGATTCCAAATTACTCACAGAGATACAGAACTAATTTATTGGAAATATAGCACTGGACAGCTTTAGAAAAATTTGTCCATTATTATATCCTGTTTATATAACCATAAAAATTTATCTTATACCTTTACTAGGAGGCATATAAAATAAAAGTATTAATAACTGGGGCAAATCGAGGTCTTGGTTTTGAGTTAGCCAACATATTTTATAACAATGGGCATATTATTTTCCCAGTCGTTAGAAAGCAGCAAGAACTTCAGAAGCTTACGCATATGTTTCCAGACCGCTGCTATCCAATTTTAGCAGATTTAAACGATGATAAGAGTGTAGAGAAAATCAAAACTTCTCTTAACAAATATACAGGTTGTATCGATTTAGTCATTAATAATGCTATTCGAAATAATAAATTCAATGTAGACGAACTTTCTGGAATTAGTAAAAATGAGCAGCTAGTAGAAGATAAATTGAAATTAAGGAGGGTTTGTATTGGATAAAAAAAGTATAAACAAAGCAATAAGGAATGCAATTAAACTTGGTGATATTAATGAGGTGAAACAATTAATAGGAAATGATACAGAAACCTTGAATACTATGACTCCGTTTGGTACATGGTTGCATGTAGCAGCAAAGAATGGACACCTTGAAATAGTAAAGTATCTAATTGAAAAAGGTATAGATATTGATGCTAGAGGTGGTACATTTGATGCTTCTGCATTAAATTTGGCAGCAGGAGCGGGGCATTTCGGAATAGTAAAGTATCTAATAGAAGTTGGCACAGAATTAGATGTGAGCTTAGCAAAAAGAAACCCACTATTTGGAGCGATTTATGGCGGGCATAAAGAAATAGTCGAATTTCTAGTTGAAAAAGGTATAGATATTTCAATTAGATATACTGGTGAAAAGATTAACAAGATGGATGCCTATAAATATGCTAGAGAATTTGGACAAACAGAAATTGCTGAATATCTAAAGGGAAAATTAGAAGAAAAGTAGTACTAGTTATTAGTTCTCAGTTGAAACATGGGGACATTCTAAAGTAAAGGGTAAAAATATTTCACGTAATGAAGTACTACAGTTATAAAGATTTATGAATTACAGAGAGAATAACAATAGTTAAATCTTAATAGGGAAATTACAGGTTCTTCTAATCAAAATCCAAAAGGTCAAAGGTGAATATAATGGATTATTCTATAGATATTTTAAAGCAAAGCAAAATAAAATACGACTGGAAAACAATATATGCAGGTTTAGAACTTAGTATTATTAAAAATAACGATATAACTAATTATGCTGTGGAATTTTTATCTACTCATCAAGAATGTAATAATCCGTTCATTATAGAACTTGCTTGGGGAAAAAATGATATTGAATATCGGAGAATACTGAAAAACATATTGAAAGAGCTAAATGATGAACACCTATTAAAGGATTCTAATTTATGGGAATGTGAAAAAAGAAAATGGAGGTTTAGCATTCTTAAATGTTTAAAAGAAATGTATCAAGATGAACCTAAAGAATTATTAAATAAAATTGTTGAAGTATATGCTGACTTTGACTATCCAGAAGATATGGAAAGGTTTATTAATTATATGCCTCCTAAAGACGGCTATAACCCATTGCTATACTCCGAAGAAGAAAATATAGTAAGATTAATCAGTTTTTTTAATGACTTTTTACATAAAGAACAACAATACTTACAAAACAGAAAGGTGAAAAGATGATTTTACCAGAGGAGTTTAATGAGAAATGGGATGTTAGCAAAAATGGTCCGCTAATAAAATTTAATTATGAGCATTTAGTGGACACAGATTTTTCTGATGAAGTAAAGAGATTTTTGTCTATAGGAGGATTACCTGAAACTCCTGCACCATATTTAGAATTTATTTCTTCACAAGCGTTATTAAAATCTATTACAAGTATACTCAATATACCAGAAGAATTTCAAAAATATTGGTTTTTGGGATCGACAGGTTCTGGAGATCCAATATGTATAATTGAGAAAAAAGAAAATGTAGTGTTTCTTAATAATAGTGATGGTTATAAAGAAGAATTTATAAATTCTTCTTTAAGTCAATTTGCAGAATGTTTATTAGTATATTCAAGAATGATTGACAAGGCAGTACAAACAAATGGTGAGGATGCCTTTATTAATAATGATATACCACAATCTGTGATTAATTGGTTAAGAGAAGAGTTAGAAAGAATTGACCCTAAGTGTATGGAAAAGAGATGTTTTTGGTTTACTGAGATTGGAAATTTATATGAATAATTGATAAGTACATTATCTTAGGGATTTGTATCATTTTGCAATCTTCTATGAAAATAGCAAAATGTATGCATTTATAGCTGAATAAGTAGAGGTTTTGGTAGGAGGGAAAATGTATGAATTACCAAAAAATGAGCAAAGAAATTTCTTATGCGCTTCGTCATGCTCCATGGAAGTATGAATTAGAATTAGATGACGAAGGATGGGTGCCAGTTAATCAGTTATTAACTGCATTGCATCAATCAAAAGAATGGAGAAATATTACGCAAGAAGACATAGAACAAATGATTTTAATATCGGAAAAAAAGCGGCACGAATTATCAAATGGAAAAATTAGAGCTTTATATGGTCATTCTGTTCCAATGAAGATTACTAAAAAGAAAGCTATACCGCCTAGAAAACTATATCATGGGACTTCACCAAAATTTATGGAGTCCATTAACGAATCTGGTTTGTTACCAATGTCCAGGCAATATGTTCATCTTTCAGAAGATATAGAGACAGCTAAACTAGTCGGTAAACGAAAAACCTCTGCTCCTGTTATCTTAATAATTGATACAGAAGAAGCTCAAAAAAAGGGAATTAAATTTTATCTAGGAAATGAAAAGGTATGGCTTTCAGATTCTATTCCAATAGAATTCATATCAATTAAAAAATGAATGGTTTTTGAAATGTTATTTTGCTGGATTCTGAGAATGAAGAAAGAAAATTTAAAAAGAACAAGCTAAAAAGCGAATACAAACAGTGGGCATGTTAAGTAAAGTAACTAAGGAACGCTAATGTAGATTACTATTTTGTGAGTTCCTCGGGTACTGATAAAAAACATGCCCAATAAGGAGAGGAATTATGAATTTAGAAAATATGGTGAAAGATATTTGGTATGGAGAAATTCCTAATGATACAATTCAAACTCTTAAATCTCAGCTTAAGAATGCTACAACTGAGGAAGAATGCTTTCGCCTTATTAATGAATTGTTAAAATTAGGTGATTTTTCTGTAAAGGAATTGCTAGTACAACTAATGAATAGTACCCAAAATGAGGTTATTCTCAATTTATGTATAAGCCTTTTTTGCTCGATAGCTACTCACGATGACCTATTAGACACCAGTAAATTGAAATTTCTTTCAAATGCTTCTGAAGATAGTGTTCATACTTTTGTAGCAAGTGCAGGAGACACTCTTTCATATAATGTGATTCCATACCTTCTCGCTTTATTAGAAGAATGGGAAGAGACTTTTATTGAGAAGGCAATCAGAAATACACTGACATTAATGCTTGGAGTTAGTGATGACTATTATGAGTTATCAATGGAAGAATTTAGAGAAATATATTCGGAGTCCATTAAAAATAATGATATCACTAAATATTACTATCATAATAATTTGTCATTTCCAGGGAATTTGGTGAAGGAATTAATTCCGAGGGTAATGATTTCTTTAAGAGAAAAAAACACGTTTAATGTGATTACAATCCCGTCTATTTTATCCATTTGGAGTGGGATTAAATGCCCTGTTCAGTATGGAATCGTAATAGATGATCAAAAATACAGAGAATGGATGTCATATATTGATGCATTAACAAAAAGAGAATGGAAAGTTGGAGAAAAGTATTTTTACGGTCATTTAGTAGTGTAAAGTTGACATGCAAAAATAAATACTAATCGAAACTAGAATTGACTAGAAATTTGATTAAAAATCTGTTTTGACAACAAATTAAAGTCGAACTTTATGATTATTCATTTTAATTTTATATAAATGGATTTGAATTAATGGAATCGGTTTTACATAGATGGACAGGTATGATAGATGTGTGAAGCATATCCTTTCTTTCTAAGTATTGTTAGATTTGTGCAGTAACTTATCTACTTCAGAGAAGGATGAATATGTATCTTTGAAAGATGAATTAACTGCAAAGCACAAAACTTGGTTTAAACAGTTAGTCGAACATGAACTTGAGGGAGCTAGATTGATGCAGAGTGATTTGCCTTAAAGATGTAAAGGCGATTGAAGATGGGGTCCCCCCTGAAGCATACAATTTAGCTCCAGAGCCTTCAGGAGATCTTCCAGATTTTATTTTAGATATAGGATAGTGATTTTGTGACACAATTTGAAAATGCAATTCAAAGAATAAAACACATAAATTGGGATAATGTAAAGGAGAACCAACCATCATTTGAATTATTGGTTTCAGAATTTATTAGAAGGGGTAACATTTTCAGGGATATATATAGTCCAGAAAATAAGTATCGTTTAGCAATTTTTAGTGCAGCTGAGACTATAAACACTGAGATTCAAGTGGATATTGAAGGTATTGTTAATGACCTGAATTTACTAAGGTATGGTTGGACCGCTAGATATCTATGTAAGAGTTTTTTAGAATGGTCATATCTGATTAGTTCAAATAATAAAATTGCTATGCAATTTGAGGATCTGTATGAACCAATAATCATGCTATATGAAAGGGGTGGTAGGATAAACTATCATCAAAATGAACTACTTTGCGGAAAATATGCTTGGCTACGTAATTGTTACGGTTTTCCGGAAAAGGGTAGTGTTAAAGAACTTAAGCATGAAGAATTAGATAAAATAGATAATAAAGGTAATGTTAATACTTGAATTTAGAAGAAATCATCCTAACATACAACTAAATATTTATGTTACTTCCACTCCTTTTCTTTCTTCTTCTACCAATAGCTTTACTGCATAAAGTTTGAACTCTTTATCATATGTTTTTACCATTGCAGACACCTCGTTCTTTTTAGTACGTGTATTATACTAAAAACCCCAGTTTGGCGTGTCCATTTTTTAGACTAGCATTAAAGTCTATATGTTAAAATATAGTAAGGGTGAAGTGTGAATATAAAAAAAACTGCTATAATTGCGATTGCTATTATAGCATTATTTATGCTTATTTTCTTTCAAACCACAGAGGAGGAAATGGGGGACACACTTGGCACACGGTTCAAGTGAAAGATAATCATAACATTCAGTTTCAGGTGGAAGTGAATGGTTTGTTTAACTCCACCATTATAGGGAATGATTATGAAAATGGTTTAAAAGTATATGAAGAGTATAAAAAATTCAAACCATTATTGAAAGAAATTGAAAAGTTAGGATACATTCCAGCACCTGATGAAAATGTAATTCAATATATAATTGATGATATGGAAGAAAGCCATAGAACGCCTCTTTCCGAGTTATTTGTAATGTTAAAATCTGTCCAAAATCTAGATTATAGTCAATTTGAAACGAAAGAACTCGATCGTTTATTTGCTCTATTGCAACTTGTTCAAAACAATAATAAACAAATAACAAAAATTGAAATACTAGATAATAAGGATAAGTTACCTCATTTAAATTTGGAAAACATACAAGAAATCAAATCAAAAGATCAGTTGCTATTCGCAATGAAAAATGCTTCAAGAGAATATTGGGCCAATTTAATTCTAACGCAGATTCAAGACAAAATGAAAGGAATTGAAAATGACTATGTAACGTTCAAAGGCACTTCTTGTAATCATATAGAAAACGGAGAGTGCAAAACTTATAAGGTGATTTTACAATTTAAAGATGACATGTTGAATTATAAGAAAAATCCACAACTCATTGACGATATTTACAAAATGTCTTCTTTATTGCAAGCAGAAAAACCTAACAATAATTTTGAAATGGAATTTGTTAATACTGGGAAATCATCTTATACAAGAAGTCTTTTACTTAATCAATTGCAAACAAGAGAACAAATTGAAACTGCTGTAAAAAAATTCTTAGTGGAAGAATAAAACACAAAAGTTGATTCATTAGTATATAAGAACTTCCTCATAATACGAACGGAAATCTGGCGAGTTTACTATCGAGAATATAGAGATTTCTGGGGAAGTATATATTCCTTCTGGTGGGAGTGGGATGCTTTTTTTGATGCTACGGGATTCAAATATAGATAGGATAAATATGCAAATTAAATAAAATAGATTCATTGTATATGAGATTTTTATAATAGTTGCATAGTTTGATTTTCAATAGTATGTAAAATAAATGGGATATGAAAAGGAGCTGGTCATCGTGATTTATGATAAAGCAAAGTACCACTATAATGGTGATTTTCCAGAGGATTTGCCAATTGAACAAGCATATGTACATACTGGTATGTTTCTTGGGTGGATCATTGAAAATAATTTATTTAGTAAGGAATTTGAAGAAAGGTCTCGAGATGACATTAATAAGTTTAAACTTAGACAAATTACTGGTACGCAAATCTATATGAAGTGGGGTGGTGTGTTTGCAGACGACATGTTAAATGATGAGGGTAATCAATTTGCAATGTATTACTTTAATAATGATAATGATTGGAAGTATCTATATGATTATAGAGATGTTTTTATAGATGCAGGCGAAACACTTTATCATGTACAAGATACTTGGGAAAACTATTTTGAATTAAAAGAAGAGGTTGATTATAGCTATCTGAACTGGAAAAACAACATACAGAAACTGTAACAGATCTCAATAATTGTGCTTTTAGCCGTGCTATCAATGGGAAAAATAACAATTTTTTTGAAACTATGTTTGAAATCTATAAAGCAGGTGGCTTTCCTTGTGGCTGGAATGGTGAGTATCCTGGTGATGGAAGAATCATTGCTTATTTTGAAAAGAGATAGTTAATACAAGCGAGTTATAAAGAAAGAGGATTCAATACATGAATCTTGTAAAATAAAGTAATCCCAAGCTCTCCTAAATACGTGAATGTATTTAGGGGAGTTTTTATTATGTAAAGTGGGAGAATTTTATTAGGTGTTGAAGCTACAATGAAGTCTCAAAATCAAAATATATCCATGATTTCTCTCTTCAATGATTTACAACTTTAAATGTTAACAAAATTTGAAATATGTGCACAGAATAAAAATAGATAATTAATAATATATTGACCTCTTTATAGTTAGTACTATAAAATTGAAAGCGATAACAAACGGTTTCCTAAAAAGGTTTTCTATGATCTTTTGATATTTAGAGATATAACAAGGAATAAGTAATTCTTTTTTTTGATATTTAATGCAAACGTTTTCGTAAACCCCTTTGTTATTTCTTTATATGTTTGATTTTCCTATTAAAAGATCATTGAAATAAATATGAATACATTCAATATGGAGGTGTTATAAAAGAGATTTTCAGATGAACTTAAGCAGTGTTACTTAGTTAGTAACATATAGTTTTGAAATAAACATAATCAATTGTTCGTAATATTTTAAGAAAGGGTGAATGAAGTGAAATTTACAAAAAAATTAATAAACAAGACGATGTTATTACTTACTGTAATTGTTATGCTATTATCTGGTTTTTCTTTTCAAAATGTAAAGGCAGATTCAAATACAAAAACAACTGAAATTATTATTCATTATAAGGAGAAGTCTGGAAATACAAAAGATTGGAATCTTTGGATGTGGGCTGGGAATGGAGATGGTAAATCCCATGAATTCACTGGGAAAGATGAGTTTGGTAAGTATGCTAAGGTGAAAATGGATGGAGATTATAATCGTGTAGGATTTATAGTTCGTACGAATGAATGGGAAAAAGATGGTGGTGATCGTTGGATTGAAAATATTAAAGATGGCCGTGCTGAAGTATGGGTCCTTTCGGGCGATGATAAAGTATACTATGCTAAGCCTTCTTCTGAACTTTCTATTCAGAAGGCCACCATTGATGGCCTCAATGAAATCACTATAACTACGAATGCTCCATTCAATATTAAGGAGCAAAAAATTGAAATTGAGGGCGTTAACATTGAGAAAGTTAGTCCTTATGACACAAATGATGGAGATATTACCAATAAGGTTAAAATAATTACAGAAAAGAATCTTGATTTAAAGAAAACATACAAAATCAAAATGGAAAATTACGTTGAAGCTAATACTGAGATTGGTAAAGTAATTCGTAGCGAGGAATTTGATAATTTATTTTATTATGATGGTAATGACTTAGGGAATATATATACGCCATGGGAAACAAAGTTCCGTTTGTGGGCTCCTACTGCAAGTGAGGCAAAGTTAGTTACTTATAAAAAATGGAATGATGAAAAAGGTACTGAAATAAACATGGAACAAGGTGAAAAAGGAACTTGGATGGCAAAGCTTAAAGGAGATCAAAAAGGCCTTTTTTATACATATAAGGTGAAGATTGGTGATACATGGACTGAGGCCGTTGATCCATATGTACGTGCTGCTTCTGTGAATGGTGATAAAGGAGCAGTCGTTGATTTAAAAGAAACAAATCCAAAAAATTGGAAGGGTAATAAAAAACCGAAATTAAAAAATCCAGAAGATGCAATTATTTATGAGTTGCAAGTACGTGATCTTTCTATTCAATCTGAAAGTGGTATTAAACATAAAGGAAAATATCTTGGTGTAGCAGAAAAAGGGACAAGAGGACCTGAAGGTGTAAAAACAGGTCTTGATCATATTAAGGATCTTGGTGTTACTCATGTTCAGTTTTTACCGATATTTGATTATGCTTCAGTAAATGAAGAAAATTTAAATGAACCACAATATAACTGGGGATATGATCCGAAAAATTACAATGTACCAGAAGGCTCGTATTCTACAAATCCTTATGATCCGACTGTTCGAATTACTGAATTAAAGCAGATGATTCAAACACTTCATGATAATAATCTTCGTGTTGTGATGGACGTGGTATATAATCATATGTACAATGCGGCTGAATCCAATTTCCACAAGTTAGTTCCAGGCTATTATTATCGTTACAACGAGGATGGTTCACTTGCAAATGGAACTGGTGTAGGAAATGATACGGCTTCTGAACGAAAGATGATGAGGAAATTTATGGTGGATTCCGTCGCGTATTGGGCAAAAGAGTATAATTTAGATGGATTCCGTTTCGATTTGATGGGTATTCATGATTTCGAAACAATGAATGCGGTACGTAAAACCGTTAATAAAATTGATCCTTCTATTATTCTTCATGGAGAAGGATGGGATTTAAATACCCCTCTTGCACCTGAGTTGAAGGCAAATCAAAAAAATGCGGAGAAAATGAAAGGAATCGCTCATTTTAATGACGATATTCGTGATGGATTGAAAGGCAGCGTATTTGGGGATACGGATAATGGTTTTGTGAACGGAAAACAAAACATGGAAGAACGCATTAAAAAAGGAATTACGGCTGGTATTGATTATGATAAAAAAATGGCTACTTATCAGGATCCTGAGCAGGTTCTGACATATGTTGAAGCACATGACAACCATACATTATGGGATAAGCTTGCGTTGACGAATCCTGGCGACAGCGAAGAAGTACGTAAACAAATGCACAAGTTGTCTTCTTCCATCATATTAACATCGCAAGGGGTTCCATTCTTGCACGCAGGCCAAGAGTTCATGCGTACAAAATATGGTGATCATAATAGCTACAAATCTCCTGATTCTATTAATCAGATGGATTGGGTGCGCCGCGTGGCATTCGATAAAGAAGTAGATTATATGAAAGGTTTAATAGAGTTGCGTAACAACCATCCAGCTTTTCGTATGACATCTGCTGAACAAATAAAAAAACATATAACGTTCATTGATGCTCCAAAAAATGTTGTAGCTTATACAATAGATGGCAAAGCAAATGGTAATAAAAACGAATACTTTGTTGTAGCTCACAATGCGAATAGAGAATCCGTGGAAATTACTCTTCCATCAAAAGGTCCTTGGAAAGTGCTAGTAGATGGTGAACATGCAGGAAATAAAGTGCTTTATGTTTTCCATGATAATAAGATTAAGGTTCCTGCATTAAGTTCATTTGTTTTAAAAACAGAGAAACCGATTAAATAAGAATAGACTATATAAAAGGAAATCTTGCTTGACAAATCCACTAACCATACCGGAAGAGTAACAGGCTTCTTATTATAGACTATCAAGTAAAAGATAGAAACGTTCATATAACTATCAATAAATTAACTCTAAATATAATAATATGTATATTGTGGAAAAAAGATGAAGAATTGTAGGGAATCGATGGTGTATTCAATCAAAAATTGGTTCAAGTTAGAAGTTAAATAATAGAAAACAGCAGAGATTGTAAAGAACTCTGCTGTTTTTTTACATAATAATTGTTTAAATCATGTTGAGGATTAAGTAGAACAAGATTGAATAGTTGAAAATAACGCTGCGGATAAAATCGGGAGGTACATTATGAATTATAAAGAACAACTTGCTATTTTATATAAGATGCGCTTTATGGAAAATGAAGGAGATGATATTGAAAAATTTGAAGAAATATTAAATGAATTATCAGTTCATGCAGAAAATGAGGTAATTTCAGAACTTTGTAAAATATTTGAAGACGATGTAGCGGAACCTTCTGCAGACGATTATGTAATTGAAACGATTTTTTCTATTGCAAGCCGGAATGGATTAGAAGATGGACTTGTACAGTTAGCGAGTGGAATACCAAATATGTTACCTCAGGCAGAATTTTGGGCTGATAGAATTCATCGAACGCTTTTACATTCAGAAGAACTAATTTTCCCCTATATTAAAGCATTACAACAGATTGATAAACATACAAAACAAATAGTGAGAGATATTTTATGTAATATAAAGAGTGAAATGCCAGAGTTATATGCGGTAAAGGTTGATTTTATATTAAATCATTTCGCCATCAATGAAGTAAATTGAAACTTTAGAAAAGAAATTGAGTGACAGTGCTACAATCATTTTTCTAGATTCCACATGATTTAGGAAGGGAATCAAAGAAAACAGTTTTACTAAAAAACATTCGATGTCGTAAAAGTGCACTCAAATTTGCTAATACGAATATCACTTTAGGAGTTATAGATATGAAAGAAATGAGTAAACTTATTGCACAAATAGAGTCTTTATCTGATTGTCGTGTCTTTGAGCCTGCAGGAATACCGATAATTGACGAGAAGAAGCATATCCTACCCGAGGAGGTAAAGGAATTTTACAGTCTTTGCGGAGGAATGGTTTTGTTTGAGAATGAGAAGTATCCGGTTTATATTGTCTCTCCACAAGAATTTGTTTTAGCAAATCCGGTAATAATAGGTGAGCTGTGTGAAGATGATATGACTTCAAATTGGTATATTATATGTAATGATGGACAAGAAGAATACGTAACAATTGATTTGCATCAAAATAGATTAGGGAAATGTTATGACAGCTTCTTTGATCGTCATGGAATTGTAGGAGAATCACAAATCATTGCAACATCGTTTACAGATTTACTTGGAAGACTTATACATAATAAGGGGAAGTATTGGTATTGGCTGCAGAGTGATTTTGTATCACTCGGAGATGCTTATGATGGACTTATATAATCATTCGTAAAAGGGAAATCTTTATTATTTGTAAACGATGTGTAAATAATTTATAAATACTCATAAGTTTATATTCAAAATCAACTATATTTTTAAGTAATGTTCAGCAAACCATATGAGAGGTTCTCTCTCATACGGTTTGCTATTTTACTATTTTTCATTATCTATTTGCATTCAAACTCATGTATCAGAACTTATATTTTCGTTTCTACTTTTTTGAAATATTTCATTACTTGTAACTGTACTTTCACTTGAAGAGTTTGTAATAACAAAAATCCCCGCTATGACCAATAGCATACCGAAAATATGATACCAGAAAAGAGGTTCATGTAAGATAAGGGCTGATAAAACGACGGTACTTATCGGCATTAAAGCAGTAAATACTGCTGCAGTTCCCGCTGATACTACTTCTAATCCTTGATTCATCAATAGAACTGCTAGCACAGTAATTACAACGCCTGTATATAGTACTAGCAACCATATTAATGGAGAGACAGTAAAAAAGTTAAAATGTAAGGATTGATAAATTGCCAAAGGCAAAAATAATACGGCACCTGTCAAGCTCATAATTGTCGTCATTGTTAAAGGTCTTAAAGGTGTGGAAATTAATTTTCCAAAGGAAAAGAAAACTGCTTCTCCAATAACAGCACAAAAGATTAGTATATTTCCTATTAATGAATGTGAGTTCTCATTAAAATTTAAAAGTTGACCAAAAACATTAATAGATAATGTACCTAAAATGGTTAAAAAAATTCCTCCTATTTTATGAATCCTTAGTTTTTCTTTTAGAAAAAAATAAGAGATTAAAGCCATTATTGCAGGTGTACAACTCATAATAATGCCGCTGTCTAAAGCTGTTGTTTTTTTTAGTCCGTATAATGTGCATATGCTAAATAGGAACACACCTATAAAACTTTGAAGAAAAAATATGATGTAATCCTTTTTTACGAGTTTCGGCATTTTTTCCCCTTTATATAAAAATAAAGGAAGTAGTATTAGGCAAGCAATTAATAATCTAAGCTCAGAAGCAATAAATACAGGAAGCTCTTTAATAATGAATTTATTAACAACCACAAAGCTTCCAATTGCAATCATTGCAAATGAAATTTGAATATAAGCAAGTGTTTGTTTAGACATAAGGAGTTCCTTTCTTAATAAATTTTCCCTATTAAGTAGTTTTATTTGTAATTATAGTGTTGGGTGATTTTGGAAAACCAAAAATTTCTAAAAATAACCATAACATAATAGAGCTTATATTTGCAAAATAAAAAATCGATTATTATTTGAGAAATTTATCCAGAGTAATTACTCATAAAACAGAAAAAAATGTTATATGGTTATGTTTTTTTAAAAATCACTATTTTGAAATGATATGTATATCCCTTTGTTTTATTTGAATGCTTATATTTTCAATAGATTTTCTAGGTATTTACTTTAATATTGAGAAAAATAATTATATTCTAAATATTATTGACACTTCTTTTTGCTAATAATACCATTAACAACGTAATAAGTAATCTTCAAATTGGCAGCTAAACTTTATGTAATGGCAGTGTAGCCAAGTGGTAAGGCATAGGTCTGCAAAACCTAATTCCTTGGTTCAAATCCAAGCACTGCCTCTATTCATTTTAAGGGGGATAACATATGTCGAATTCAATCAATGTAAAAAAGAAAGGAATTCATCAATTAGTTGCATCAGAAGAAGAAATGATCAAATTAATTAGTGAAGAGTTAAAAAATACTACTCAAGAAAAATTAGCAATTATGTCAGGACATTTTATGCTTTTTTTTAATGAAGAAACGAATAACTTAACTCCTGGAATTATCGAAGAGCAGAAAACAGGCATAATGAAAGAGCGGATTTCACGTAGAGTAGGTATATTCCCTATGTATACTTGGGATATTGGAATTCAGTTAGGTGAGCAATTTTATGAACAATTTAAAGATATTAAATTCCTGTTATTAATTAATGATTGGCAATATGTCCCTTCTACAAATGCAAGTGTTAGCGACCTTCGTAAAGAATTTTACGAAAGATATACAGAAATTCCAGAAGCTTACGTTACAAGTTTAGAAAAGAGTAAGTACTTTAATCAACAAAGTATTTTGTCTAGCCGAAAAAATCCAATCTTTTTTCCGGAAACTTGGCTTAAATATAGATTTCAAAAAAGCGCTAGTAAGCTAGTGAAAGATGGAAAATTAGAAAAAAGAATGTTAAATGATCGAGACAATCAATCTGAAGTATCGTTTTTAGATGAAGATGGAAATTATAAAACATTAATTAGTTGCGGTATAACTGGATGTGCAGGAGAAATTACAGAAATGATTGCTGAGGTATATAAGGCGGGTTATAGAGCATTATTATTATTTGCGCCTGGGGAGTGTTACCAGCCAGTACGTACAGGGATTGAAATTGCTCTTAATCTATATAATCTAACAGGCATGAAAGTTATCGTTGCAGATCCAGGAGGAAGCGGTGAAATGTCCAAGGAAGAAATCTATGAAAAGCCTATTAATTTCTCTGTGTTTTCTTCTTAACAAAGGAGGACAATGTTTATGAGACAAGTGTACTTAGATTATGCTGCTACCACTCCGTGTCATAATAAAGTGGTCGAAGTGGTGGAGAAGTACATGAAAACAGAATTTGCAAACCCATCGTCTCAGCATGTGATGGGAAAAAAAGCACAGTATGCAGTTGAGCAAGCAAAAAGTAAAATTGGTATTTCTATTGGTGCCGATAAAGAAGAAATAATATTTACTTCAGGTGCAACAGAAAGTAATAACTTGGCATTATTGGGAGCCGTTGATTATTATGAAAAAGAACCGGTAAATGTAATTCTCTCTCCTATAGATCATAAATCGATTCTAGGGGTCGGCAAAGAGTTACAAAGAAGAGGGATTATCGTAAAATATGTGGATATTAATCGTGATGGAACTATTTGTTTAGATTCATTGCGATACTTGTTAGATGATAATACAAGGGTTGTTAGTTTTGCATATGTTAATTCTGAAGTTGGGACAATTCAGCCTATCAATGAAATCTCTGCTCTATGCAGAAAGTATCAAACATTGATACATGTAGATGCTGTTCAAGCTTTTGGAAAAATACCAATTGATGTAAAAAAATTAGATATCGATGCTTTATCATTATCGGGACATAAAATTTATGGACCAAAAGGCATAGGCGTTTTATATGTAAATCAACACAAACAGAAAGATTTCCGGCCTTTACTATTTGGTGGTGAACAAACATATTTACGCAGTGGGACATTACCGACTTCACTAATAGCTGGTATGGGAGTAGCAAGTGATATTGCTGTATTAGAACTAGAAGAAAATTATGAAAAGGTAAAGAGATTAAGAACAATTGTTGTAAAACGAATTCAACAAGAAATACCTCATTCTTGCGTAAATGTATGCATGGAAAATAGTATACCTCATATTATAAATATAATGGTTCCAAACATTAGTTCAGAAACACTTATAGCAGGTATGAGAACTGTTTCTATCTCTTCAGGATCTGCTTGTAACTCAAGTAGTTTAGAACCGTCATATGTTTTACAAGAGATTGGATTAACAAAAGAAGAAGCAAATAGTTCTATTCGTATATCAATTAGTCCATATTTAAGTGAAGAAGAAGTTTTGTATGCTGTTGATGAGATTGTAGCGAAAATTAAAGATATTTATTGTGTACAACAAGGATTTTAATAATACTATCAATCATGTTGTACAAACAATCTTTTGTCTTTCCAAATGGGCATGTTTATGCCCATTTTTTCACATATCCTGACTAAAGCCAAGTATACATGAAATTGGTGTTCCATTTGAAAAGATTGTAAAAACAAATAAGCAGAGTATGAAAGAAGTAGAATATATTTTGGAACAAAAAATATCCAATTGTATTTAGTATGTCTTTCTGTATACCTAATTACCATATTAAGGGTTATAAGTATTAAATTTACAAACTTTACTTTAAAGTCGTTCCTATACCAACATATATCTTTATCTCCTGATTATTATCTAATAATTGCTTTACACTATTCAATGCTTTTTCAATTCATTTATTTTTGGAAATATGATATATCCCTCCTAAAAAATTCTTGATTGTGTAGGTGTTTCGTTAAAAAATATTTTAGGCTATAGAAAAAAGTATTAAACTGTTAAAAAATAGTTGTAGACTGAAATGGTGTTTTCTGTACATGAGAGCACCTTATGTTAACAGAAAACCAATGTATCACAAAAAATGAAAAGTCCCTTCAGAAGTTATTCTCTTCAGGTTTACTTGAGACATAAGTGGTAACCTCCAGTTTTTACACTTAATTTTTGAATAGCTTAGTATTATTTAAACCTTATGAAAACAATGTAGATTTACATAATGTGTCATTATACGTAGTAAACAAACAGGCTGATCCCTCATTCAATTAAGCCTTTTTTAAGTATATTTTCTTGGGATTTTCCTTATTTCCTGTATAAAAATTTCATATCTACTATTTAGTCTCATATTTTATCCCGCTATTTTTTGGGCAGTAAGACCCCCACCTCAAAATTCAGAGAGAAGCAGAGAAGATAGGTGGGGGATAACTGCCCGTAAAAGCCCGATTGGTCGGGCTAACCGTCAGCGGGGGATGAAGAAAACCCCCACTGACGGAAGTTTCACTTTATTTTAATAAAAATTCTTCACACAAAATGAAACTAAGTCATCAGTCTAAACCCTAATTTTATTAAACTAAAGAAATAAGAAGAGAAAAATCTAATTATATATACAAGTTAAAAAAACGACCTAAAAGCCCCTTTCTTTTTAGGGGAGGACGAGAGCATCTGGCTGTGCATAGAAGCGACTTATATGTTGAAAAATGAAAATGGATTTATATAGGTCAACAGCATTCAGTCTAAAATATTTTTTAAGTCGGACAGTAGGTTAAATGAAATAAAATATTAATATTATACAAGTTATTTTATTTATTAGAGGAAATATAGAGTGTATATGGAAATTTATAGAAAGGTTATATGGAGAGGAGTGGTAAAAATGGTACAGAAAAGATTAGCAACTGTTGATACTAATATCGAACTACATCTTCATAGGACAGCGACAGAGCATAGGGATTTAAAGGTTATTTATAAAATAAATTCTTTTGTTTCAGTCATAGTAAAAAATATTGTTGGATTTGGTATATTTGTAGTAACTGATGATGAATACAAAACTGAAGGACTTTTACACATTAATAAGTTTCAGGATAAATTCATTAAAAATATAGAAGAATATATTTCAATAGGGGACAGAATTGATAATGTTAAAGTTGTAGGGATTAATCAGGAAAGTAAACTGGAATTTTCTAGTATGCATTTGACGTTTGAGAAAAAGGAGAATTATACAGACAAAAACACAAATGATTTAGCAGTGCAAGAGCTTTCTAAAGAAGTAATGGAAATAAAGAAAGTATTAATGAATAAAGTAGGAGTGATATCAAAAGAAGCAGAAAATAGGATACTTAGAAATATAGAAGAAAATGGTTTGATAACATTTTCGATGGCAATGGGGAGAGTTTTAGAAAATTATCAGGTTGATTTAGGTATGCTCTTAATTAAAGAAATTGAGAATAAAATGAGTGACTATCTTTAGCGAACTAAATTTTATAGTTTCAGATCATGCAAATATACAATTTTTAGCACGCAGCCGTGAAAGGTTAGGATTAAGAAGTAATAAAGACATTGTGGAACATTTACTTAAAGCTTATGTAGCCTTAGAGACAGAATCACATATATATTTCATTACTGAAAATTTTAGATTTCCCTGTAAAAAGGAAGATAATTCATATATCGTTAAATCAGCACTAACAAAACAGCAACTAATGAAACCATACAATTAATCATTTACTATTAGTAGGATAAGAGTGAGCGAAAAAGGAAAACATGTAGTGAAATTATTAAGATTAATTCATAATAAAGAAAACTGTAAACAAAATTAGCTGTAAAGATGCGAATACAACAAGGAGAAATTGATGTATGTTTAATAGCCTTGAAGATTTTAATAATATATTGTTAACCAAAAGAAATTCAGGTAGCATTACTTGCAGTTTCAAAAGTATAAATAATTTGAGAAATGAAATAACAAAGGAAGAATTTTTGGAAGAGATAGGTCATCAATCCAATGAAATAAAAGGAAGATGGGAAGTAATTGACAAAAGAATGGCTAAGAAAATTCTTGAGTACATTTTATCAATGGATATGGCTTATGATATTGATTTAGAAACAAAGCCTTTAGCAGAAAAATTAAGTAATTATTTTTTAAACGAATTTCTACCAGATGCAAAATACTATACTAATGGAAACTTTGATGAAATTGATGGATTCTTTAGGCTAAGTGGGTGGACATCAATTACAAACTCGACATTTGACACAGGAGTTTTAGCAATAGATAAAAACAAGATAGGCATACTGTGGGCAGAAGATAATGATTAATAATTCGTGTATTAGTTTAATAGAAATAAAAAATAGCCTGTAACAATGATTACTTGGTAATCATTGTTACAGGTTATATAGGCAACTAATTACCCTTATCTATATTTAACTTAGCTAAGAGGGCAATAGGGAACATAATATACACACTTGTTTCAGTTTTTATGAAGCTTTCTTTTCTTTTAATTGTAATCCATATTGCACAGCTTTACTTGCATTTACTCTACCATTTTTCCAATATGTTCCTGTTCCGCTAATTTTGTCTGCTGTTGCTTCAATAATTTGACGGATTTCAACGTTACTGTATCCTTGACTTGCTAATAATCCTGCAACTCCTGCAACGTGTGGAGTTGCCATAGATGTACCGCTTAATGATCGATACGTACTGCCTTTATACGTAGAGTAAATACTTGAGCCTGGCGCCGCCACATCTACCCAGCTTCCATAATTTGAGAAATAGGACTTTTGATCGGATTGATTTGTAGATGCGACTGCAATTACTTCATTGTAATAAGCAGGATAATTGGGTTGTGTATTGCCAGAATTTCCTGCAGCGGCAACAATTACAGCACCTTTATTCCAAGCATATTGAATAGCTTGTTGCAAGGCAGTTCCTCCACTAGAAGCTCCTAAGCTTAAGCTAATTACTTTTGCCCCAGCATCTGCAGATTCTCGAATACCTCGTGCTACAGCGTCAAGAGTACCACTTCCTTGACTATCTAGTACGCGAACAGCATATATAGAGGACTGCGGAGCAACCCCTGCAATTCCAATATTATTATTTGTAAGAGCTCCTGCAATACCAGCGCAGTGTGTACCATGCCCGTTTCCGTCATCGGATTGGCTATCACTATCTACATAATCATGTCCATAGATTACCTTAGATGATAAATCTGGATGCGAACCTTGTACGCCGGTATCAACAATAGCAATTTTCACATTCGGGTCACTTCGTTGGGTATCCCAAGCTTGAGGAGCCTGGATTTTTTGTAATCCATATTGATTACTAAAGTAAGAATCATTAGGAGTCCAAAATGCATGGAAATAATAATTTGGTTCTGCATATTCTACATCCGGGTTATCCTTATAAATTTTCATCTTATCTTTGACAGTACCTGAAGTAAATTGAACGACTTCGAACCCTAAAGCGTCATCTTTTGAGACAATTTCAGCTCCTGCTGATTTATGAAATTCTTGTTTTTTAGTAACTGAAGTAGTGTTTTTAAATTTCACAATAATTTGGTTAGGAACGTATTTGTTAGACGTTGCTGCTTGCGAGGTATCGGTGTTATAAAAGAAGAACCCGCCAAAAATAATTGATAAAACAGATAATAAAGAAATCAACTTGTTTTTCAATCAAAATTCCCCCTTCGTATTTCCCTGTTTTTGATGCAATTTCTTTTCCACTATATAATTTAGAACATGCCATTTATGACTTTTTTTTGAATTTTTTTGAAGATATAAATCTATATAAGTTGAATTAAGTATTTTTTTGTAGTGCTTTCTCATTGCTAAGGTATTATTCTGTAAAAATTAAGCTCATCTAATAATGCACATATGGAAATAAAATAACACGATGAATAAACTTAAAGCCACTTCTCTATTAGCTGATTACAAACTTACAAATTGGTACAAAAGATTCACAGCGCATTTTAGAAGAATCGTATACGTATGATGCAACCAGCAACCGCACCGCAATTGAACGTAAGAACGGTGACAAAACAGAAAAAACAACATACGCATATGATGCTATTAATCAATTAACAAAAGAAATATTGCCAAATGGTACAATGAAAGAATACAGCTATGACGGCTTTGGAAACCGCACAAACGTACAAGTAACAGAAGCAGGAAAAGCAGCCGTATCGACAACAGCCGTATTTAACGACGGTAACCAGCTGACGAAGTTTGGCAACGAACTCCTAACATATGACGCAAATGGAAACCGTACATCCGATGGCAAATACACATACACATGGAACGAAGTAGATCAACTTGTAGCCATCACAAAGCAAGGGGAAAGCACACCATTTGCGACATATAAATACGATGACGATGGACGTCGCATTGAAAAAACAGTAGATGGTACAACGACGCGTTATCACTACGACGGCGACAGTATCAACCCACTATACGAAACAGACGGAAGTGGAAACGTCCTTCGTCAATATGTATACTCAGTAGATGGCATCCGTCTTGCGATGAAGTCCCAAGGCCAAACGGTATATTACCACTACAACCCACGCGGTGACGTCATTGCGATGACTGATGAAAATGGACAAGTCGTAGCAAGATATGAATATGATGCATGGGGCAATGCCTTAAAGAGTGATGCAAAAGGCATCGCAGCAGAGAATCCATTTGGATATGCAGGATACATGTATGATAAAGAGATTGGGATGTATTATCTGATAGCAAGATATTACAATCCAACTCATGGCGTGTTCTTGTCTGTGGATCCGGATCCGGGTGATGAAGATGATCCGTTGACGCAGAATGGGTATAATTATGCTAATAATAATCCGGTGATGATGGTAGATCCAGATGGAAATCATCCAGTTATTGTAGGTGGGATACTTCTTTATAGAGGATATAAGGCTTATACCACGTATAAGAAAGTTAAAAAAGTAGTCAAAACTGCAAAGAAGATACATGGCAATAGTAAAGAAAGTCAAAAGAGGCAGCATGGTTATGAAATTTACTCTTATAATAAAAATGGTAAAAAAGTAGTCCAAAAGGTTGGTGTGAGCGGAGGAAAGTTAAATAAAAATGGGACATCTCGTCGTGCAAATAAACAGGTGAGAGATTGGAATAGGGAAGCAGGATATCAAAAATATTATGCAAGAGTAGTTGTTAAAAATGTTAAAAACCGACAAATGGTTTTAAATTGGGAACGTAATTATGCAAGTAAGATGAGAAAAGCTAAACAACCGATGAAGCGACATGTAAGACCATAAATTATTTAGATTGGAAGGTTATGTGAAGTGTTATGTTATTAAAAGAATTTGATTTAAGAATCTCTGACTATGAGGATGAAGAAAAGGCATATGCTTTTTCACTGGAAACTAGGTGTGTATGTGCTTTTTATGAAAGAGTATTTAATAAGTTTAATGCAGGGAAAGTATGGAAATTATTAGTTGAGGGAACAAGTGAAATTACTGAAAATAGGATTCTTACTATAGGGGGAGTGGAAGAAGTACAAGTTTTATTCGATATTGATAAGTATTTTATGGAAACTAGCGAACAAAAAAAAGTAATGATATTAGAAGCCTTACAGGCCGGTATCTTAAGGATAGCTAAAAAAGAAAATTGGAATGAGGAGATTTTTGAATATCCTTATAAAAAAATAATAGAATGCGGGTATCAAAATAATTATATTTTTGGAAAACCAAAAGTTAGTCCGTGTAAAAAATATACTGCCGAAATATATTGTGAGCACAAGTTGCACAGCTTCGATATTTTTATTGTAGTTAGATTACGTAATGGTATTCAAGTAAAATCACAATTAGTAAAATCAGAATTACCGGATGAATTTTTCTTTACAAAACATTTAGGGAAAATCAAATGGATAAGTGATAGTAAAATAGAAATGTTAAATAAACGTGAGACAAAAAAATGGATAATAGATATTAATGAATAATATTAATTGTGTACTAAGACTAAAAATGGAGAGGTAAATGATGTATGTTTAATAGAAAAAATCGATTTAAACAGGTGCTAAATGATGTGGAAGAAGTAGAAGAGGAAGCGTAGATTAAGAATTATTTTGGAGAAAGAAGAGTTGTTTTCGGCTCTTCTTTCTTTTATGTTCATAACTTAAAGGTTAGGGTACTTAGAAGAATCGTATACGTATGATGCAACAAGCAACCGCACCGCAGTTGAACGCAAAAACGGTGATAAAACTGAAAAAACAACGTATGCATATGATTCTATCAATCAACTTACAAAAGAAACATTACCAAATGGTACAGTGAAAGAATACAGCTATGACGGTTTTGGAAACCGCATAGGCGTACAAGTAACAGAAGCGGGAAAATCAGCCGTATTTAACGATGGCAATCAGTTGACGAAATTTGGAAACGAATCCCTAACGTATGACGCAAATGGAAACCGTACATCCGATGGCAAATACACATGGAACGAAGCAGACCAACTTATCGCCATCATAAAACAAGGCGAAAGCACACCGTTTGCGACATATAAATACGATGACGACGGTCGCCGCATTGAAAAGATAGTAAACGGAACAACGACACGTTACCACTACGATGGTGACAGCATCAACCCACTATACGAAACAGATGGAAGTGGAAACGTTCTCCGTCAATATGTATACTCTATAGACGGCATCCGCCTTGCGATGAAGTCCCAAGACCAAACGGTATATTACCATTACAACCGACGTGGTGACGTCATGCGATGACAGATGAAAATGGACAAGTCGTAGCAACCTATGAATACGACGCATGGGGGAATGTTTTAAAGAGTGACGCAAAAGGTATTGCAGCAGAGAATCCATTTGGCTATGCGGGATATATGTATGATAAAGAGATTGGGATGTATTATCTGATTGCTCGTTACTATCAACCAGAGCATGGTGTGTTCTTGTCAGTGGATCCAGATCCGGGTGATGAGGATGATCCGTTGACGCAGAATGGATATACTTATGGTGATAATAATCCGGTGATGATGGTGGATCCAGATGGACATTATGCACAGTTATTAATTCCAGTTGCAGTAGGTGGATATAGAGCGTATAAAGTATACAAAGGATATAAATAAATTAAAAAAGTTAATAACTATAATAAAAAAATAAAACAAACAAATAAACAACAGAATAGACATTCTAATAGTAAAAAGAACCCTCAAACATATCATGGCTATGAAATTTATAATACGAAAAGTAAACAAGTTGTTAAAGTTGGAATTAGCGGTGATAGAATTAAGAAGAATGGTAAATCAGCAAGAGCTGAGAAACAAGTAAGGAACTTTAATAGAAATTACGGTAATAATTATGCATCAAGAATTGTTAGAGTGGATTTAAGAGGTCGAGCTAAAGCAGAGCGTTGGGAAAAATACCATGTAAAGTATATTAATAGAATACAAGGAAAACCATTAGCGAAACCCTTCCATAGTCGACCGTAGGGTTAGTAAGGAGAGAGTAGATGCCGGTTGTAAAAGATATTCAATTAACATTCCTAAAAAGAAAAGAACGTATAAGTAACATAGAAACATTAAAATTAACATCTTCAAGTAACTACGATGAAGATACATCTTTTTTTAAAGAAACAAGATGTATCACTTCTTTATATTGGAGATATATACCAAAATTAAGAACCGACTATGAAAAAGGTATTTTGATTCACTGTGTAGATGATATTTCATTATTAAATCAGTGGGTGAAGGAATATCGAAATTTCCCTGAATATATTAATGTTTTTGTGGAATTTGGAAATGAACAGAATTTTTCAGATTTGCCTGATAGAAAGAAAAAAGAACTGGCCCTCCAGATTATACATTCAGAAATGAAGAATCTAGCTGTGAAATATGATTGGGATGTAGAAGAGTTAGAAAAAGTATACAATAAGATAATGGAATTGGATTATAAAAATGAACTTGTATATATAAAAAAAAATAGTCCGAACAAAAAATATGTATGTAATATAGTTTGTCAACATGAAGTTTCTTATATGGATATTTACCTTGAAATAAGAGAATTTAGAACTAAAAGGTTAATTAAACAAGAAAAGCTTATTAGAGAACAGGAGACATACGAAACAGAAATATTTAGTCATGTTAGTGATTTAGTTTGGAAGTTAAACCATAAAGTGGTTTTGACGAATGATAGAGGGAAAGAGACATGGGTACTAACTTTTTTAGAAAAGGAGCATCCATATAATTTAGTTTGGAAAATTGAAAAGCTATAAAAAGAATGTGTGTAGTTGATATAATAAATTTAGGTAAAGGGAGAGTATGGGGAAATATAGATTATACTATCCATGATAATCTTAAAGCGCATCTTGTAGTTTCTCATAAATATTATTGAAATTGGAAAATGAATATTTGTTATATGGTGCAGAAGAAGTGAAAGAGGGAAGAGCTGATGTAGGCTCTTCCTTCTTTTGGTATACATTAATATTTGTTGATTATAAAATCAAAAGGACAAACATTATACTATCACTATAATCCTCGTGGTGATGTATTTGCGATGATAGATCAAAATAGAGAAGTTGTAGCAAACTACGAATACGATGCATGGGGCAATGTCTTAAAGAGTGACACAAAAGGCATCGCAGCAGAGAATCCATTTGGCTATGCGGGATATATGTATGATAAAGAGATTGGGATGTATTATCTGATAGCGAGATATTACAATCCAACTCATGGTGTGTTCTTGTCAGTGGATCCAGACTCGGGTGATGAGGATGATCCGATTACGCAGAATGGGTATACGTATGCGGATAATAATCCGGTGATGATGGTGGATCCGGATAGGAAATGGGCAAAAGCGATAGTTGTAGTGGTTGGATATAAAGGATATAAACTTTACAAAAAATTCAAAAGGTACAGACTTAGAAAGGGAAAATTTCTAAGTCTCCATATGGGCATCTAAAAGTAAAGGTGGAAGTAACAGCTATAAAAATGCACAAGTGTTATCCCGCGCAGAGAATAGAAAAAAAATCTAATAAATATTAAATATAGAGGAGATATCATATGCTAAAAAAAAGACTAGATATAAATAGAATGGATTTATGGAAAGGGAGTATTTTAAAATCTATTGCACATGCAATTAATGTAGCGCATTATCCTGAATTATCGTATGAAAATTCGTGGGATGGTTTTAATTATAATTTGCAGGATGGAGAAGGAGCGCGAGGTACGATAACTTTTCATCCAGATTTTTGTATTGCTGCATTCCAAGATTTAAATAGTGAAAGAAGCGAGCTGGTAAAAGAAGCATCGACCTATTTTGAAGAAGCATCGGACAAACTGAAAGAGATAGCTAAAGCGGAAACATTTCAATATCTATTAGAAGATGTTGAAGGAGAAACAATACCATTAATTACTTCATCATTTTGGATTGAAAATAATAATGCATATTCAATGGACACATTTGAAGATTTACAAGAACATGGCGGCTTTTTATTGAATCTACAATTGGAGGATATTACATCTGCAATAGAAACCTTAGAAGAAGAATACGAAATGACTGAACAACAATTAGAATTATTACAATTAATCTTTGCTAAGAAAATAAAAAATCCCGAAGAGAGAATAATTCTTTCTGAACATGAGGTAGGTATGATGGGTGTAATTGATGATGAAGGGCTTAAAGAAAGCAAAGAGTCTTTTGAAGAAATAAATGTTACTTGGAATTTCTAATATCGGAACTGTTTTTTGAACTTATTTCTGTCAGTTTTATTAGAAAATAAGGTTCTGTTGCAAAGTTTCTCAAAAGATAAACAGGGATATAAAAGTATGAGGAAATATTATGTAGTAGCTAGTGGTTTCTGTAATTCATGATACACCGAAAAGGCGGAGTCTGCTTGAAGACTTCGCCTTTGTTTGTATAGGGCATGAACAATTTCGATTTCTTTTATGGTATGTGAGGCATAACGAAGAATTTGAAATCCTGCAGATTTGGCAAATATAGTTTATACAATAACACAACAAACTATGAATATAATGCTTTAAATCAAAATACGAAAGTAACGGTATACCATCACTACAACCCACGCGGTGACGTCATTGCGATGACAGATGAAAATGGACAAGTGGTGGCAAACTACGAATACGATGCATGGGGAAATGTCTTAAAGAGTGAGGCAAAAGGTATCGTAGCAGAGAATTCATTTGGTTATGCGGGATATATGTATGATAAAGAGATTGGGATGTATTATCTAATTGCGAGATATTACAATCCAACTCATGGTGTGTTCTTGTCGGTGGATCCAGGTGATGAAGACGATCCAATTACTCAAAATGCTTACACATATGCTCATAACAATCCAGTTATGAAAATAGATGCGCTGATGGGCAGCATCCGCTAATTGTGGCTTGTGTATATGGATATCAAGCGTATAAGGTTTATAAATATTATAATAAGGCCAAAAAAGTTAAAAAGCTTACAGGAGTTAAAAAAATAAAGATGCTGTAATCTATTTAAGGAAAAACCTAGATACTGGAAAATATTATGTTGGATGTACAAAATCTTGGTCGAGGTTTGAAAGAAGAAAAAAAGAACATTCGAATAAAAACGGACAGAATTATCACTTTACGGTGATTGCTCGAGCTAAGAATAAACGTAAAGCTAAACGTTATGAACAAAAATGGAGTGTTGGGGATATATTCTCTATTCCTTTACAAAATAATATGTATGCATTTGGCCAAGTATTAGAAAAAATGGGTAATTATGAAGTTTTTTGTGTTTTATTTGATGGAATGCATGAGGAAGAAGCTAGTGTTAATGAAGCTGTATGTCCAAAAAATATTAAAGTGATATTAACAATTGAATCTTATGAATTGGATAAACACGTATATCCAGTGGTAGAGCATAGAGTACCTGTTATCCCATTTCCAGACACTGAAAAGTATGACGAATTAAGGTACCCATCTCATTATAGTTCCATTCTCAGAGATTTAGCAGAGGCGTTTCATAATATAAGGAATTGGAAACATTATTATGATGAAGCGTTAGAATATCAATATTTATTTTCTAAGTATTATAGTGAAAGTTCCAATGGTTAGGAGAAGATATGAAAGTGTTTGAATCAAATTTAGAGAGAAGCGCTCGAGAAGAACAAGATATTGAAACGATATTTGTATTACTTTATGGAGAGCTAAGAATAGGCGGTAATCTTCTAATATGAATAAATATATAAAAAAAGAAAAACATAGCTTAATAATTAGTAATAATAATACTTATAATAGTGAAGAAGGGGTATATGAGATTATCAATGACGCAATTAGAGAAGTTATAACCCTTTTAAATTCAAAGTATTGTTTATATATTTACTACCTAGATACTTTTAAGTCTAAAGATGAAGTAAAAAGTTACGTTAAATTAAGAGGATTTCTTAATCGAAATGTGATTGTGTTCGAACCATTGGATTTATCATTTTTAAATGATGAATATATCTCTGAAAGATTTATTATTGGTGGTCAAGAAATAGAACAGATGATAAATAGTATTAAAACAAACGTATTTAATTCTATGGATGAACTTGAAACGTATCTTCGAGATAGATGTGAAATTTTCTGCAAAATTTTTGATTCATCATATATTGAAGTTCAAGCACAAGATGCTTCAATTATTACTGAGATAAACAATATGATTTGAATTAGAACTATATTACGGATGACATGAATCTTGGTTAATATCAGTAGTTAAATGGTAGAGTTCGAAAGGTAATCCATGGAATTCTGGCGAGATGTATATGAACGTTTTGCGATACCGTGGTCTTAAGTACTTTGTATCGATATTGCAAATAGTCCAATATATGTTGTGAATGAAGATTTATTATATGATACAGAAGAAATAGAAGATAAAGAATAATCCGATTGCTGTTGAGTAACTTCTGTATTCTTTTAAAGGAAGAACCTAAACGGGTTCTTCTTTTTCTATCTTGCCCAGTACCAGCGTTCTTGTAACCAGAGGCAAAGTAGCAAATGGTTATAAAAAATTCATGGCTTGATGGTATGTATCAATACCCCTATTACGAAAACGTAAAATTCTTGCTTTTTTTATTTGGTTTATTCTCAAAGACATATAGATTCTCTGCATATACTGCATTTGATGTTTTTAGAGCTTCTTTGATAAAACTCACAAACATAAAACGATACGAGAGAGGAATTACTTTGCAAGTAAAGCTTACTTTCAATCTCATCATTTTCCTCCTTAATCTTCCGTATAGAATTATTATAATATATTCAAAAATTAAGATTCAATACATAATTAGAAAAAATAGGAAAATCTATTCTGTGCGTGTCTGCAAATAAATTATATCAATCAGAAGTTGTCTACAAAGAAATATGTGATTCTAAAATTGTTGCGGAACTAGCCGTTGTATACCGAAAGACGAATATAAACCCAGAGTTACAAGAGTTTTTGAAAATAGCGAAAGGCAAGGCGATGAACACATTTACAAAATGACGAGAAAAATGACAAAACTGTAAGAATACACGAATGTATGTAAGAAAGTTCGATGTTTTCCTTTTTCTTTTTTTATTATAGTGAAAAAGAAGAAAGAAGAAGGAGATGTCATACTCATGGTGATACCTATTTTTATGAAAGTAAAAAAGGCGTGGGAGGGGAAGGAAGATGACGTTTTCTCAGCTCGCGTTTAAAAACGTTAGTCGAAATATACGTACGTATGGAAAACGTCATGTTAGAGGAAGAAACAGTACATTCACATAGTTAAGTCCCATTTAAACCTTTTTTCCCATAATAAAATTATAAGCGTACAAGAAGGTTGGTATTTTTAGATGAGTACAATAATCAAAACTATG